>CAJWHT010000067.1 GCA_913041495.1 uncultured Desulfobacteraceae bacterium | reverse complement strand
AGATGTGGGACAAGCTGGATCTCCTGGTGTCCGTGACCTTTTCCTGGTCAGATACCGCCTGGCATTCAGATGTGGTGCTGCCCATGTCCACTTACCTGGAGCGGGAAAGCATCATCGCCACGAAAAATGCCCTCAAGCCCCAGTTTTTCATGCGCAAGCGCAGTGTTGAGCCCCGGTACGACACCCTGGCAGAGTGGGAGATTGTTTCCGGCCTGGCCAAGCGGATGGACCTGCCCGAGCTGGTCTTTGAGACGGCCGAAGACCTCTGGAATTTCCAGCTTGAGGGAACCGGGGTCTCTGTTGAGGACTTCAATGCAAAGGGCATGGTGTCACTGGCAGATAAGCCCAAATATAAAGACTTTGAGGCGTTTAAATTTAAGACGGACAGCGGCAAAATTGAAATCATTTCCAAGAAACTGGAAGATGCCGGCCTGCCCTCATTGAAACCCTATGAAGCGCCAGTATTCCCCAAAGCGGGGGAATTTCGCATGACCTTCGGCAGATGCGCCCTTCACACCCAGGGCCATACGGTGAACAACCCCCTGCTCAACGAGCAGATGGGCGAAAATACCCTGTGGATCAACACCGCAAAAGCGGATGAACTGGGGATCAAGGACGGTGATATCGTTACCGTGGGCCAAGACGGCTATACCGAGACCATCCGCGCCCAGGTCACCGACCATATCCACCCGGATGCCGTCTTTGTCATCCACGGCTTCGGCCACCGCCTCAAAGTGGAAAGCCGTGCCTTCGGCAAAGGCCTGGCAGACAACAAGTTCATGAAGGGCGGCATGGATGTCTGGGATAAAGCCGGCGGCGCCATCGCCTATCAGGAACACTTTGTCACAGTGAGCAAGCAATAATCTTGAAAAAGGATTAACCGCTTAAATCAACCACACCGCCATATGGCAAAGTACCATCGCCCCCTGTGTCCGCCAGCACAGGGGGCGATTCCTTTTTTGGGCTATCTTGAATATTCGGACTTAAGAATTGCTGAGGTCTACTATCAGATCTGCAATGGCGGATAGGGGTTCCAGCGGCAAACGCGTGAGGTGCTGTTCCCGGGCGGCTTTTTCTTCAGGCTTTCTGAGCTGATCGTCCGTGGCAAGGGCTGCCACGCCGGACCGTTCAACAAACAGCGGCGGCCGTTCCACTTCCGCACGCCAGATTTCAATCTTGGGGTAGGGACCCGAAATCCAGCCTTCGATCAGAACAATGTCCGCATGCCTGTAATAGGTGGCGATGAGGTTTTCCGGAGAAATGTCCTCGGAAACCGGCAGGTAAACGGCGGCCATCCGGGAGGTGACCATGGCTGCCGGGCTGGCCCCGGCAGTCCTGTGGATATAGGTGTCCTTCCCCGGTTTGTCCAACTCGTGGGGATGGCTGGAGTGCTTAAGGGTGCCCACGCAAAATCCCTGCTCGGTAAGGTTCCGGACCAGATTGGCCACCAGGGTGGTTTTGCCAGCGCCTGGCTGGCCGATGATGTGAACGGGAGTTGGGGGCATGTTCATTTCCTCAGGCCGTTTTTCCAAAGGGGCATTCCGGGAACCGGCAGGGGGTGCAGTTCATACAAAGGCCGCCGTGGCAGAGGCTGGCAAGATCCCTTTTTCCCGGGCGTTCCCCGGCCATGAGGCGGGGCAGTATCAAATCGAAGATGGTGGTCTTGTGGTAGAGGCCGCAGGCCGGCAGGCCCATGATGGCGGTGTCCCGGGTATATCCTAAAAGGAACATGGCCCCGGGCAGTACGGCAGACGAGTAGTGGACCTGGTCAAAGCCGGACGCTTCTATGGATTCCCGGGTGACATCATCCGGATCCACGGACATGCCGCCGGTGGTGATGATCAGGTCGGTATCTTTTTCCAGGTATTCTTTTATCTTGCCGCTGATGATTTCCCGGTCGTCCGGCAGGATGCAGGTTTCAAGCACATCCGTTCCCAGGGCGCGGACCTTGGTTTCTACAATGTCCTGGAACCGGTCCTGGATCAGGCCGTTGTACACCTCGTTGCCGATGATGGCAAGACGGATCTTCAGGGGCTTGTAAGCGGCCACGGAAAGGATGGGATAGGCCGCTTTTGCCAGGGCCGTGGCTTCATCGAGATGCCGGCGTTCGATGACCAGGGGAATGGCACGGGTGGCGGCCAGGCTCTGGTTTCTTTGGACGTTGGTGTTGGTATGGATGGAGCCGCACATGACATCCTGGAACATGTTGAACTGGGTGAGTGCTTCCACGTCCACCTTGTAAAGACCGGGATAGGAGGCCCGCAGCTCCAGTTTGCCCTCTTTGGGATCTGCCGAGAATTCAACCCCGGGGCCGGCAAGGGCCGATGCCAGTTCAAATACGGCCTCGTCTTCATGCACCTGGGTCTCGTCCAGATCCAGGATGTAGAGGTTGTTTTTTCCCATGCGCATCAGGCGGCACAGGTCGCCGGAGGTGACCTTGTGACCCCTTTTGAAGGCCGGGCCTTTGGATTTGCCGGGGATGATTTCCGTCATGTCATGGGCCAGGGTCATGCCCACGGCCTCTTCTACGGGAACGGTTTTAAAGGGTGTGCTGCCGTTTTTCCGCATGGGTGCTTCCTTTCACTGGCTGAAAATATGATCCGTGGGCGCAGGGGCGGCAAAGGATCTCGTTGTTCATTAATACTTCCTTTTTATCCCGGACCACGATGCCGCACCGGGTGCAGACGGCCTTGAATCTTGTGGGGCCGGGCATATCCGAAGCCGGGATATCCACCCGGACCTCTTCAACGTCAAAAAGATCCGCCATGTCCATGACCTTATAGGCCTCAAGCTGCTGGCGGTGGCTGTCCGTGATTTCCGGCATCAATTCTTTTGCCTTGTCCCGGGCGGTTTCCGTGGAGACGATGCGAAAGGCCTTGCCGGTCTCAAGATTGACAAAGGTGGCGGCCATGATGCCGTTGTCGATAAACTTCAGTGACCGCCTGCCCAGGCGGACTCCGGTGACATGGGCCAGGGCGTCCGCAGCACAGCGGTCCATCTCCACATATACGATGAGTTTTTTGATCTGGGGCATCGCAGAAGGGTTGTCCAGGCCGATAAGCTCACAGCCCAGCATGGCCATCCTTACACCCACCACCTGCCCGGGAC
This sequence comes from uncultured Desulfobacteraceae bacterium, assembly GCA_913041495.1. Classification (GTDB taxonomy): domain Bacteria; phylum Desulfobacterota; class Desulfobacteria; order Desulfobacterales; family Desulfobacteraceae; genus Desulfobacter. Next base: position 22,699 of record CAJWHT010000067.1, on the reverse strand, counting down.
AAAGATGGCCGTGGGCTTCGGCCGCACCTGCCAGCAGGGTTTCAAAATCTTCCATGGGTTCTCCTTACGGGTTTCTTATCTATCCTTATGTTATTTTTAACATAAGGTCAATGCAGGAATTACATTGCAAGATTAAAGCCAGGAGATATGCCTGCTATTATGGGGTGTACGAATGGCATGAATCACGCTATAAAAAGGCAAATCTTTGCCAAGGGGAAATTATGAAACTTCGGTCAATTCAGTTGCTGGTGGATGATGAGGGCGGCATCATCATGGGCAAGGGGCGGATGGATATCCTGGATTCCATCGACCGCACCGGCTCCATAAACAAAACCGCCAAAGAAATGAAAATGTCCTATAAATCCGTTTGGAGCAAGATAAAATCCACGGAAACCCATTTCGGCCGGGCCATTGTTCATGCGGACCGGGCCTCAGGCACCCGTCTTACCGAAGCCGGCCGTACCCTTCTTGAATCCTACCGGGAACTGAACCGGCAGTGCATGGCATCCGATGATGAGATTTTTGCCCGCATCTTTGGCAAAAAACCTATGTAACCCACTGCTTATCATTTGCCGGGCCTGATGTTTTAGGCAGGCAGGTCTCCTCCCAGTCGCCATAAAACAGTTGCCATAAAAATAAGTCGCCATAAAAAAAATGCGGTGCAACTTTTTTATTGCACCTATTTTTCATGCACAAAATCATCCCCGGGACCCGGGGAGCCTTTAATACAAGCTTTTACGACCTTTCAAGGCGGTTTTCATCCTTCTTTTCCCCCATCTTCTCAAGTTAGCCGCAATATGAATCGGACGACCTATATTGTTAAATATTGTACGTAAATTTAAGTGGTTATGTTTGAAGTCGCTGGTTTTGGTCTGCCATGGCATGGTTATGGCTATGTTAGGGAGTCTAAAAGGAAAATTTAACATTTAGATCAGAAATCTTGATGAAGAACCATAAATTCGATGAGTTGAATTGATCTTCTTAAGCCAAGCACCTGATCTTAAACCGGAGGATTGAATGAGTAAATATTATCTGTTCCAGGATACGAAAAAGTGTATCGGCTGCCGGACCTGCGAAGTGACGTGCAAGGCGAACAAGGGGCTGGCTGCAGGACCCAAACCCTGTCAGATTATTCAGGTGGGACCCAAAGATATCGGCGGTGTACCGAAGATATCCTTTATATTTATGCCCTGTTTCCACTGTGAAAACCCCTGGTGTGTCTCCGCCTGCCCCACAGGTGCCATGCAGCGCCGGGACAAGGACGGCATCGTCTTCATCAACAAAGACCTTTGCGTGGGGTGTAAAACCTGTGTCTCCGCATGTCCCTGGGGGGCCCCCCAGTGGAACAAGGAAACCGGCAAGGTGGAAAAGTGCGATTACTGCAAAGACCGGGTGGATGACGGGCTTGATCCTGCGTGCGTGACCAACTGCACCACGGGCTGCCTCAAGTTCGGCAAGGTTGAGGAGATGACCCAGATCCGAAGAGAGCGCCATGCCATGGCTGTGGCATCCTTTGAAAGTACGAGCTTCTAAGGGGCGTGACCATGGAAATCTGTCCGGTACGACAAACCATATTATTTCTCTCCGAGCAGATCGGGCCCAAGGGGCTGAGCGATCCTAAAGGGCAGCGGATCTCCGAGCAGATCCTTTCCTTGGCTGAGGAAATCGCAGAAGGGGCGGCTGGCGACCGGCATCTGGCGGCCATCGATGCCCTGGTGGAAGAGTACGACTACAAGGGCAGCCCTTTGAAAACCCGTGAGGCGGGCAAGATTGTAAAAGGGTACCTGGATGAGCACCGTGAGGTGTTTTTAAGCCACATCGAAACCCGGAACTGTCCTTCCCACGACTGCGGGAAACTTGCTCCCTCCCCCTGCCAGATGGCCTGCCCGGCCGGTATTGATGTCCCCACCTACCTGGCGTTGATCGCCCAGGGAAAGGATGCCGAAGCCATTGAGGTGATCCGCAGGGATAATCCCCTGCCGTGGGTCTGCGGGCTGATCTGCACCCGGCCCTGCGAGATGATGTGCGTTAGGGCCAGGATCGACACCCCGGTTTCCATAAAGTTTCTCAAAGCCTTTGCCGCAGAGCGGGCCATGTCCGACCGGGCATATAAGAATCCTTCCCCCCGTCCTGCCAACGGTAAAAAAGTCTGTGTTGTCGGGGCCGGCCCCGGCGGTCTTTCCTGTGCCTACTACCTGGCCCTGATGGGATACAAGGTCCGGATCATCGAAGACCTGCCCATCCCGGGGGGCATGCTCATGGTGGGGATACCCCGCTACCGCCTTCCCCGGGAAGTCATCGACAGGGAAGTGGCCATGATCGAGGCCCTGGGCGTTGAGATTTCCTACAACACCCGGTTCGGTACCGACGTGACCAAAGACGATCTTGAAAAAGATGGCTATGAAGCCTTCTTCCTTGCCATCGGCGCTCACAAGGCCTGGGACCTGGGCATCCAGGGTGAAAAGGACTTTCCGAAAGTCATTGAGGCCGTCACATTCCTCAAGGACGTGGCCCTGGGGGAACACCATGCCCCGGGACGTCGCGTGGTGGTAATCGGCGGCGGTAACGTGGCCATTGATGCCGCCCGGACCAGCCTCAGGCTCGGTGCCGAAGCCGTCACCATAGCCTACCGGCGTTCCCGGAACCAGATGCCCGCCGATGTGGAAGAGGTGGAACAGGCAGAGGAAGAGGGTATTGAATTTTCTTTTTTGACCATTCCCAAATCCATTGAAGGCCAGGGGGATGAGATTACCGCCCTTTCCTGTGTCAAAGCAGAACTGAAAAAGAAAAAAGGCTCCGACCGGCTGGCACCCGTGCCCATCGAAGGCCAGGATTTTACCATCCCTGCCGATGCCGTGATTTCCGCCATCGGCCAGTATGTGGATGATGACGGCATGGATGCCTTTGACGGGGTCAACTGGACCCGGCGCGGTACCATAGAGGTCAACCACGCCAGCATGGAAACCGCCCAGCCCGGCGTATTTGCCGCAGGTGATGCCGTATCCGGCCCGGCCACGGTGATTGAAGCCATCGGCGGCGGCAAGCGGGCGGCAGAAGCCATTGACCGCTACCTGAAAGGGATTCCCCAGCCCCGGATGCCGAAAATCCCGGTCCGTTACAACACCGAACCTGTCATTGAAATGTCCGCCAGCCGGAAGATGACCCTGAAGTATCCGGAAATGCCCATGCTCAACATGGACCGCCGCCGCACCACCTTCCAGCAGGTGGAGCTGGGGTATGACGAGGCATCGGTCCGTGCAGAGGCCAGCCGCTGCCTGCGCTGTGACATCTGCCGCCGCTGCGGGGAATGTGTGGATATCTGCCGGGATAAAATGGGGATCAACGCCCTGAAACTGGGTTACCTGGAATTTGACCACAACTCCCCAACGGATTTCAGGGTGACGGCGGAAAACTGCATCACCTGCGGGGCCTGTGCCGCCAACTGCGAGAACAAGGCCCTGGTCATGGATGAAAAAGACGGCAAGCGGCGTCTTTTGCTCTGCGGCACTGTGCTCAACAGCCAGGATATCCAGTATTGCGACGGCTGCGGGGCCAAAATGGGATCGGCCGAGTACACCCGGTTTATTTCCAGAAAAACCCGAAACATTTCACCCACAACGGACAGCCGGCTGCTGTGCAACAACTGCCAGCGCCGGAACGGGGCGGCATCCGGTGCGCCGGACGCTCCTCCGCCCATGGCGTAAGATAACGGGTTCGAACCTGAAGGAGGAATTATGGAATTCCAGAGAGGTGACAAGATCGAAGTGTTCCGAAAATCGTCCGATGAGGCCTGGGAGCCTTACATGGACGACTTTTTGGGGTGTCACGGATATATTACGGACCCTGACACGACGGTAAATGATCCGGATGCACTCATTGAAATCAGCCTGGAGGGCAAGGGCACCCACCGCCTGCCCCAGGACTGCCTGCGGCTGCTGGCCGACCAGGAGGACACCCGATAATGCAGGTGCGGGATCTGCCGGATATCAGCGGGTGCCTGTCCCTGGACCGGACACAGACCGTTGCCGATGCCCTGGCGCTCATGTCCGGGGCCTCTGCCGTCATTGTCATGGATGCGGCGGCAAACCGCCCGGCAGGGATATTCACCGAACGGGACCTGGTCCGCTGCCATACGCGGTTTCCCGATAAACCGCTGTCCCATGTGGTTCTGGAACAGGTCATGACGGAGAATCTGATTGTGGCGGAGCCCGAAGATTCCGTGGACGACGCCATGGCCATGATGATGCGGGGCCGGATCAGGCATCTGCCGGTGGTGGAGAATCAACAGATCACCGGTATCATTGCCCTGGAGGACCTGGTGAAAGCCCATGTGGGGGCGCTGACCCGGGAACTTCACTACCTTAAAGACTATATTACCGATCTGCAGGACGCTGCCCATGATTGAAATTACCATAGACAATACCCCCATTATGGCCGAGGAGGGCACCACCATCCTCCAGGCGGCCCGGGCCAACGGCATCGCCATCCCCCATCTGTGTTACCACCCGGCCCTGAAACCGTCGGGGGCCTGCAAACTCTGCGGGGTGGAAGTGGCCTCCCCCACAGGACGCCAGGTGATTATGCTGTCCTGTATCCTGAAGGCAAAGCCGGGGCTTGTGATTAAAACCGATTCCCCCATGGTGGCCGAGCATCGGGAAAAGGCCTTTGCCAAACTTCTGAACCTGGCCCCGGATTCCGAACGGATCCGGAACCTGGCCGCGGAGTATAAGGTGCCGGTACCGCCGATGCCCAACGGGTGTATCCGCTGCCGGCTCTGCGTCCGGGTCTGCAACGATGTGGTGGGGGCAAGGGCCTTGAAGATGGTGAAAAAAGAGACCGGCAACCGGGTGGTTCCCGGAGAAGGCAACTGCATCGGCTGCGGCACCTGTGCAAATCTGTGTCCCACAAAAGTCATGCGGGTAAAAGATGAGGCCGGTGTCAGAACCGTTTACATTAAAGATGAGGTGGTCAGCCGGCTGCCCCTGGAGCGGTGTGAGGCCTGCGGCAACCTTTATGCCACCAGCGATTTTCTGGCCCATGTGGAGGCCCATACCGGAGATCATCCCCACACCAAGGCGGTCCATCACCTGTGCACCGCCTGTGCCAAACTCATGTCCGACCGGGCGGTAACAGAAACCCTTCGGCCCAAGAAATAAAGGAGAGAACCTGTGACGCTTGCAAGTATAAAATCCCTGGCCGCAGGCATCGGCGGTGTCGTTGTCCTGGCCCTGTTCTGCACCACCTTTCTGACTGTGGATAAGGTGGTATTCATCATCCCTGTCTTTGTGGCCTTCACCGGTGCCATGACAGGGTTCCAGCTGGTGGACTCCCTCAGGGAGAATATCCGCGGTCGCTACCTGTTCCCTTTGGTGATGGGGGTGGGGCAGGGGGCTGCTGTATTTGCATTGATCCGGATTGCAGCCCCCTTGTCTGGGGCCTTGATTCTACTGACCGCAACGGATCTGCTCATCTATATGATCGTATCAGGCATTACAAGTATCCTGGGGGCCAGACTGGCAGCCAGATATTTTAACTTATAAATGTTTTAACCCCAAATTAATGTTGTAAGGAGAGAAACCCATGAAGAAATCCTTTACCTGTCTGGCAGTGCTTCTCACTGCCCTGATGTTATCCGCCTCATCTGCCTTTGCCGCAGGTACCGCGAACATTTCGGCGGCCAGCTACAAAGCCGGTGACGTGGTCGAAATCAAGGGGCAGATCGAACCCGGCCAGGACCTGTTCCTGACCATCGCACAAAAAGACATGTTCGCCCCCAAGGACACCGACGGTGTCCACGAAGTCAAGAAGTTCAAAAGCGCCGTTAAAAAGGGTGCCTTTGACATGGATACCGCCATCCCCCCCCTGTACTACCTGGTCACCAACGCCCCTGAAAAATTCGGCAAGGTGGACAAGAAAAAATTCGGCGGCCCCTCCGTGCTGCTGGGCAAGGGTAACGGCATTTACTCCACCACCATGTTTTACCTGAAGAAAAAGTTCAACGATGTGGAGGCCTCCGCCCGTGCCATGATGGGCCCCATTGCCTCTGAAAAACAGTGGAACTTCCTGCGTTGGGCCAACGAGAACAACTACGGCATCAACACCATCGTTAAAGAAGGCAACAGAATCGGTAAGGTCGTCATCTTTTCCAGAACCGTGGTCACCGACGAGGCCTCCGGCAACTACTGGGACAAAGGCACCAAGGTTAACCTGGACAAATCCACCGGCCAGTACACGGTTTCTTTCACCTCTTTCCGCCACACCCCCCCCGAGACCCAGTTTGACGTATACGTCAACGGCGCAAAGACCGGTGAATACAAGATTGAAAAGAACGGTTACTGGCTGAACAAAGGCTACCGTTACATGAACCCCCTGTGGATCGTGATCGGCGCTATCCTCGTGGGTACCTACTTCTCCATGATCGGTGCTGCCGGCGGTATGCTGATGGCAGCCTTCCAGGTGCTGGTTGTCAACACCATGGGTCCTGTGGGCATCAACGCGGCTAACGTACTCAAACCCTCTAACATGGCCCTGACCCTGTTCTCCCCCTTAGGTTCCTTCTACCGCTACGCCATGGTTGAAAAACGTGTGGCCTGGCCCGTCGGTCTTTCCTTCGGCGTGGGTATCTTCATCGGCTCCATCTGGCTGGGTAAATACGTTTCCGCCGTCCTGCCCATGAAGGCCTACAAAGAATGGCTGGCCGTCCTGGTTGTGATCATGGGTATCAAGACCCTGATGGAAATGCGTCCTGCCGCCATGGCAAAACGTAAAAACATCAAGGCCATGACCAAGAAGTTCAACGACGAGGTTGCCAAGGCCAAGGCCGAAGGCCGTTCCGCGGAAATGGGCTCCATCGAACCTGTTAAAACCGGTCTGACCGATTACCGCTTCAAGTTCTGGGGTGAAGAATTCCGGATCAATCCCCTGCTGTTCGCCATCCTCGGTATTGCCATCGGCGTGGTTTCCCGTTCCTTTGGTATCGGCGGCGGCTTCCTGCTGGTTCCGGCCATGACCACCCTGGGTGCACTGCCCATGTATGTGGCGGTTCCCATCTCCCTGATCGGTACCTGTTTCTCCAGTGTTGGCGCCTTCCTGGGCTACCTGATGACAGGTTACCTGCCGGATATGACCCTGGCCATTGCCATCATCATCGGCGGTTTTGCCGGCGGTATGCTGGGTTCCCGGGCGCAGAAGATGTTCTCCGAGATGACCCTGAAGATCGTCCTGGCCTGTACCCTGTTCTTCCTGTTCTTCAGATTTTTCAAAATTGAAATCTGGATCTAATATAGGAAGCACTCGCGTCAGATACGCGACTTGACCGGAAGATAAGGTCTTGCAAACCCGTGTGCTCAGGGCCTATAATCAGGCTTTGGGCCGCGGGTTTGCACTTTTAACCACAACATTTTTTGATACGATTAAATTATGGACGCATTCCTGGACAATTTATGGGAACGAATACTCATCGGGCTGGACGCTTTGGCCTCAGGCGTGGATGTTATCCTTTCTCCCCTGGAAGCCTTAGGCCCTGCCTGGGTAATCGCCATCCTGGCATTCGCCACGGTGGGGCTGACCCGGATTCTGGTCCGGGTATACCGCACCCGCCGTCATGATGCCCTGAAAAAAGAGTTTCTCCACTGGCAGTCCGTCCGGGAGGAAGCCATGAAACACGAGGACCGGGAAAAGGGCAAGGCCATGGCCAAGAACATTGACCAGGCCAAGCTCAACAAGGTCTATTACGACTACTTTTTTGAAGGCTTCATGAAGAATCTGGTGACCACCGTGTTGCCGATTCTTTCCACCATTGCCTATCTGTCCCGGACTTACACCAAAGAAAACCTGGCGGCCAAGTTCGGTTCGCCCTGGGTGTTTACCCTGGGGACGGATTTTCATGTGGGTACCCTGTTCTGGTACGTGGTCTGCGTGATCACCGGATTTTTATTTTTTACCATCCTCAGTGCCTGGATGGGACGAAAAAAAAAAGAAGGGGAAAACAATTAATTACCGGACCGGCATAGTGGCGTTCAAAAGATGCACAGGGCCTACAGCCGCGGTGCTTGCCTCACTTTTTTTCTGCGGTTTGATACTGCCGGCCAAGGCTTTTGCCATCCAGCTTCACCAGGGATCGGAAGGCATCATCGTCCACCAGGTGGGGCATTTGTTTTTCCTGCTGTCCATGGTGGTGCTGGTCTTTATTATCACCGGCCGGCAACTTAACCGGGACAAGGGATGGCGGATGATCCAGTTTTCAGCCATTCTCTTCGTACTGTGGAACCTGGATACGATTTCCGCCCATTTTTTTGACAACCAGATCGGGGCGGTCACCGTGGAAAATCTCTCACTGCGGCAGGTAAAGATCTCTGCCGCCGCAGGCTCTGAGTTCCTGGTCTATTTCTATCACAGCCTGAAGCTGGACCATCTGTTTTGCGTGCCGGCACTGTTTTTGTTTTACCGGGGCCTGACCCATATCCTTGCCCGGGAGAAGGCGGCCAGGGAAAAGAATATGGAAACCGGGGACGCCGATCTATGATTTTTTCCTCGCTTCCCATACTGATCGTGGACATGGTCGGTTCCGTGGCGATGGTCATCATTGCCGTGCTGGCCCTGAACAAGGCCCGGCAACTGCGGGAGGTGGATACTGACAATGCCATCTTTTTATACCTGCTCTGGATCAGCACCGGCTTTACCATTTTTGCGGTGTCCCGCTCTTTTTCCCATATCCTGAAGCAGTTTCTGGTCCTGACGGCCAACATGGATATCTGGCAGATCATCAGCCCCTATACCGGTGCGGTGAATACGGTTTCTTTCATGCTCGTGGGACTCATCACCTTGTTTTTTAACCAGAGCTGGAAGATCAACGAAAAGATCCTCTCCTCCCGGGGAAAGCTGGAGGAGACCCATGTGCAACTCAAAAGCCTGAACCAGACCCTGGAGCAAAAGGTTATCGAACGAACCGAAATGCTCACAAGTTCCGAGCACAAGGCCAGGCGTATTTTTGAACAATCCCTGGACACCATCGTCATGACCGATGAAAAACTGAGGGTCACTGAGATCAACCAGGCGGGTATTACCCTGACGGGCTACCGGAAAAGCGATATGCTGAACCGGGAGATGTCCGTGGGGGAATTTTTGGGCAAACCCCATGAGTGGCAGCGGATTCAACACCTTTTAGACACCAAGGAATACATACTCAACGAGGAAACCGACTTTCTGCGGTCGGACGGCTCCCAGGTCCGGGTGCTGATCACCGGCGGGGTGGATTACGGGGCATTCGGCTGTGGCAAATCCTTTCACTTTATCATCAAGGACATCAACGATAAAAAGGAAATGGAGCAGCAGATTGCCCAGGCAGACAAACTTGCCGCCCTGGGGGAACTGTCGGCCGGCGTTGCCCACGAGATCAACAATCCCTTGGGAATCATTCTGGGCTATACCCAGCTTATGCTCAAGGAAAACTCCGGGTTTGAAGAGGATCTGAAAACCATTGAAAAGCATGTGAAAAACTGCAAGGAAGTCGTCTCCGACCTGTTAAGCTTTTCACGGAAAGGGACCAAGGAGACCGGTCCTGTGGAGGTGCACAAGGTGGTGGACGGTGTGGTGAAATTCTTGAGTAACCATACGGATTTCAGAAAGGTGGACATCCGGCTGGACCTGCCGGAAGATCAAAATTTCATTGTCCAGGGTCATGCCCAGGAACTGACCCAGGTGATGATCAACCTGATGATCAATGCCTGCCATGCCATTGAAGAGACCGACGGCGGACAGATTGAGGTGAGCACCCGTAAGGTGGGGGACGGGCAGGCCGGGGACGATGCGGTTGAAATCGCGGTAAAGGACAACGGCAGCGGTATCAGAAAACAACACCTGTCCCGGATATTCGATCCGTTTTTTACCACCAAGCCGGTGGGCCGGGGAACGGGACTTGGACTCTCCGTGGGATACGGCATCATCCGACGCCACGGGGGGGATATCATGGCCAGGAACCGGGAGGACCGTGGCGCTGCCTTCATCATACGGCTGCCCCTGAAAACGGATGCCGCCGATCTGATCAGCTAACGCGCCGGAACCGCCCTATCAATGAAGCCATAAAAAGGAGAGTGAGACATGACCGCCCAGATTCTCGTGGTGGATGATGAAAAAGATATGACCCGTCTGCTCCAGAGGACCCTGGAGCCTGAGCTGGACTGCAAGGTCACCATGGCCTTCTCCGGCGAGATGGCCCTGAACGTGGTCCGGCAGGCCGATGTCTCCTTTGACCTGGTGATCTCTGACATCCGCATGCCGGAAATGGACGGGTTTGAACTTCTGGACCGGCTTAAAACCGCCTATCCTGATCTTACGGTGGTGATGCTCACGGCATACGGGAATATCGAATCCGCCGTGGCTGCCATTAAAAAGGGGGCCTACGATTTTATCTCAAAGCCCTTTGAGCAGGATGAATTGATTTTCAAGATCCAGAAGGCGCTGGAGCGCAGCCGCCTGCTGAACGAAAACAAGCGGCTGCAGCAGGCCTGCAAAACCGAAACCCTGCCCCTCATCGGCCAGAGTCCGGCCATGGAAAAGGTATTTGAAAAAATATCCCTTGTGGCGGGTTCGGATGTCACCGTATTGATTACCGGGGAATCCGGCACCGGCAAAGACCTCACCGCCCGGTCCATCCACGCCCTGAGTGACAGAAAGGATAAATCCTACATACCGGTGAACTGTCCCACCATCCCGGAACATATCCTGGAAAGCGAGTTGTTCGGTTACAAAAAAGGGGCGTTCACCAATGCCTACCGTGACAAAACCGGGCTGTTCCAGGAGGCGGACAAGGGAACGATTTTTCTGGATGAAATCGGTGATGTGGGACCCTCCATCCAGACCAAACTGCTCCGGGTGATCCAGGAAAAGGAAGTCAAGCCCTTAGGGGATACCCGGGTGGACAAGGTGGATGTCCGGATCATCGCCTCCACCAACCAGGATCTGCGGGAGAAAATCGCCAACAAGGAGTTCAGGGAAGATTTCTTCTACCGCCTTTCCGTGATCACCATCGAACTGCCGCCCCTGCGGGAACGGATCACCGATATCCCGTTGCTTAGCGACCATCTTCTGGCCAAGCATTGCCAAAAACTCAATAAGTCGCCGAAACGCCTATCGGACAACGTGCGGGACCTGCTCATGAAGCAGCACTGGCAGGGAAACGTCCGGGAGCTTGAAAATGTCCTGGTCCAGGGGATACTCTATTCGGAGGGCGATACCATCCGCAGGTCCAACATCCCCATCAGGAACGGGGGGGACCAGGACAATACCTGCCAGGAACTGGACCCGGAAACCGGCCAGATGCCCTATAAGGCGGCCAAAGAAAAGATTCTCAATCAGTTCAACCACAACTATATCGGTGCCATGCTCACCATGACCGGGGGGAATATCACCCAGGCTGCCAAGCGCTGCGCCATGGACCGCCAGGCCCTTCAGCAAATCATGAAACGGTACGGGATAGATCCAGACGAATACCGGGCAACCTGAAAACACCACCTTAAAAAAGATGGCAGAACAGGCACCTAAAAAAAATACGGCCGGGCTGCTTCAGGGCTCAGGCAGGTGTCCCCACATTGAACTTGGCTTCCCTGGCCGCTTCGGTGAGCACCCGGTCAACAATCTCCCTGCGCTTGTCGGCGCTGCCGTTGGCATTTTCAGCGGAAAAACGAAATTCCTTGGACGCTGCCTCCGTCTGAAGGCCCTTGCGGATCTGGGACAGGCGTTTGGCCACATCAAACCAGAACGGCGCCCCGAGACCGATGAGAACACCGGTGAGGCTGACCGCAAAGAACCATGTGATAATCTGCCTGGTCTGATCAAACAGGTGTAAGACCCCGGAGCCGTGGGATGGGGGCGCCAGGGGCGTTCCGGTATTCCAGCCGATGGGGATGCCCAGGGCCTTGGACCTGGCCAGCAGCACCCAGGGATCTTCAACGCTGTTGTTCGCCGGATCATCGTCCCCTTTTTTATTCAGGCCGTTTTCAGCCAATTGTTTTTCATACCGGCTGATCACGGATTGTGCCAGATCAGGATCCACCAGGTAGGCTTCAAATATGGTCAGTGCATTGATGTTGCAGACCAGGGCTACGGCAATGCCGATACCCACGGACCAGGCCTGGGCATGGCGTTTGAAACTGATGGAAATACCGGCCGAGATTTCTTCATATTTTCTGGCAACACGGTTGAATACCACTTCGGTTTTATCCCGTGAGTCGAGAACGGCCCGTTTCACCGCCGGTGTCTCTGCCAGGCAGCGGAGCAGGTATTCCATGGAGACGCAGTCATGGATGGCCGACCGTTTCCCGTCTCCGAAAAGCTGTCCTGCAAAATTTTTGATCTGCTCAATCAATCCTGCCCCCCTGGCCTTATCCGGCCCGAGCATTGCCAGGCGGTCGTTGATATCGGGAATCTTGAGGCATTGGGCATTGATCCGGTCCGACGAAGACTCGGACGGATTTTTGATCACACGCACCAGAAAATCCCACAATTCCCTGTCGTCAAGCCCCAGTGCATCCCTGTCCAGTTCCCGTGTCAGCAGGCGGATGGTCTGGACAAAGTTTTTCTTGCGTATCCTGGCAACCCGGATACAGGATTCCATGATCACCGTCACGACAGTGGCCAGGCCGGCCATGGTCAGCACAAATGCCAGAGCGGCATCCAATAGTTGCATAATACCTCCGGAATGAGACGGTGCTTATCCTTGAAAATGCGTTGCAAGATCGCATGGGACAGCTTCCCGCTGAGAAATTTGTTGGACGACACCTTTCTCTATAATCGGCCCGGCACCGAAAATCAAGCGGGAATGAAATTCAACCCGGGCAAAGGGATCTTAGCCGTTCCCCATTTCCGGTGTTGTTTTATATAAAAGAATTAGGCAAGTTATTGAATTCTTTCATCGTTTGTTGCGGGCACGCTGAATGGCATTCATACCCATAGGGCAGAAACTGGGCGGCCCAGCTTCTGCCCTTTGGGTATGGCCGTTAATACATGAGGTTGGGCAGGAACAGTATGATCTGGGGAAACAGCATAAGGATGACCACCCCAACGATCACGGCCACAAGAAAAGGGGTGATCCCCTTAAAGATTTTTTCCAGGGGAACGTTTTCCGGCAGTACGGTTTTGGCCACCCCGTATACCACATAGACATTGATACCCACAGGCGGGGTGATGACCCCCATTTCGGTAACCATCACAATGATGATCCCGAACCAGATGGGATCGAACCCCAGTTCCATGACCACGGGAAAGAAGATGGGGACGGTGAGGGTCACAAAGGCCAGGGCATCCATGAAGCACCCGCCTAAAAAATAAATTACAATAATCACCCCCATGACCAGGAGCGGCGACATCTCAAGACCGGCCACCCAGGAGGCGATCTCAAAGGGAATCCGGGTGACGGCCAGGAATTTGCCGAAGATCACGGCACCGGTGATGAGCATCAGCACCATGCAGGAGGTTCTCAGGGTTTCCAGCAGGGAGTTTACAAAGCCTTTCCAGGTGATCTGCCGGCGCACCACGGCAATGATGAGAACGCCGAAGGCACCGATGGCCGCAGCTTCTGTCGGGGTGAACAGGCCGTAGAAAATGCCGCCCACCACCAGGGTGAAAACGGCCAGGGTTTCTCCCAGGCCCAGCAGGGCGCCCAGTTTTTCCGGCCAGGGAAACCGTTCCCCTGCGGGGCCCTGCGTCGGGGACATCCGGCAGCGGATATAGATGGAGACAATAAAGAGCAGGGTGACCAAAAGGGCGGGGAAGATGCCCGCCACAAATAGCTGGCCGATGGACTGCTCGGTGAGAATACCGTAAATGATCAGCACCACCGAGGGGGGCATGATCATGCCGATGCCGCCGCCGGAAGCCACGGCGCCTGTGGCCAGTTCATCATCGTAGTCAAAGCGCTTCATTTCCGGCAGGCCCACGGTGGCCATGGTGGCCGCCGTGGCCGGGCTGGAGCCGCACACCGCCCCGAATGCGGTGCAGGCAGATACCGTTGCCATGGCAAGGCCGCCCCGGATATTGCCCAGGAATTTGTACCCGGCATCGTAAAGCCGCTTGGAGATGCCCGAGTTGAATCCCAACTGCCCCATGAGGATGAACAGCGGGATGGTGGTCAGGTCGTAGGAGGCAAAGGTCTCGTATACATTTCTGGACAGGAGGACCAGGCCGGCGGACGGGGAAATCATCAGGGAAAAACCGGCAAAGCCCACCAGGGCCATGACAAAGGCCACGGGCATCCGGGTCATAAACATCAGGATCATTAGGGCGATGCCGCAGATACCGGCGAGAATCGGGCTCATGGCGGGTCTAGGATTCCTTTAGCGCTTTTAGGGTGTGAACAAGCCGTTCCAGGATGGTAACGGAGAAGATGGCAAGGCCTGCGGCCAGGACATAAACAATGGTGTGAACCGGGAATTCCAGGTTCATGGAGACCTCGCCGGTCTCTTTCAGGTCCGCCGCATAGATGAACATTTGCCAGGCGATGATGGAAAAAAGGCTAAGACTCAGTAGCCGGGTCAGGACTTCGATGATCAGCCGGACTTTCTTCGGGAGCATCCGGACGACAATTTCCACCCCCACATGACCATCCATTTTATAGGTATAGGGAAGGGCTGCGGCCATGACGATCACGGCTAAAAACCCCACCAGTTCCACGGAGCCGAAAATGGGGTGTTTGAAGAACCGGCCCACCACATCGGCCACGGTGAGCAGCATCATGGCGGTAAGGGCGGTGGCCCCCAGGACTTTCATCAGGCCGGAGGTCCGTTCCAACAATTGGTAAAATGTATTCATTTTAAGGATTCCTGCCGTTTGTGGCTGTTGGTTATCTTAAGGCTAATATAACATGCCCTGCCGGCCTGAAAAGCAGTCCGGCAGGGCATATCAAGGTATAGCAAGGGTTGTGATGCTTCGCAAGTCTACATATTGGTTTTTATAAAGTCAACAATGGCCCGGCCGTCCAGCCCTTTTTGGGAGGCTTTTTCAACATAGGTGTCAATCACCGGTGCGGCAGCGGCTTTCCATTTGGCTGCCTCGTCTTCGGACTGGGTGATGACCTTGCCGCCTTTTTCCTTGAAAAATGCCAGCCCTTTCTTATCGGAATCATCCCAGGCCTGGCCGTGTTTGATGGCCCATACCTGGTTGATTTCCGTGATGGTTTTCTGCTGTTCCGGCGTCAGCTTCGCCCATTTGTCCTTGTTCATGAACACGGCAAAGGTGGTGGTGTAGGCGGTGGAAAAATTCTGGGTCATGTAGTGAACCACTTCCCCCAGTTTCCAGCCCTTGTTGGATTCCATGGGGTGGGAGGAGCCGTCCACAACGCCTTTCTGGAGCATCTGGTAGCATTCTCTCATGCTTTTGCCAACGGGGGAGGCGCCCAGTGCCGCCTGGACCAGACCGCTGGTGCCGGTGCCGCGCAGCTTCAGCCCCTTGAGGTCCGACAGGGTTTCCACCCCTTTTTCACGGGTGTGGATGAGACCGGGGCCATGGGCATGGAGGAACATGATCTGGGTATCTTTGAACTCTTCGGGCTGGAATTCGTCCAGCACGGCATTGGCCAGGGACGTGGCCTGGACACCGGAGGTATAGCCCATGGGCAGGTCGATGGCGGAGGCCACCGGAAACCGTCCCCTGGAATATGCCAGAACGGTCATGCCGATATCCGCAATGCCCTGAACGACCCCGTCGTAAGTCTGGGGGGCCTTGGTCAGGGTGCCGGCGGGAAAGTATTGGATGACAACTTCTCCGTTGGTCCGTTTTTCCACCTCTTTGCACCAGCTTTCCGCCAGTTGGCTCTGGATGTGGGTGGGCGGGAAAAAGTTGGCGTACCTGAGGGTGGTTTTGGCGGAAAGAGTGGGACTGTAAACCAGGCAAAGGGTTAGAATTAATAGACAAGACCATTTTACTCGTTTCATGGCAACCTCCGAAAAAGGTGGATTAAATATGTTACATTGTAACTATAAGACAGCTAAAGTGATTACCCCATAGTATAAGAGAGGGAAAGGCTGTCAAGGAAAAAAAAACAGGGCGGGCACAACGGGGGCGGAAAACTGGTTGATTGGTCAACTATGCCCGCCTGGAAGGGATCTTGGCCGTTTGAGGAATTGAAAAATATAGCTTTTATTTAGCTTTTTAATAGCTTTGAAGGGCGGCCCAGGTTCCGGGGAAAATAACGATACAGCCGGATAAAAGAAATTTCAGCGCGGTTTTCAGGAAAAGCGGCGATAAATTGCAGGATCAACTATTCAAACCCTTTGTCCCCTTCCGGACCTGGAGGGGGCAGGGGCGGGGTGACGGCCGGTTCCGGCCTGGCAGGTTTTGGCAGGGAAACCTCTTCTTTGGGGGGCGTCTCTGGTTCCGGATTGTCCGGTGCTAAGACGGGAGAACGCTTTTCCTTCGATACTGCCGGGGTGATGTCAATCACTTGCGTATTTTCTATCTTTTCAGGCTTTTCTTGCTCTTCGGGCGCTTCGGGCGGAAGGACCGGTGATGCCTTCCGGATATCCCTGGGGTCCTCACGCTTTGGCAAGGGGGCCTCGGTTTTGAACACGGGGTCCGGTGTATCAGGACCTTTCCCGGAATAAAATTCCAGGGCTGCCAGGGCCAGCGCGGCCAGGAGCAGAACAATCAGCAGCACCCGCCTGAGCCGGGAGCCCTTTGTTGGGGCACGGCGTTCCCCCAGAAGTACATCGATCACCTCGTCCATCCGGGAAACCGCCATGGGGGTGATCCGTTTCTCCCGGAGCCGGGTCATCAGGGAAGCCGGAATATCGTCCAGGTTTTCTCTGGGGAACAGCAGGGTATCGCCTGCGGACAGCAGATCAAGGGCGGTGGTCAGTTTTTTTTCAATACCCGCCACCCCTGTGATGCGGCCGTCGCCCTGCACCTCTCCCGTGGCGGCCACCCTACCGGAATCTGTTTCCAGCACCTGGCCGGCAAAGGCCACGGCAAAGGCAAGTCCCCCGCTTTGGCCGGTGATATCGGCCTCCCGCCCCACCCGTTCCGCCAGGTCAAAACCGGCATTGACCGGATCCAGGCGCAGGTTTCTTTCCAGGGCTGCGGAAAATACGGCGTGGACCGCTTTCTGGGCTGCAACGGTGAAGTCCCCCAAAGGTTCGGTAAGGATATAGGCGTCCACGGGTCTGGATGTCCCGGGGGGCATGGGGTAAGGGGTGCAGAAGACCGTGTAGTGGCTTCCGTCTTCGAAAAGAAGGAAGGTACGGTTCATGTAAGGGTCACCGTCCAGAGGGAAAGGTCAAGGGTATCGATCCCGTCAATCCGTCCTGCGGTTCTGCCGTGAATGATTTTTCCCCGCAAAATGATCTGCCCTGCGGTATCCTTCACGGTGGCCAGGCGGTCTTTTATCTTATGATCTGAGCCAATGACATCCAGGGTAACCATCCCCCTGCCGGGCCGGCCGGGTTCGGGAAATATGCCCAGCTTGAACCTGCCGCAGCCGCTTTCCAGATACACCGGGGCCTTGCCCGGCGCGCTTGCCTTTGTGGCCGCCGCCTTGAGGCGGCCGAAACTGATAATATCGGCGGCGGTTTCAGGCGGGTCTGACGGCTCGTCCAGCACACAGAGCAACTCCCACCCGGCAAGGCAGTCCGGGCATGATGCCAGGTGATCCAGGTCGGCTTCAGACGCCCCGTAAAGTCCCCGGGGCCTGGAAAGCCGGTAAATGTCCGCGGGGGTAAGGTGGGGCGTCAGGGCCTCTTGTTTCCACATCTGCCAGGTGTGCAGGGCAAAGGTGAGTGTTGTCATAGGTGCCTCTTATACATTTTTTATCTCAATACTTGGGGGCTATGTCCCCGGCCTGAATATCGCAGGATCCCTATTTTTGCGGGGTCCAGCCGTGTTTTTTCAGGCAGTCCTTCATTTTTTCCTTGGCGCTGATTTCCCGCTGCCGGACGGTTTCAATGGCACAGCCGAACCGTTCGGCCAGCACCTTCAGCTTGGTCCCCCGGATCTGCCGGGCCACCAGAATCATCCGCTCGGCAGCCTGCTCCAGTCCGTCCAGGCATTTTTGCATCACACGCCCCAGGTCTTTGTTCAATACCTCTTTTTCCTGGGCCGGCCGGGTATCCGCATCCCTGGCAATGCCAACCATGGGATTGTTGTCTGCGGACTGCACTGAGACCAGGGTGGCTTCAATACGCCGGATCTCTTCTTCATCCCATCCCAGGTGTGCTGTCAGGGCATCGATTTCCGGGGTCTTTCCTCGTTCAGTGATGGCGTTTTTAGCCGCCAGCAATTGTTTGACCCGGGTCTGTTTTTCCTGGGGCAGCCGGATCTGGGGGCCGCGCCGCAGGGCGTCCATGATCTCACCCTGGATCCTGATGGCCGCATAGGCATGAAAGGGCACCTGCTTGGAGGGATCGAACCGCCGCTTGGCATCCATGAACCCGATCACGCCGTGGTGATAGATATCCTCCTTTGAAAAGAACCCGGATTCCGCCATGGGGCAGTACTTTCGGTACAAATAACCGGCGATTTTCTTTATGCGGGCCTCATCCTCTGTTGATAATCTGTTCACGCAGCGCCTTTTAATCCTTCTATCGAAGCCGTTTGGATTTTTTCCTTAAAACTTGTAAAATCCCCGAAATCCGACGATATACAATACACAGCCGGTGACTAAAGGTTTTACCCTCAACCCTCTAACTTTGTCAATCCGGTCCTGGGAGACAGGACGGGGTAAGGAGCAAAGGCGAATGCGCGGACTGATGACGATGCTCAAATGGCTCACGGCCACGGGATGTACGATCATATTGATAGTAACAGGCGGGTGCGCAATGGATACGGCAGTGACACCCGTGGCAGGCGAAGGGTCTGCCCTCTCCGATATGATCCGGCAGGCGGTGATGGATATAAATGCCAAACATCCGGTCCGGGACCAGCGTATCCAGGTGAGCCCCAATAACTTCTGGGAACGCCAGACATTGATGAACCTGCCCTTCTCAAGTATTCTCAGCGATTCTCTGGCAGCGGAACTGTCCCGCAACGATGCCGTGGTCACCATCCAGGAAACCGGGCCGCAGCCCCTCAAGCTTGTGGGATCATACGCCCGGGCCGGCAGGGATCTGCTTATCATTGTCCGCCTGCGCCGCATGGGGGATGCCGCAAGCCAGGATCTGGCCGTTGTCCAGGGCACCGTGCCCAGGACTGGTCTTGACCGGGCCTGGCTGGCCCCGCGGTTCGACCGCATGGCCAGGACCCTGGTCCGCCTTCTGGAGTCGGATTATACGGGGATGCAGTCCCTGACCATATCCACCCAGCCTTTCAGGCCGGGGAATCCGGCAAAGGGGGACTTGATGCTGGGCCGGGAGGTGGCCAAGTACATGACCGATGCCCTGGCCTCGTCCTATGTCTTCCAGAACGCAGGCACTTCCTTTTCTCCCCCCAATGCCCTGCTCACAGGGGAGTACCGGCAGGTGAGCGGGCATATGGTATTTCATGCCGCCGTAAAGGACCGGCTCACGGGCAAGAAACTCAGCGGGGCGTCCTTCGACATCCCCATGGAACGCATTCCTCCCGATCTTCTGGCGCTGCGGATTCAGACCCTGGATGACCTGGCAGAGCAGACCGCAAGGGCCCTGGTCCTGGCATATGGGCAGAGAAACGACGGCCCTGCCGGTACCGTATTCGTTGGCAGGCACAGCTTTCCGGATGCCCGGTCCGAAGCCATGGTGCCCCTGAGCCTTTTACTTTCGGAAAAATTTAAAACCCTGCTGTCCGGCTACCGGCAGTTCTCCGTCACCGATGATCCCGCAGCCGACTCCGACCTCAGGTTGTCCGGGAATATTCTGAAAGGGGATACCGGGCTTACCCTGGCGGTGGCCCTGGAAAAGATGGAAATTACGGACCGGGGAATGACGTTCAACCAGATTGCTTCCGTCCAGGAGACCCTGGACAGCCGGTACTGCCGGGAACACTGGTTTGATTTTACCATGCAGGGAAAGATCGCCTTTTTTTTAAATACCCTGGTGGAAGACAGCCTGAATGCATTGCCCCAAAAAGAGAGGGCGGACATCCAGATTCACAGGTTTACCCTCAGGGACAGCCGGTATTATTCCAGTTTCAGCGATATCCTGAACACCCGTATCCTGGATTATTTTTCCGGCTCCCGGTTTTTTGTCCCGGTGATGGATACAGCGGCCCGTATGGACCGGCTCAAATCCGGGGGGGCCTATATCCCCGCAAGTTCGAAGGTGCCGGGTACGGTTGAAGCCGCCATGGTCAACGCCCCGTATTTTTTGCGTGGCAGTTTCAGGCCCACCACCCGGGGCGGTGTGAGTATTTCGGCCAGCCTGGCTGCAACCGATGGCCGGATTCTGGCCTCTGCCTCCACAAAGATCCCTGCCTATCTCACCGACCGGGATACCCTTGAACCCGTGGCGGACGAGCGGTCCCGGCAGGAGATCGACCTGTTCGAGGCTCCGCTTGGAAAAACGGCAGGTCTAAAACTGATGACCCAGAAGGGACGGAACAATGTGTCCTTTAAGCGGGGAGAGACGGTGAGCTTTTTTGTCAGGTCGGACCGCAATGTCTACTTGAACATCTTTGCCATGGATGCGGAACGCACCATCTACCGGATATTTCCGAACCGGTTCACCGGCACGAATCCCCAAGTTCTGGCCGGCCGGGTCACCGCCATCCCGGACGGGTCCTATGCGGACAACTTCTCCTTTCGGGTGGAGGGCAGCCTGGGCAATGAACTGGTCTTTGCCTTTGCCTCGGACCGTCCCCTGCCGGAACTGCCGGGAAGCATTGATACCGGATTCTACGGGATGACACGCATCGGACTGGATGTGAAAGAGATCAAGCAGTGGTTTGCGGATCATGCGGCCCGCTATGGGGCAGAGCTGATCTGGGATGCCCTGCCCATGCTGACCCGGCCATAATTCCTGTGTTCCTCCTATCGGCGGATTAAAAATTATCCATAATTTTCTCGTTTTTTTATGGAAAGCCGCCAATCCCATTCGACATAGATCTTAAAGGCAAATTCATAAGCTTTGATCATCGTTAGAACAGGAGGAAGACAGATGATTATGCAGGTACACAAAGGTATTGGCACCCTTATCATCGCAGGGCTTGTCTTAGGATTTCTGGCCGGGTGTACGGCAAGGCACAGCATCCCACTGATGGGCGAGTCCCGGGATGACACCCCGGAAGCGCTGACCTGTAGCGATGCCCTGACCATGGATACCCGGCAGATCCCGGATGACGAATTTTTCAGGATACTAAACAATTCCCAGACCGGAGACTGGCTGGAGACCTGTTGGAAACCCCTGATGGTCAAGGCCTTGTCCGAGGACAGGGATATTCCCATCAAACACCTGGGACGTGCCGTACATCGGTTCAACACCCGGGAGACCAAGGAGGCCTTTTATATGGCCGCCTTCCAGTACTTTTCCAAAATCGTGAAGGGTGAGGGGGCGTACGGCTCGCCTCAGAAGCAGTTGTTGACCCAATACCTCCACCTGGCCATCCGGGATGCCCCCCATAAAAACGATATCAACCTGAAGAAGGCCATGCTGGTCTCCGCACGGCTTGATCCCGACGTTTACGACCGGTTTTTTAATTAAAGGAGAAGGGCTGTCATGGGAAAACAAACACTTATGGGGATGCTGGCCGCAGCCGTCATCTTTACAGCGATACCGGCCGCCGCAGTCACCGACGGGTATAGTGCGGACAGGGCTGTGGAAATCGCCAAGCGGTCCCGGGACCGCATCGAAAATTCAGGCAAGGTGCTCAAGGAAACCTCTGCCCAGATGTTTACCGAATTCGCCGAACGCACCGCCGAACTCCAGACCCTTCTGGATACCCACCAGCAACTGGACGCAGCCGGCATGCTCTCCAAGACGGAGCCTGCGGGAAGGGCCAGGCGGGCCAATATCAACGCCAGGATCATCGCCGAAGTGGGCAAGCTAAAGCAGGTCTGCGATGACAATCTGGATACGCTGCTGGCCTCCCTGGAACTGTTTGACCGCGCCATTTCCGATTCCATCGTGGATACCCAGTCCACCCGGTCCATCAACTCAAATTACGAACTGATCCTGGAAAATTACAAAAAACGGGAGCAGGAGCGGTTCATGGAGGCGGCGGAAACCGCAGAAGCCCTGCTTGAAACCCTTCGCAATACCACTGATCCTGTGGAGAAAAAAAGGATCATGAACAAGTTCAGGCGGTTGAAGATGCGGTTGAACCAGATCCGCCAGCGCCGGATGGTCTATGAATCCCGTCTGAAAGTGGCGGATATGAACCAGAAGATCTCCGGAAAGATCAGAGAGAAGATCCGCGAGGACGGGGGCGATGTTCCTGCCAAGTTCAGATCGGTGATGGCAGGCCTCTACACCACCTTTGCCAAGATCGTTCCTGTTGCAGAAACCGGGGGGACCGGATTTGCCGCGGCTGTGGAAGACCTGGGGTTTGAAAATATCGCAGAATTGTCCGACACCCTGGATATCGTGGATGCCTCCACGGAAAAGCTGAACCAGGTGCTGGATAAGATGCTCAAGGACGTTATCAGCGATCTGGACGGCATACGGATCGTGGATGATAAAACCGTCAAGGACGGGGCCATCAGCTTTGAGGACGAGATGGAGTTTATCGCCAAAGAACGGGCCGCCTGGACGGAAGGCTAAGGAGAGGAACCATGAGAGTACTATCACTGCTGATAATTGTGTTT
>CAJWHT010000066.1 GCA_913041495.1 uncultured Desulfobacteraceae bacterium | reverse complement strand
GTAGCCATCCGAGAATGGTTTTATCTATGTTTGATACTGGCATAAAGTTAGCGGTTGGTGAGTTTATTGCGGAGGTGCTCTTGGAGCTCGGGGGCGGATTCGCGCCAGCGGGTGATCTCTTGGCACTCGATCTGGATGGCACTGCCTGCAATCCAAGCTTCGTGCTTTTCGCTGTAGGCTGCGATGAGGGTGGTGCCCATGTGGGCGATCTCGATGAATCGGTCGCGGGGCGGTGAGGTGTGATTGCCGATGCGCCAAGGGCGGCGGTTGTCTAGTAGGAGTTCGATTTTCATGCTGGGTATTGCTCGGCGGCTTGCTCGCTGTAGTGCTCGCTGTGGTGGATGTCGGGGTTGGCGGGGTCGATGGGCTGGCTGTCTAGGTCGTCAGTTGACTGAGTATCCGCCCCTACACTGTGGTTGACGGCCTCGGCGAGGGCGGCCCCGGCGTCTAGGCCTAGGGTGCGGGTGATGTCGACCCAGTCGCTTAGCTCGACGATGCCGTGGGTGACGGCCAGGCCGAGCCCGGACCCTTTATCCTGGGATTTTGTCGTGAAATAGGGGTCGAAAATCCGGTCCATGATGTCCGGCAGGATGCCCGTACCGGTATCTGCCACGGAAAGGCACAGCCATTGGCTAAGCCTGCCGGACAGGTGGCCGGGTATATCCGCAGGCTTGCCCAGAACAACGGTCAATGTGCCGCCGGAGGTTTCCATGGCGTGAAATGCATTGGAGATGAGGTTCATGACCACCTGGTGGAGCTGGGCTGCATCCGCCATGACCGGGCCTGCATCAGCGGCTATTTCTTGGATGATGGTGATATTGGAAGGCAGGGTGGACCGGGCAAGTTTCAGGACCTCCTTGACGATGGGGGCCGGGTCCAGGGCATCGAGACTGCCCTGGCGTTTGCGGCTGAAGGCCAATATCTGTGATACGAGGGTTTGGGCCCGTCGGCCGGCGGTGAGAATTTCCTGAAGGTCCTCTTGGGACCGGACATCATCTTCTTTTTCCAGGAGCATTTCAGTCAGCCCTATGATGGGAAAAAGAATGTTGTTAAAGTCGTGGGCAATCCCGCCGGCAAGGGTCCCTACAGCTTCCAGCTTCTGGGCCTGCCGGAGCTGAAGCTGTGCCTGTTCTTTTTCGGATACGGCATCCAGATAATCGGTGATATCCCTGTAGAAGGTCATTTTGGATACGGTGCCGTCCGGGTTGGGAATCGGGATGTTCGTGATCTGGAAGGTCCGGTTGTCCAGCGGACTTTTGATCGTTATGTCCTTGGGGGAAGCCCCTTTGATTTGTTCAAAAACACACCAGTCACAGGGTTTATGCAAATTGTGGAGTGCAAGGTGGCAGGGTTCTCCGGTTGCGTCCCTGCCAATGCGATCCGCCATGGCAGGATTCATATAATCGATTTTAAGGTCGGGGCTGCACAGGTAAACCGGATCAACCATTGCATCAAGCATGGACCGGTGTTTGTCTTCGTTGGTTTGCAGTGCCTGCCTGCCCTTTTCCACCCGCGCCAGTGCCTTTTGAAGATGCCGGATGCTCTGGTGGTGGGCCACCAATGCCGTGATCATTAGTATCGTAAAGGCGGCCAACCGGAGCATATGCCAGAGCCACCAACCGCCGGTCCACATTTCCCCGTATAGAAAATAAATTCCGCTGAGGCCAAGAAAACATGAAAACAGTGACAGCCAGAAGTATCGGCGGTCCCGGGTCTGTGAAAAAAATTGGAAAAAATAGAGTGCACCGGCGAAAAATCCCATGCCGCCCACGAAATTGAAGAGCTTTGCGGTGGCCGTAAATTCACCGTTTTTCAACATGGCTGTGACATCTGCGGAAAGCATGTTGATCGTCACCAGGGTTGCCGCAAGTGTTATGCCGATGATCGTAAAAAAGCGGCGCCGGTTTTCTTTTGCTTGCTTTGGGGCCGGAATCCACGAATAGGCAAAGAAAAGTCCTCCCCAGAATACGGCCAGGGAGTGAAACATCACAAATTCATTACCCGGGGCGGTAAAGCAATGGGCGCCGTCCATAATGCCCATGATAAAAAGACCGCTGATCATCCATTTTAGTTCGTCCCGGTTTTCTATGGCCTGCCTTTGATACAGGATGATGGCTGACACAATCGCTGTGAGTGCCCCGCAGGCTTCCAGGACAGAGTGGGCAGAGATATTTATGTAGCTTTGCTGGGGCAGCAGGGATGACAGCAGATAACTGAACCCTAAGCCGCCCGCAGCGAAGACAAGAAGGTTACGAAAATTGTGGTTTTTTAAAGTCATGGCAGTTTTTTGTGTTTATAGCACAAAGATCTGAGGGGTTTCATCTGAAATTTTACTCCGGCGCAAAATTATTGGATCGGCGGGCAGGCTCCGCAGGTTTGACTGGGAATGGGATTTAAGATAATGGAAGAGGCTGAAAGGAAAAAGAGAATGACAAATTTACCCTCAGTTTTTTTGGGGCTGAACACCCTGGAACGCGTATACGGCATATTCCAACGGAAAACCGGACAATTTGCTGCGGCCTGCCAAAAAGGATGTTCCCACTGCTGTACCTGCAACGTGACGCTCACCAGCCTTGAGGCTGCATTTATTTTTGCCCGGCTGGATCAGGCCGGGATTGAGGCTCTGGAGAAGCGGATATCGGCTGCCAAGGATGGCCCACGGTTCCGGCCGGCCTTGACCACCAACGGATTTGCCGCGGCCTGCATGTCGCAAGATAAGGTACCTGAAGAAGAAAATGATCCGTCCTGGGGCCCATGTCCCCTGCTGGAAAACGGCATGTGCTCCATTTACCCGGTCCGTCCCCTGGGATGCCGGAATATGGTGTCAAAATCATCGTGCGGTAAAACCGGTTATGCGGACATGCCGCCTATGGCCCTGACCCTGAACAACCTTTTTCTTCAATATGTCGAAGGGATGGATACCTGTGGATTCTCTGGCAACTTGACAGATATGCTGGACCTTTATATCACCGCCGGGGCAGCGGTTGGCCCTGGCGGATCCGCTCCTCTGTACTTGTCCTTTGAAAAACTGCAAGATTTTGATAAAAAAGGAGTATTCATCGGCAACCGGCCGGTGCCGGCATGGATGATTCCCCCTGAACACAGAGACGTGGCCGTCCCTGTTCTCAAAGAATTGAACACTGCCGGGTAGAAAATAAGCGGTCCTAAGCGGAAGGTCTGCGACTCCTTCTTGACTTGCCTGCCGGGGATGGTTTAAGTAACAGCCACACGTAATTGCGTTAACCTAAACACTTTGATGAGGACGGATCATGGGAATGAATGTGGTAGATAAAATAGACGACAAGGTGCGGATCAACACCATGCTGGTGAGTGTATCCGATAAAACCGGGCTTGACACCTTTATCCCGGGAATGGTGGCGGCCAACCCAGGTCTTAAGATTCTGTCCACCGGCGGTACTTTCGGTAAGATAAAAGAGATTCTCGGGGACCGGGCAGACGGTGTGCTTGAACAGGTCTCGGCCTACACCGGACAGCCGGAAACCCAGGGCGGCCTGGTGAAAACCCTGGATTTCAAGATCTACCTGGGGCTGTTGACCGAGACATATAACGACGCCCATCAGGAGGACCTGAAACGGACCGGGGCGTTGTCCATCGATATGGTCGTGGTCAACCTCTACCCTTTCAGCGATACCATTGCCAAAGACGGGGTGACGGTGGAAAACGCCCGCGGCAACATCGATATCGGCGGCCCCACCATGATCCGGGCCTCTGCAAAGAACTTCATCCGGGTGGCCTCTGTGGTGGACCCGGCCTCCTATGGCGATATCCTTGATAAGGTAAAGGCCCAGGACGGCGCACTAAGCCTTGCAGACCGGTATGAACTTGCTAAAAAAGCCTTTGCCCACACTTCCGAATACGACACGGCCATTTCAAAATACCTGGCGGCCCAGGCTTTTGACCAGGTGAAATCTTGCTATAACACGATGCCCGGCAAGGCGTAACACCGGTACCGAACTCAAAAACTTCAGGCGTTTCCAAGAAGGAGAATAATCATGGCCAAAGATTTAAAGCAGATGTACAAAACCATCATGGACGACCATTTCACCCCGGCAATGGAGATTTCCTTTGTGGACGGTGATAACCGCCAGACCCTGTTTTATGAAAAGGTTTCCTGGGTGATTGAAGAGGTGGAAAAAGGACTGCGCTACGGGGAAAACCCGGGCCAGGAGGCTGCCCTCTACCGCCTGGTGAACGGGAATCTGGCACTGGGGGATGCCAAAACCATCACCCCCGGTAAATACCTGGTATCCGACATCGAACTGCTCCAGTCCGGCAAACATCCCGGCAAAACCAACCTCACCGACGCAGACAATTCCCTGAATATCCTCAGGTATTTTACAGATACCCCCTGTGCTGTCATCGTCAAGCACAACAATCCCTGCGGTGCGGCCCGTGCGGCGAGCCTTGAAGAGGCTTACAACAAAGCCTATATGGCGGACCGCGTGGCAGCATTCGGCGGGTGTATCGCCCTGAATAAGGCCGTGGACAAGGCAACGGCGGAAGCCATTGCCTCCCAGTATGCCGAAGTGGTTGTGGCCCCTGAGTTTGAAGACGGTGTCATTGACATCCTGGGTGCCAGAAAGAACCTGAGGGTGATCCGCATCAACGCCATCGACCGCCTCCAGTCCTTCATCGGAGACCGGGTGGTGGATTTTAAAAGCCTGATGGACGGCGGTATTGTCGCCCAGTGGTCCTTTGTGCCCGAAACCCTGAAAAAAGAAGACCTGACCGTGGCCTCCACCGAGTATAAGGGGGAAACCTTTACCGTGGACCGCAAGCCCACCGCACAGGAATACGAAGACATGCTTTTTGGCTGGCTGGTGGAATCCGGGATCACCTCCAACTCAGTGATCTACGTGAAAGACAATTGCACCGTGGGTATCGGTACCGGTGAGCAGGACCGGGTGGGGGTTGCGGAAATTGCTGTGGACAAAGCCTATAGAAAACTCTGTGACCGCTATTGCTTTGAACGGTACAACACCGCCTTTGCCGATATGACCGACGCGGACAAACGGGCGGAAATAGAAGCGGATGTGGCCGAAGTCAAAGGCGGCCTGATCGGTTCTTCCATGATTTCGGATGCCTTCTTTCCCTTCAGGGACGGCATTGACGTGGGACTGCGCCAGGGCGTCAAGGCTGTGATCCAGCCCGGCGGCTCTCTCAACGATTACCAGTCCATCCAGGCCTGCAACGAAAACGGGGCCACCATGGTGTACACGGGGCAAAGAAGCTTCAAGCATTAAGTTCAGACAGTTTTTTTAAATTCAAACGCCGGGCCGGATACGGTCCGGCGTTTTGCGTTCAAGGACAGATATTTAAATGGTTAAACCAAAAGCTGTTCCTATCTTCTTGAAATTTTAGTGTAAAATTCTTTGGAAACTATGCTATCCTGATTGCTTACCAAAAAGTGAATCGTCAGAAAAATATGAAAGTGAGGATATATGACAACACCTGATATGATCTATACCATTACCGATGAAGCACCGGCCCTGGCCACCCGGTCCCTGCTCCCCATTGTAGAGGCCTTTACCTCACCTGCCGGCATCCGGGTGGAGACCCGGGATATCTCCCTTGCCGGACGGATCCTGGCCAATTTCCCGGAGCACCTGACAGCAGACCAGAAGATCGGCGACCACCTGGCCGAACTGGGTCAGATAACCCAGGATCCGAAAGCCAATATCATCAAGCTGCCCAATATTTCCGCCTCCGTCCCTCAGCTTAAGGCTGCCGTTAAAGAGCTTCAGGATCAGGGCTACCAGGTGCCGGATTATCCCGAAGATCCCCAAAATGACGGGGAAGCTGACATTCAGTCCCGCTATGCACGCGTCTTGGGCTCTGCGGTGAACCCTGTGCTAAGGGAAGGCAATTCCGACCGCAGGGTGGCCGCCGCAGTGAAAGAATATGCAAGGAAAAACCCCCATGCCATGGGAGAGTGGTCTGCGGATTCCGGTTCCCATGTGGCCCATATGTTAGAAAAGGATTTCTATGGCTCAGAAGTCTCTGCGGCAATGGAAGAGGCCTGCGCCGTAAATGTCGATTTTACCGACACCGACGGTAACCGTACCCGGCTCAAGGAAGGCCTGGCCTTGGAGTCAGGGGAAGTCATCGATGCCTCGGTCATGAATATCCGGACCCTCCGGGAGTTCCTGGAAACGCAGATTCGGGATGCTGGGGAAAAGGACCTGCTACTCTCCGTCCACCTCAAGGCCACCATGATGAAGGTCTCCGACCCCTACATGTTCGGCCAGGCCGTAACCGTCTATTACAAGGATGTGTTTGAAAAATACGGGGCGCTTTTGAAGGAGATCGGCGTGAATCCCAGCAACGGCATGGGGGATCTCTATGCAAAGATCCAGGGGCTTTCTGCGGATATCCGGGAAGAAATCGAGGCCGATATCCAGGCGGTTTATGATGCCAGGCCAGCCCTTGCCATGGTGGACTCGGACAGAGGGATCACCAACCTCCATGTGCCCAGCGATGTGATCATCGATGCCTCCATGCCGGCCTGCCTGAGATCTTCGGGCAAGATGTGGGGGCCGGACGGAAAGCTCCATGACACCAAAGCCGTTATTCCGGACCGTTCCTATGCAGGGATCTACAGCCAGGTCTTTGAGTACTGCAAGACCCACGGGGCCTTTGATGTCACCACCATGGGCAATGTCGCCAATGTGGGGCTGATGGCCAAAAAGGCTGAAGAGTACGGTTCCCATGATAAAACCTTCATCCTGGAGGCCGATGGCATGGTTCAGGTGAGCGATGACAGCGGCCGGGTGATCTTTGAGCATCCGGTGGAAAAGGGCGATATCTGGCGCATGTGCCAGACCAAGGATGTGGCCATCCGTGACTGGGTCCGCCTGGGAGTGGGGCGGGCCAGGCTCACCGGCAACGCCGCCGTGTTCTGGCTGGATGAAAAAAGAGGCCATGACGCCGTTCTCATCGGTAAGGTGAACCAATACCTGAAAGCGTATGATATTTCGGGATTGGATATCCGTATCCTGTCGCCGGAGGATGCCATGGCGTTTACCCTGGATCGGGTGACAGCCGGTAAAGATACCATTGCCGTCACCGGAAACGTGCTCAGGGACTATCTCACGGACCTTTTTCCCATTCTTGAACTGGGAACCTCGGCCAAAATGCTTTCCATCGTTCCGCTGCTGGCCGGTGGCGGCCTTTACGAAACTGGGGCGGGCGGTTCCGCCCCCAAACATGTCCAGCAGTTTAATGCGGAAAACCACCTGCGCTGGGATTCTTTAGGGGAATTTTTGGCCCTTGCCGTATCCCTGGAGGGCATGGGCAGCGAAAATCCCAAAGCCCAAGTCCTTTCAGCGGCACTGGACAAGGCCAACACGGAGTTTTTAATGAAACGCAGGTCTCCTTCCAGAAAGGCTGGTGAATTGGACAACCGGGGCAGCCACTTCTACCTGGCACTTTACTGGGCAAGGGCGCTTGCTGCTCAGGATGATGATCGGGAGCTGAAGGATACATTCGCACCGGTAGCAGTGGCGCTGGAGGCCAACAAACAAGAGATTCTGGAGACCCTTCTCAAGGTCCAGGGGAAACCTGCGGATGTGGGGGGGTACTACCATCCGTCAGAGGAATTGCTGGCCAAGGCCATGCGTCCGTCAAGAACCTTCAACGACATTCTGGATTCGATCAAATAACCATGATCCGTCTGCCGCCGCCGGGTGTGAACCGATGCATCCGGGGCGGCGGTGCCATTGCCAACAGGCGTTTGATACGCTCCTTTGTTGGGGGATGGCTCTGGAGCAGCGGGGTTTGGTCCGGTTTCACTGCAACCGGAAAAAACATCCGCTGCCAGGTCCGGGTATTGTACTGTTCCACCTTGGACAGGGCGGATGCCAGGGCATGCGGGTCGTTCAACAGGTCCGCCGCCCCCTTATCCGCCTCAAATTCCCGGGTTCTGGAAAGGGCAAGGTAAAGCAGCATGCTCATCATCGGAGCGAATATCAGCACCATCAGAGGAAAGAGGCTATAGGTCACCTGCCCCATCAGGGCAAAGGGCAGGGATACCAGCAGCAGGATCTGCCCGGTCACGGACAGGAAGTTGGTTATCCGCCCGAACACCGCGGACAGGGCCATGACCTGCATATCCCTGTTCTTGATGTGGGTGATTTCATGGGACAGGATACCGGCCATCTCCCTCGTATTCAGCGCAGACACAAGCCCGTGGGTGATACCCACTGCGGAATCTTCGCTGCTGCCAACGGCAAAAGCGTTCAACTTGCGGGACGGCGTCAGGTAGAGCGTTGGCATTTTCTCCAATCCCGCCCGGCGGGACAGGGTTTCGACTATCCTGTAAAGCTCCGGTGCCGCCGCCGGATGCAGCGGCCTTGCCCTAAGGCTGCCCATCACCATCCGGCTGGGAAGTTTCGGGGTAAACACAAAGGCCAGCATGGTAATGATCATGGCAACTTTTATACCGGCCGGCCCTGCCAGGAGCCAGCCCAGGAAACCCAGAAGTCCTGCCATGCTTGTCAAAAGAGTCAGGGTCTGGAATTTATGGGTCAGGTATGTGGCGTTTCTCACGGCATCCTCCTTGATTAAGGTGACAACTTAGGTACGATACCCGGCCCCTGGCATTGCCAAAGGGTGTTAACACCAAAGTAAGATCCAACATTACTTTGTCAAATAATTAGAAAATAGTAATGAAATCGGACGGTGGGTTAGGCGGCGAAGAGGGTGAGCTGGTTCCTTCGGGCATCCGCATGCTGGATGGTGACCTGGATAAGATCTCCGTGTTTGAGCTTGAACCCGGAAGCGGGCAGTCTGGCCTCAATCATGAATTCCTTGAGCAGGATGTTGTAGTGGTCCCTGTGGCAATCCAGTACCAGGCCGTCATAGCTGTTGCCCCGCTGGCCTTCCAGATACTTGATCAGCCAGTACCGCTTGCGGGCGGCCTGCACCCGGCCGGTGTTTGCCATGGGGATGGAGATGACCTGTAGGATATCTTCCAGTTCCTGGACCGAATAGGCACGGCCCAGGCCCAGAATCGCCTTGAGCTGGCGCTGGGTCAAAAGATCGTGGTAGCGCCGGATGGGGGAGGTTGCCGTGACATAGGCTTTGACCCCCAGGCCGGAATGCGGTTCTGCATGGGTGTTGATAATGGCGCGGCTCAGGTGTTTGCGCTGAATGAAGTTGGGCATGAGCTGGGTTTCGATGCCCTTGAAAACCCGCTGTTTGGGTGCCGCCTGGGAGCGGAACACCGCAGGCATCTCGTTGGCAGCCAGAAACTCCGCCATGAGTGAATTGGCCAGGATCATCATTTCCGACACCAGCATTCTAGAGGGATTTTCCCGGTCCACCTTGGCGTAGTGGATCTCCCGGTTTTCATCTAGCCAGACGTTGACCTCGGGCAGGGTGATCTGCACAGCCCCGGCCTTGAGCCGTTTTTCCCGGAGCAGGGTGGCCATCTTGTAAAGGCTGGTAATGGGGTCGTTTTTGCCGTTCAGCAGGTTGGCCTCGGAATAGCTCATCTGCTGGTGCACCTTGATGACACTGGGAACGATTTCATAATCCAGTACTTCAAAGAAGCGGTTCATCTGCACCAGGGTAGAGATACCCGGCCTGACCTGGCCTTCCTTCAGGCTGCACAGATCTTCGGAAAGGCTTGCCGGGATCATGGGCAGCTTGTCATCGGGCATATAGATGGATGAGGCGCGGTGTCGGGCCGCCGTGTCAACTGGATCACCGTCTTTGATAAAGGCGCCCACATCAATGATGTGGATACCCAAGCGATATCCGCTTTCCGTGGTTTCCAGGCTGATGGCATCGTCATAGTCCTGGGTGGACTGGCCGTCGATGGTGATCAGGGGCAGGGCGGTCAGATCCCGGCGCTTTGGATTATCAAATACCAGCGGAGCGGTTTTTCTCATCCGGTCTGCCGTGGCCATGACCTCCTTTGAAAATTCGGTGGGAATCTGCATGGCCAGAAGATCTATATTTTCATCCGCATCCCAGATCCCGGCCTTGACAAAGAGGCCGAACAATTGATCCACGACACTCAACCCCGCCTTTTTTATCATCTGTTTGGCCACGGCGGACATGTTTGACTCGTTACCGAAGAGATAGTAATCCTTGAGGATCTTCACCACCTTGGGGTCGTGGGGATCGTCACCGGGACGGGACTGCTGAAGGCGGTTCAGCCATGCCGCTCCTTTCAGGATGAGTTCCTCCCGCCGTTTTGCTTCCCGGATCTGCCGCTGCCGCATATCCACCTGTTCCTGGGTATAGGGAAGGAAAATCAAGTTGTTGAATTTGAAATAGAGGCGGTCCTGGAAAAAGGCGCGGATGACGGCAGCTTCATGATCCGCTGTCAGGGGCGGATCAAAGCAGAACAGGGTCATGGCGGAAATATCGATCTCCTCGGGTTCTTCGTGGAGGATTTCCCACAGATCCTTAATGTTGATAGATTCAGACAGTTTTTTGCGGTTTTGCGTCACCTGTTTCAGGTGGTTCACCAGGCTGGTTCTGGACTGTTCCGTATCCAAAATATCCTGGGATACGTGGGACAGCCGCTTTTCGTTGAAATTGACCTCACGGCTGTTTTCATTGAGCAATCTCAGCTTGCCTTTTTTCTCGCTTAGGATAACCGCAGATATTATTTTTTGCTGATCTATATATTCTACAATGCTGCCTATTTTCATGAGATGGACAATAACAGGAAGGATGGGCAAAGTCAAATATATGAAGCAGGTCCCGATCTTGAAAATAAGCCCTGTTTACGGTAGGATTCAGCCATGGAAAAGCCAAGAAAAAAAACTAAAAAGACAAAGAAAAAAAACGACTTGCCCATACTAAAGTCTGATGAAGATTTTTTGGCTGCATTTCTGGATGAGTCTTCACCTAGCAAAAAAAAGAATGAGAAAAATGATACCCGGAAATCCGGCCGGATAAACCGGCACGGCCTGCCCTTTATTGAGGACTATGAAACCCAGTTTCTTCCAAAAGAAGATACGGACGGGCAGGTGGCGGATGCGGCGGCTGATTTTTCAGCAGAAGATGAGCCTGAAGACGTTGATTTCGCGCAGCTTTTAGAAGATTCATTCCGCCAGCGAAAGCCCGGCCGCACCGAGCGCAAGCCTGTGCCGCTCAAACGCCGCCTCAAGCGCTACCCCCCGCCGGAAGCAGATCTCGATCTCCACGGGTTTACCGCCATCGGTGCCCAGGCCAAGGCCAAATCTTTTATCCACGGGGCCAAGCTTCAGGGGCTTTTTACCCTCAGGATCATTGTGGGGCGGGGACTTCATTCCCAGGAGGGGCCGGTGCTTCCGGACGTTATGGAAGACCTGCTCAAACAGATGAAGAAGGACAAGCTCGTTCTTGCGTATCGGTGGGAGGGGAAAAAAAAGGGCCGCAGCGGGGCTGTGATTGTGCACCTGAATCAGTTCAACGATTGAGCGGGCAGCTATTTTTTGGATTTCCCGCCAAGCTGGTATTTTCTGACCGCTTTATTATGATCCCTAAGGTTTGTGGAAAACTGATGGGTGGTGTCGTTTTTGGACACAAAAAAGAGGTAGTCGCTCTTTGCCGGGTATAGCACCGCCTCCAGTGCCAGGGCACCGGGATTGGCAATGGGGCCAAGGGGCAAGCCGTGGATCTGGTAGGTATTGTACGGGGTTTTTCTGCGCAGGTGTTTGTACCGGATGCGGCCGTGGTAGTCATCCACGTTGTAGATCACGGTGGGATCGCTTTCAAGCCTCATTTTCCGTTTCAGGCGGTTGTGGAATACCGAGGCAATAAGTGGGCGCTCTTCGGCTTTCCCGGTTTCCTTTTCCACAATGGAGGCAAGGGTTACGATGTCATGGACGGAAAATCCCATCTGCGTTGCCCTGTTTTTCCAGTCTTCGGTAAAAACGGTTTCAAAGGTTTGGACCATCTTTTCGATAACGGTCCTGCAATCCGTGTTTTTTGGAAAATAATAGGTGTCCGGATAAAGATAGCCTTCCAGAGTCTGGCCCAGCCTGAGATCCGGAAGATTTAGTTCACTGATGAAGGTGTTATCCCTGCAAAGGGTCAAAAAATCTTTACTGGTGCAAAACCCTGCCGTTTCTGCCAACACTGAAATCTCGAACATATTCAGCCCTTCAGGCACGGTAAACCGGTAGAGCTTCACACGGCCGGAAAGAAGGGCGGCAAGAATTCGGTCCGGGGTCATGGCCGGTGACAGCGTGTATTCACCGGTTTTGATCCGGGTGGCGGCCTTTTTATATAGGGTCAATATTTTGAAGCGCAAAGCATCGGTAATCAGGCCGTCCCGTTTCAATCCCTGGGATATGGTATTCAGGCTCTGGCCGGGTGTCACCACAAAGGTTTGTGATTTGCCGGAAGGATTTGGCGGTGTGGTCAAAAAGACATTCATCCAGGCCAGGCCGGCAGCAACTGCTGTAAGAGTGGCAAGCAAGGTCACTGCAAACACCACGGCAAGTACCGAGACCTTTTTTGTTTTCTTACCCTTTTTTTCCGGGGGGTGGTTTTCAGCGGATTGCGTGTTTTTTTCTGTCATGTGCGGGACTGTCATATAAAGGCGGGGCTGTCATATAAAACAAGGTCTGCCCGGAACGCCGGGCAGACCTTGCTATTAATTAGACCGGATTTGCCTATTTGGCAATGGGAAAATCCGTATCCGGGTCGTAACAGATCCGGCAGCAGTTCAGGCAGCGGTCCGCTTCTCTGTGGGCTTCGGCTTCGGGAAGCACCAGATCCACCTCAACCATGGAGTCCAGACGCTGGTCCACGTGGAGTTCCGGCATCTTGGCCCGTTTGATCTGACGGATACCTTCCACTGATGTGAAGATGGATTCATGGATCCGCTTGTTCTGGAGGGAATCTTTGGGCGGTACCACGGCTTCCCCTTTCAAGAACAGATCAATGGACCGGGCAGCACGTCTTCCGCCGCCAATGGCGTCAACAACGAGGGCAGGGCCGGTTGCCGCATCACCCCCGGTGAAGATATAGGGGATAGAGGACTGCAAGGTGGCAGGATCACTGTCAATGGTGTTCCACCGGGTCAATTCCAGATCATCCATTCTTGTGTGCGGATCCTTATCCTTGAAGGAGGGGTCCGGCGCCTGGCTGATGGCAGAGATGACCATATCAACGTCTAGTACGGTTTCGCTGCCCTCAACCGGTACGGGGCGTCTTCTGCCGGATGCATCCGGTTCACCCAGTTCCATTTTCAGGTACTCAAGGCCTATCGCTTTACCGTCATCGTCCCCGATAACCCTTGTGGGGGCTGCCAGGAACACAAATTCAATGCCTTCTTCTTCTGCCGCAACAATTTCCACTTCATTGGCAGGCATTTCATTTCTGGTTCGTCTGTAAACAATGTATACTTTTTCAAGACCCAGCCGTATCAGTGTTCTGACACAGTCAATGGCAGAGTTGCCACCACCGACGACGGCAGCGGTTTTTCCTAATTTCATCTCCTGGCCGCTGGAAAATCTCTGGAGCCAGTCGATGCCTTTATAACATCCGTCAAGATCCTCGCCTTCAATACCAAGGGCATAATCTTTCCAGGCACCGATTCCCATGAATACAGCATTGTATCCCGAGGCCATCAAAGACCCCAGTCCGAAGTCTTCACCGAATCTGACATGGGTGAAGGCTTTGATACCAAGATCCAGAATACCCTGGATTTCCCAGTCCAGGACCTTTTTGGGAAGCCGGTATTCCGGTATGCCGTACCTGATAATACCGCCGAGTTTCGGCATGGCTTCAAAAATATCCACCTGATGGCCGATCCGTCTTAGGAAAAATGCACAGGAAAGCCCGGCAGGCCCACCGCCGATGACGGCCACCTTTTTACCGGTATCCGGTGCGCAGGTGATGGGAAGTCTCGAACCGCTGTTCATCTCGTAATCCGCAACAAAGCGTTTGAGCTGGTTGATGGATACGGGTTCGTCTTCAACACCGCGGCGGCACTCATTTTCACAGGGATGGGGGCATACGCGGCCGCAGGCAAGCGGCAGGGGATTGCGCATCCGTATGGTTTGCACCGCTTCTTTGTATTGGCCGTTTTTAAGCTGGTTGATGTATCTGGGAATGTTGATTTCCGCAGGACAGGTCTGGGCACAGGGGGCCAAAGGATCGTGCTTCTGGTTGAACTTCATCAGTTTTTCGGTGAGGGTCTTCACCTCAATGATGTCCTTGGGGCACGATTTCTGGCAGGCGCCGCAGCCCACGCATTTTTCATCGATGACCACGGGATGACCGTCCGGGCCCATGTAGACCGCATCGAATTTGCAGGCCTTTACACAGTCGCCGAGACCGATGCAGCCCACGCCGCACACCCGTTTGCCGCCGAAAACAACGGCCATGGCCTTGCATGAGGAAACCCCCATGTAGTGGTACTTGTCGGCAGCTCGGTTGCCGCCTTCGCACATATTATAGGACATGGGGGGCTCTGCGGAGCCCGCATCCACACCCATGATCCTGGATACGGCTTCCACCCCTTCTTTTGAGTTGATAATGCACAGAGAGGGGGCTTCCTTGCCGGAGACGATGGCTTCCGCCGCTGCCGAACAGCCGGCAAACCCGCAGCCGCCACAGTTGGCACCGGCCAGGTTGTTTTCCACCTGGGCAATTCTGGGATCCTCGTATACGTAGAAGACCTTGGATGATAGGCTGAGTACGATGCCGCACAGGGCACCGATACCTAACATGAAGAGTAGCGCTTCAAGCATAAAATCACCTTATATTTGGGTTTCGGGTCAATGTTAGCGTCCAAAAGCTAAAATTTCTTCTAACATGACACTCCCGTTTTAGGATTTATTCCAGGCTTAAACCATGCCCTTGAAGGCGGTAAAGGTCAAAGCGATCATGCCAGCGGTCACAAGACCGATGGAGGTATCCTGCAGGGCTTTGGGCACCCGTGCCAGGTTGATTCTTTCCCGGACGCCTGCAAAGAGAATCAGGGCCAGCCCGAAACCTATGGCGTAAAAGAAAGAGGCTGCCAGGGCCTGCATGAAGGAATATTCCTTGGAGATGTTCAGCAGGCAGGCACCCATTACCGCGCAGTTGGTGGTGATCAGGGGCAAAAAGATACCCAGGCCTGCGTAGAGGCCGGGGATACTCTTTTTCAAGAACATTTCCACGAACTGCACCAGTGATGCAATGACCAGGATGAATGATACGGTTCTCAGGTATTCAACACCCAATCCCTTGAGCAGGTAGGTGTCTACGGTCCAGGTGAAGATGCCGGCCATGACCATAACAAAGACAACGGCCATGGACATGCCCACGGCGGTTTCCATTTTTTTGGATGTTCCCAGGAACGGGCAGTTGCCAAGGAACTGGGCCAGCAGGATATTGTTGATGAAGATACATCCGATGGCTAATTCAAAATACTCCATTGATGGTCTCCTTATTTACTCGGAATGAGGTTCATTACGGCCAGCATCAGGCCAAGCGCCACAAAGGCACCCGGGGCTTCAATCATGAAACCGAAGGGCTGAAAGTTGGCAAACACACTTGTCATGTCGAATACCGGCGTACCGCCCCAGATGGTGATGGTACCTGCGCCCAAAAATTCCCGGACCAGGCCGATGGCACCCAGGGACAGGGTAAACCCGATCCCGATGCCAAGACCGTCCGCTATGGCCATCACCGGCGTGTTCTTAGAGGCAAAGGCTTCCGCCCGGCCCAGAACAATACAGTTTACAACGATGAGCGGGATGAATATACCCAGGGCCAGGAAAAGCGGGTAGGCAAATGCCTGGGCCAGGAACTCAACGATGGTTACAAAGGTGGCGATGATAACGATATAGCAGGCGATCCTCACTTTTGTGGGGATCACGTTACGGAGCATGGAGACGAGCAGGTTGGAGAACACCAGCACGAAGGTGGTGGCGATGCCCATGCCAAGCCCGTTTTCAACGGTCTTTGTGACCGCCAGAACCGGGCAGAGACCCAACACAAGCCTGAAGGGAGGAAGCTCAGCCCATAGTCCTTTTGTAAATTCTTTTGCTAAGGATTGTGCCATTTTTTATTTTGCCTCCGTCTTATTGAATCTGTTTTAAGATTTCAGGTTTGAGTTTCTTGTACAACTCCTGGGCCTGAATCGCTGCCAGGCAGACGGCCTGGGAGGTGATGGTGGCACCGGACATGGCGTCAATGCTGCCGTTGTTATTCTTCAGGTCCAGGTTTTCCTCAAGGGAAAGATCCGCAAACTGAGAGACAAAGGAAGGGTCATCCTTGGCTCTGGCGCCAAGCCCTGGGGTTTCAGAATGGGTGGTGACCCTGACGGCAATGATCTGGTCATTGTCCGTATTGATGCCCACCATGAGGCCCACATCGCCACCGTAGCCGCCTTTGCCCTTGGTCTCAAAGGCAACGGCTGTACCACCGTCTTCAAGTTTTCCGGGGAAAACCTGAAGTGTGGTTCCCTCGGTTTCCACGTTGAACCGTTCCGCCAGGGGATCGTTGGAAACATCGGTGAATATCTGTGCAATGGCAGGCGCCTTCTGGAATTTAAGGACCTGCTCTTCGATTCTCAGTTCGGTTCCGCTTTTAATGGCTGCCAGCAGTCCGCCGGACACTGCGGTAAGGACAGTGAGCACAACCACCATGCTAATCATTTCACGCATTGGTCACTCCCTTTCCCAAAGCTTTTGGTCTAATGTTGTCGATCAGGGGGTTCACAAGGTTGATGAGCAGGATGGCCAGTACGGTGCCGTCTGCATAGGCCCCGATGTTTCTCATGAGGATGATCATAAACCCCCCTAAGAATCCGTAAATCAGCATGGGGATCCGGTTTACGGGAGAAGAAGAGTTCTCAGTTGCCAGGAAAAAGGCGCCCAGCAGGGTGTACCCTGAAAAAAGGTGGAACAGGGGTGAGGGATAGGCGTCCGGGTTTGTAAGGCTGAACAATCCGCCGGTGATGATAATACCGGCCAGAAAGGAAACAACAATTTCCCAGCGGGTATAGCCCCTGAGAATCAGGTAAACCCCGCCGATGATCAGCCCAAGGCCGAAGACCGCGCCGATGGCACCGACTTCCTGTCCTGCCAGAAGGCCGCCCACAGGGAATAATTCTGCGGCACCTGCGCCCTGGAATTTAACGGCTGCCAGGGGGGCAAGGGCGGTAAAATCAAACTCGTAGGATACATAGGCTGCGTCGAAGTCAAAGTATACCGGCCAGGACATCATGAGGATGGCCATCCCCACCAGGGTCGGATGAAAGGGGTTGCCGCCGGTACCGCCGAAGATGTACTTGCCGATGACCACACAAACAAAGGTGCCGATCACGACGATCCACCAGGGGGCGGTGGCGGGCAGCATCATGCCGAAGAGCAGGCCGATGACTGCGGATTCAAGGTTGCCGATGGTCATGTCCTGTCTGGATACCAGGTTCATGATGGTTTCCCACAGCATGGCAAAGGCCACGGACAGGGTCAGTACGCCCAGGGCTGTGGCGCCGAACTGAAGTATCCCGAACAGCGCTGCGGGCAGCAATGCGATAAGATAGTTCAGGTTCAATTGAAACAGGCTGTCTCCGTCATGCCAGAACGGGGCATGGGAAACAATTAGCTTTGTATTATTCATTGGCAGTCTCCATGTTACGCGTCTGCACGAAGTGCGAGGAGTTCATGTTTTCCAAGCCGGATGTACTGGTAAAGCGGGATTCTGGCCTTGCAAACAAAGGCGCACAGCCCGCATTCAATACAGGATTGAAGGTCGTACTTGTCTGCGGCTTCTTCATACTCATCCGCCTCAAGGAACCGGACCAATAAGTTCACCGGTATATTGGCCGGGCAGATGCGGATACACTCGCCGCAGTTGACGCAAGGCGTGTTGGATAATTCGGTCACGGTATCCCTGTCCTGGACGATGATCATATCCATGTCGGGGACGACGGGGTGATGGGGGGTGTAGGTGGCAAACCCCCGCATGGGACCGCCGATGATGATCCGGTCGCTGTCGTTGATGTGGACGTTGAACCGGGCAAAAATTTTGCTCAATGGGGTGCCCAGGGTGGCGGTCAGCCGCTGCTTATTGCCGCCCTTGTCGATCAGGGTCACCACCTTTTCAAACACAGGCGCTTTGGTTTTGAATACCCGGGCCAGCGATACCAAGGCCTCTGCCCGGATAAAACAGACCCCCATGTCTTCCGGGGTCTTGCCGGCCGGAAGTTCCGTCCCCAGATGATCTTTCATGATCATTGCGGGCAGTGTGGATGGGTAGGTCTCATCCGTTTTAAGGATCTGAACGGAGCCGAAATTGGCCTGTGTCTGCAGTTTTTCAGGCAGGGTCAGGAAAATCCGGGAGACCTGGGTCATCCGTTTTAAAATCCGGGTGCCTTCCACCATCTCGTCGGCATAGGCCGTGCAGACAAACTGGCAGGTGTCGGATAACACGTCGGTATCCGCACCGGCAATAATAACGGTGTTGATACTTGTGTTCTCATCGGCCAGGGTGGCAAAGGGCAGGGCGCCTGGCAGGTGGCGCAGGTTTGCGTTTGCAAAATCTAAATCTTCTTCAGGTTCAAGACCGACGGTATCTTCCTCTCCGGTCTTAGACGGATCCGGCTTGATCAGTATGTAGGTGGCCGTATTACCGAAATCATCGGAGTAGGAGTCAAACCCCCGGATGGTTCCGGCCACCGGGGACAGAACATAGTCGGTGCCGTCTTCATAGAGTTTTAGTTTTTCTCCCTTCTTGACAGCATCCCCCTGGGTGATCAGGGCCTGCTTGGTGCTGTCTATGGTTTCCGGCAGCAGCAGTGTGAGGCTGCCTGGAACCGGGATGGCCTCCGGTGCCTTCTGATCTGAACCGAGCAGATCATAGGTCAGCTTGGGTTTGGATAGAGCAAAAAAAGATCGTTTAATCATATTAAGTCCTTGTTTCGTAATAAGCTTAAGTCAGGCCAAAAAAAAAGGATGATTAAAAATCATCCTTTCCATTACAATGCATGACATGAATTACAGTCTACCGGACCCGCACCATAATCTTCATGGCATCCCTTGCACTGGGCGTGAAACGCATCCGCTCTGGACAACAAGTCTTCATCTCCGGTTTCCTCGTGGCATTCACTGCAGTTGTAGGTGTCATCATCTTCAATGTTGTGATGGCAGTCCAGACAGTCCAAACTATAACTGTCCACATGCTCGAGGTGGGTGAATAAAACCTTGCCGCCCTGATTCTGAAACATGAGTCTCACTGGATTATCCGGGGCAGGGGGTGAAAAAGATGCGTAGCAAACAATACCTGTGACCAATAAAACGATCATGATCAATAGAGCTACTTTAAGGTCGCGTTGTGATGTCATAATTTCTCTCTCAAAAAATTTATGGTTAGAGTTGGACGACGAACCCACAACTGGCAGGGTTTATATTATATTGATGCCAGATTTACAAGTAAAAAATAGCGAGGATTTATTTATAGAATTGCGCAACCTTCAATTGCTGAACGAGATTTTTTGCGTACCAAAAAAGGCTTGTACGCGTCGTTTCCCGAAAGGGTTGCCTGTTTTTTCCGGACCACTAGAAAAGCGGCCGCAAAGGAGAAGAATCCCAGGAGCATGGCTGCCAGGGATTTGTTCATATCAATGAGGGGGGCAAGGGTATCCCCCACGAGTGCGCCCACCAACAAAAGAAGGACGGGGAACACATAGAGCAAAAAGCTCAAATAAAGCATGGGTTTGGTTTCGATCCCTATAACCACATTGTCTCCGGCTTGAACACAGAGGGTGTTTTTCACCGTAACGATCATATCTTGGGATCCGTGGTGGCTGGTGCCGCAACTGTCCTTGGATGAACAGCTTTCACAGGCTGCGGACCGGGTGGTTTTCACCCAGGCCGTCTTGTCGTTTGATTGGGTGACAATGCCGTTTTCCGTAATCATGGTCTGCTCCTTTTCGGATTCAAAAGGTCCTGCAGTATTCCAGGCTGGATGTTCTTATAACAGTCAACGGCATGAATTGGTAGTTTTATTTGCCTTCCCGAATGCCGTATCAGGTTCGATCATTCGGGGAATCCGGGAAGGAAAATCAAATCGTTTATATATAAGGTGTGATTTAGGCGACGATGTTTATAATCTGGCTGGGCTGCTGCTGGGGTTCTCCCGGGTTGGCAGGGGCCGCCTGTGCAGGCTCGGGAATCGGTACTTCCTGGGGTTCCTCCGGTACCTCAACCGCAGTTTCAGTTTCCTCAACCGCCGTGGTTTGCTGGGCTAAACCCTCACTGGAGAGGCTCACCTCGAATGCTTCTTGAACCACCTGGGCATTTTCCCGGTTGAGATCGGCTTGGGCTGCTTCCTGGTTTTGGTTCTGTACCAGGTTATCTTCCGCCGTAGGCCTTGTGCTTGTGTATGCGTTTAATCCTTGTACACTGTTGATGTCCATCACTAACCTCCATGTTGTAAACCATCAATCTTTTTAGAGAATAAACAGTTGACCAAATAATGTCAAATTTTTTTATTGTTTTTGCTTGACTTCAAAAACTGCCTGGTATATAAACTCCGAGTCTTCTTCGGGAGACGCTGCTCCCCAGTAGCTCAGTTGGCAGAGCAATTGGCTGTTAACCAATGGGTCCGCGGTTCAAGTCCGTGCTGGGGAGCCAACCCAAAAGAAATATCCCGGTGGATTTAATCCGCCGGGATTTTTTATTTGTGCAAAGGGGCCCCCTGTTACAGGCTTCTGCCCAACCTTTTGAAAACATTGTTTCCCTCGTACATCCGTGATTGGCATCCTTATTCCCCAAACGGTATTATAGCTGGCTCATATGAAATAATGTGCAGGTCTTGACTAAGAAAGATGCCGTCTATGGTACCGGGCTTTCTGTTTCGAGTCGGCCGTAGTCCTGGATACTGTCGAAGGGCCAGGGATCAACAGGGCCGCAGATTATGATTGACTTTCGCCATCCGCGTTGCCATATTGAACTTTATATAGAAAACCTGACACGAACCCAATGATTATCCGGTCTGACCAGTAGCTTTAGGATCTTTTTGTCCAATGGGGATGAATGAACCATGCGGTGTCAGTAAAGGTGAAAACGGAGCCGAATCATGGAGCCAATGGAAAAGCAGTTCACAGCTTCCGGAATTACTGCCAGGCTTTTTGAGGCGATCAGCCGGATGTCGGAGACGCAGCAAAAGGAACTGCTGCTCCTGGTGGGAGAGCAGCGGGAGTACGAACGCCTGCCCTATCTGATGCAGATCACCTGCCAAACCGATGAGGTCTGCTTTACGGATTTCATTCTGGATATCAGCCCCGGCGGCATCTTTCTGGAAACCGTCCAGGAACTGTTTGTGGGTCAGAAACTGGATATGACCTTTAATTTCAGAGGGGCAAAATTACCCCTTCGTATCTCGGGCAGCGTTGCCTGGATCGGAAAGAACGGTGTGGGTGTCCGCTTCATGTTCGACAGCCAGGAACAAAAGCAGATGATGATAGATCACGTGAACAAGCT
Source organism: uncultured Desulfobacteraceae bacterium (assembly GCA_913041495.1). Lineage (GTDB taxonomy): Bacteria > Desulfobacterota > Desulfobacteria > Desulfobacterales > Desulfobacteraceae > Desulfobacter. The sequence goes on along the minus strand of CAJWHT010000066.1, from coordinate 4,716 downwards.
GGGATAAAAAATACCTTTTAATACTTTGGTTGCCATAAACTAATGAAACAGGTGCTCATCGCAAACAGTGACCATGAAGAGGCTCAAGGACTTGAAAAAAATCTGTCCAGGTATTTTGGCGTCCGTGTCATAACCAATGCGAAGGAATGGAAATCCCTTAAATCTTCTTTTGATCTGATTCTGATAGACCATAATTTTACCATTAACTCGGGTATTGACTTTTTAATGGATATCTTTCCCAGGATCAAAGCCCCCGTGTTGATGCTCACCCCGGATTCCGATCCCCAGTGCGCCATAGAAGCCCTGCGGGTGGGGGCGTTCAACTATATTGTTAAGACCCAGGGGTTTCTTCATTTTCTCAATATCGCCATTGATGACGCCATCAATAAGTACGGCGAGCGCCAGGAGATGAAGGAAACCATCTCAGGGTTGCGGAGTCGTCTTGTTGTTTTGGAAGATAAAGTGGCTGTCAAACAGCCGAAATTCCTCAATCTAACGGAGAAAACCGCTAAAAAAACTGCGGTTTCCGGCGTGAAAAAAGCACCGCCCAAACCGGCCCCGCCCAAAGAGGTGAACCTTATGGAGGCCATTATTTCAAGGTTCAAAAAGGGGGATGTGAACCTGCCCACCCTGCCCGAGGTCAATCTGAAGTTCAACGATCTGGTCAGGCAGGGGGCCAACCTGAGTGAGGTGGCGGATTTTTTACGCAAGGATGTGGCCATTACCTCAAAATTGATCAATGTGGCCAACTCCGCCCTCTACCGGGGGATCGAAAAAACCAGCCGCCTGGAAGACGCCATTTCAAAGCTGGGCCTGGGAAAAACCCGGCAATATGTGGAGATCATCGCCAACCGCAGTTTGTACACCTCTGAAAACAAACGGTTCGGATCTGTGGTTGAAAAACTCTGGGAGCATTCCCTGGCCACGGCATTCGGTGCTGAATTTATCCTGAACCTTCTCCATGTCAGATCCGATATGGATATCTTTGCCCTGGGCCTGACCCATGACATCGGCAAACTCATTCTCATCCAGGTGATCGGGGAGCTTGAGGCCAAAGGCCAAGGCGTCAAAAAATTTGATCAAAAACAGGTGCTTGCCACGCTCAAGAGCTACCACGGCAAATTCGGTGCGGTACTGCTCAACCGCTGGGGCTTTCCCCAGGAGTTTAAGGATGTGGCCATGTACCACGACCATCTGCATAAAATGGAGAACCCCACCCCGGAGTTCCTCTGCGTTCATTTTGCCAATCTCATGGCCACTGCCATCGGATACAATATTGATTCCCCCGGCGATATTAATCTGGACCACACGGAGTCCGGGTATAAGCTTCGGCTTAGATCTGACGATATCGATCTGGTGAAGGAAAAGACCACCGAATACATCACGAGCATCAGGAAAGCCTTTTAATCCCCCCCTTTTTCTATTTTTATTGACAAGTCATCTTGGGCGTAGTAATTTTTCGTGAAAAAGTTAGCTTGATCAAACTTTAAAAGGTGGGTGCTGCTGTGCACATATGATGGAGGCCAAATGACTGACACACTTGAAAGATTTATGAACATCTGGGAGATTGAACACCATTTTAAATGCCCCGTAGTGGGGGCCATGCTTTCCGTAGAAAAGCATAAGTCGATTTTAAAAAAATGCGGTTGGGACGTAAAGCAGTTGAAACCGTATGAGTATCACTCCCGGATTATGGGCGCTCTTGGTGATGAGAATGTGCTCTCGGTAAAGGTAAACAACTTCATCCGGCACCGGGCAAGAAAGTACATGATTCAGGTGGAGCGGCTTTACGAAAAAAAAGATGCCCAAGGGGTCCGCAACCTGTGGGACTCCTGTGCGGCCCAGGGAATCATCGGCCCTATCATGTATGCCATCGTCGCCCATGAGGATGCCGATATGGAATTGCTCCAGGATATCCACGGAGAGGTGCATATGCTGGCTCATGCCAACATGACAGAAGTCTTTCATGTCCGGCGGCAACTGACATCCGCCGAGGAAAACCTGACCCGGGAAAAGAAAAAACTGACAGAGAAAAACACAGCCTTACGGGACCTTGTGCGTCAGCGCAGGGAAGATCGCCTGGCACTTGACAGGCTCACCAGGGAAAGCAATGGATTGAGAAAACAGGTCGCCCCCCGTGATCCTGAAAAGGAAAGCACTGAAGAGAAGGCGTATGAAGATGAACTTCAGGCGCTTCGGGAGGCCTTGGCAAATGAACGGGAGAAAACCCGTTTGTTGTCACGGGAGAAAAAACAGATTCAAATCGAGTTGTTCAGCGCGGAAAATGAAAATAAGATGATCCGCAAGGAGCTTCAGGCGATGTCCGAGACACTGGCCTTCCCGGGGGATCGCACGACTTCCACCAACGCGGATGACCGGCCCTGTGATCCTGTGGCCTGTGCTGCCCTGGGGGGGTGCTCGGATGATACCTGCCCCAATTACCACCTGTGTGCCAAACGGATATTCATGATCGGGGGCATCACAAAGATGAAATCCTATTACCGGGAGATTGTGGAAAGCGCCGGTGGTGAATTCGACTACCACGACGGGTATCTGAAAAACAGCAACGCCAATCTTACGGCCAAGGTCAAACGCTGTGACGTGGTGGTCTGTCCCGTGAACTGTAACAGTCACAATGCCTGCCTGAAGGTTAAAAAATTATGCCGGCGGTACAACAAGGAACTCAAGATACTGAACAGTGCCAGCCTTTCCGCTGTCACCCGGGCATTGATGGTTCAAGGACAGCCCGGTATCAACTAAAAGATATCTTTCCGGGTTTTCCCGGGCAATCATCTTGGATGATTGCCATTGCAATGGCAACTTGTCGGAAAAAAGAGCTGTAAATTTTATTATTGTATGCTAATGAATTGTCTTGCCAGGGACGACCGGGAAGACATCTGACAAGGAGATATTGATGGCAGAATCTGAAAAAAGCAGCCCCCAACCTATTACCGTGTTCGACGCCCAGACCGCCGCCATGCGCCGTGAGCCTGTGATCTCATATGAAAAACGGATCCAGTTGTTAGAGACCATTGAGCGTCTGATCGTTGAAAATGATGATGCGATTTGTGAGGCGATATCCCAGGATTTCGGGAACCGGTCCATGCACGAAACCAGGATTCTGGAAATTTCCGGCAGCCTATTGGGACTTCGGTACACCCGGAAACGGCTCAAACGGTGGATGTCCCCCCAGCGGCGGCACGTCTCCATGCTTTTTGCAGGAAGCCGGAACCGGGTGATTCCCCAGGCCAAAGGCATTGTGGGAATCGTGACACCGTGGAACTATCCGCTCTTTCTTTCCATCAGTCCCATGACCAGCGCCATTGCTGCCGGTAACCGGGTCATGGTCAAGTTGGCGTCCAATTCGCAACGGTTGTGCCGGTTGCTTCACCGTATTTTTTCCAAAGAGATTGATGACGCGTATCTCTGTTTTTTGCCCGGAGCCGCTGCTTCCGAGTTTGCAGGCCTTCCCTTCAACCATCTGGTTTTCACCGGATCTCCCGAGGTGGGAAAAACCGTAATGAAAACCGCTGCCGCCTCCCTCACCCCGGTGACACTGGAACTCGGGGGAAAATCACCCACGGTGATTGCCCAGGATTACCCCATGGAAAAGGCGGTGGCCCGGATAATGTACGCCAAGCTCATGAATGCGGGCCAGACGTGTATTGCACCGGATTACCTGTTTGTGCCAGGTGCCAGGCTGCCGGAATTTATCCGGGTGGCAAAACAGATCGTCACAAAGCGGTATCCGGATATTAGGTCCAGTGATTACACCAGCATCATAGACAGCCGTGCCTTTGACCGGCTGACAGAAACCCTTGAGGATGCCTCTGCCAAGGGGGCAGAGCTCGTTAACCTGCTGGACGGACCGGACAGTGATCCTGAGTTGAGAAAGATTTCCCCGACACTTTTGACCGGTGTGTCACGGGACATGCGTGTCATGCGAGAGGAGATTTTCGGCCCCCTGTTTCCGGTGATGCCCTATTCGGACCCGGAAGAAGTGATAGACTATATCAATGCGGGCGAACGGCCTTTGGCACTTTACCTTTTTACCAATGACAGGCGCTTAACGGAGCAGGTGCTGGCCAGAACCATCTCCGGCGGCGTGACCCTCAACGATTGTGCCATGCATGTGGCCCAGCACGATATGCCTTTCGGCGGCATCGGCAACAGCGGTATGGGGCATTACCACGGGTATGAAGGATTTGCAGAGTTCTCAAAATTAAAACCCGTATTCAGGCAGTCGGGGTTCGCCTTGAGTTTCGCCCCGCCCTACGGGTCGTTTATCCGTTGGATTTACAGGATGGTAAAACAACTGCGGTGGTTGTCCTGACAGATATAGAAAAACCACCTTTTTTTCTAACATTTTTCGCCGTTCTGGGCTATAATGCGCCGAAAGTGTTTATATTTAGCAACCAGTTGTGGCACACAGGCAGGCATTTTGGAACAGGAGCGCGGGTTTAAGATCCTTACCATAGACGACGAGGCCTTTATTCGTCAAAGTCTCCGCACGTATCTTGAGGATTACGGCTATACGGTGGTGGAGGCGGAAAACGGCAGACAGGGTATTGAGGTGTTTGAACGCGAACGCCCGGACCTGGTCCTTCTGGACTTAAGAATGCCGCAGATGGACGGGCTTCAGGTGCTTGAAATTTTAGGTGCCCGTGATCCGGATATCCCTTTGGTGGTGGCATCGGGTACCGGAAACATGGCCTC
>CAJWHT010000065.1 GCA_913041495.1 uncultured Desulfobacteraceae bacterium | reverse complement strand
TTTCTAACTAGGCGGGGATGAGCCCGGTATTTTTATAAATGCGCTTGTTTTGGGCTTAGAATCATTGAGTTGAACTTCGTTGATAAACGCCTTCCCCGGATATCAGACCAGGCATCCGGATGCAAGATGTAAATTAAAAAGGCTGGTGTAACTATTGGAAATCTGTTATTATCCCGGGCTTTTACAACAACCGGAGTGCATATCATGGACCAGGCAACGCCATTTGCAGCATTGCAGGGCAATATTTTCAGGCTGTATGTCATTAAGCTGTCCAAGTGGCTGATGCTGACCATGCCCATCCTCTATCTTTTCTACATGGACAACGGCTTGTCCACCCGGGATCTGTTCATCCTCAAGGCGGTGTACTCTTTTTCCATCGTCATGCTGGAGGTGCCGTCCGGCTATTTCGGTGATGTCTGGGGGCGGAAGGCCTCCCTTGTGCTGGGCAGTTTTTTAGGGTTTGCCGGATTTGCCCTGTACTGTGTGTCCGAAGGATTCTGGGCGTTTCTGGCCTGTGAAATTATACTGGGTGTGGGGCAGAGTTTTATCTCCGGGTCCGATTCCGCCCTGCTCTATGACAGCCTTAAGGCGGGGAAACGGGAAAAAGAGTACTTGAAAACAGAAGGAAAGATGATTTCCGCCGGTAACTTTGCCGAGGCCATTGCAGCCCCCCTTGGGGTTCTCATTGCCATGGCCAGCCTGCGCCTTCCCTTTTTTTTCCAGACCGCCGTGGCCTTTGCCGCAGTGCCTGCGGCCCTGACCCTGGTGGAACCGTCCAGGGCCACCCTTACGGGGCAGACAAGCTTTCGGCAGATCCTCGGCATTGTCCGGTTTGCCGTAAAGGAACACAAGGGCCTTCAGGCCGCCATCCTTTACTCCTCCATCATGGGAACGGCCACCCTGACCATGGCGTGGTTTGTCCAGCCCTACTTTGCATGGCTGGACCTGTCCATGGTCTGGTTCGGTATTCTGATTCCAGTGCTGAACCTGGTGACCGGGGCCGTATCCATGCGGGCCTGGCAGGTGGAAGAACGGCTGGGCAAGGAAGGCACCCTGTTTTTCATTGCAGCGGGTATTGCCGGCGGTTATCTGCTGATGGGCATTTTCGGCACTCTGGGAGGCCTGGTCTGCCTTTTTCTTTTCTACGGGGTCAGGGGAGTGGCCACACCTGTGCTGCGGAATCAGATCAATGAGATGACACCATCGGATATCCGTGCCACGGTGCTTTCCGTCAGAAGCCTGATTATCCGGTTGTCCTTTGCCGGACTGGGGCCGGTGCTCGGGTGGCAGGCAGACCACAGCGGTTTGGATACCTCCCTGCTGACGGGGGGCGTCTTCTTTATGGCAGGGGGAATGGGGGCAGGATTTTTACTGCTCCGGATCTACCGGCAGCCCAAAAATGCCTCGGATGGACTGGGTGTGAAGACCCCTTAATTTTTGACCACAGCCCGGACCTCGTTGCTTCTCAGGGAATATCCTTCCTTGTCGATGGATTTGACGCAGTAATGGTACACCCCGGGTTCCGGCACATGGTCGGTGAAGGCCGTGGTTTCGGCGGATAAAAATTTGATCTCGGAAAACCGGTCCTCTGTTTCTGTCTTTCTCATGACCCGGAACCCTCGTTCGTTGTTTGAGTTGTCTATCCACTGGAGGGCAACGCTACGCCCGGTGGGGGCTGCCGTCAGATTGGTGGGGGCGGACGGGACAAACCGGCTTCTGGCCTCGAATATTCCCAAAAGCTTCCATTGGACAATGGGGATGTCTGCAAGCACATGGCCGGGAATTCTCCGGATGACCGATTTTTGAATCACCTCTGCGTTGAATGGGGCCATGGTGCCCAGAATCAGGCTTTCTTCTCCGAAAAAATCCCCGGGTTTATTCAGGTCGATTACCGTGTTGCCGTATGAAATTTTAAGTTTGCCCGATTCAAGCATGATCAGCTCCGGCTCATCGTTCCATGCCAGGTTAGCACCCTTGTCCACCACCACGGTTTCCATGGCTTCCACAATACGGTTCTGGGTCGCATAGGATATCATCTCCCCTAACAGCCATGTGCTTTGAAGAAATACGTTGGCTTTGTGGGTGGAGATAATCTTGGCCTGAAGCTTGTTCTTTTCCGCAAAAGCCCGGAGCAGTCCGCCGGGGATCCTCAGGGCATCCACATAGGAGGCTGCCCTAAGCGTGCCTTCGGACGGCTGCCGGGTGAGGGTGGCGTACTCACCGATGAGAGAGCCCACCGAAAGGGTAAAATGGGTGGCGTGGTCAACATCTAAAAATTCCAGCACACCGGAAAGGATGAGAAAGGCATCCTGGTTTTCCTGGTTTTTCCGGATAAGGATGGAGCCTGCGTTAAAGGTTTCAACAGGGCCGTTGAGCAGGGCCATCAACTGATATTTGGGCACCTCGGGAAAGTATTGGGTCAAAAAATCGTGGGCATTTCGCCGGTTGTAGTTCTGCTTGGTGGGAATGAGGACATCCTCCATGCCGAATACGGCATTGGAACCGATCTCCCGGTGGGTGTCGCTCAACTCAAGTTCGCTGTGGCTCAGGAGAATCCGATGGGATTTGTCATTGACAAAGTCTTCTGCCCGGCCGTGGATGAGGCCGCCGCCGTTGTCTATCTTTTTGATATCGGCGGGAACGAGATACTCCCGGATGGTTTTATTGTAAAATTCACGGGTCACCCCGTTTTCTTCCGGGGTGTCCGTAATCATTTTTTCAAACAGCTCAAAGTCAACAATGTCAGCCAGGTGGGCGTAGGTCTTGTACCCGCTCCCCCACAGGGTTCTGAAAAACAGAACACTGGTTTCCACGGGATGGGGGGAGAAGACCGGCTTCACCTCAAGGCCTTCGATATCGTTCCACTGGTCAAAGGTGAGATCCCGGATGTCAAAGTAATTGGCGAACATCTCCTCTTTCAATGACATGAGGGTGGACAGTTTTTTGACCACCGATGCCCGGACCAGGGGGGTGGCGTAGTATTTGATCCGCCGTCCGGACCGGATCAGGGTGGTGAGCCCTGCAAAGTGGTCGTCGTGGGCATGGGTGTGGAAAATGCCTTCCACCTCATTGATGCTGAAGCCCAGGGCGGTGAGGGTATGGTGTATATTGGGGGGAGCGTCGATCAGATAGATTCTGCCCTGAAAGGAGATGATGCTGGACATGCATCCCCGGTTGATGTCCCATCCGTTTCCCTCACCGATATGGATGACGCTGAAGTAGTTTTTCCGGATATGATAGGCCCCGAGTTGGTAAGGGGATTCATACCGTTCGTTGGGAGGCAGGTTGAGATCCACCTCAACGGATTCGTTTTTGTAGGTGATCTGGTAAACATTCAGACCGATGCGGGAGAGAAAGACCCCGTTTTTAAGTTCCACTTCCCTGAGGCCAACTGACCGGATATCCACCAGTTCTTCGGTCTCCCGGATTTCTCCGAAGGCAAACCTCAGTTTGAGGCGCATCATATCCCTGGCTTCTTCTTTTGTGGCACCGGCCTGGATCATCTCCTCTTCGGAGATCAATCCGTAATTGCCCCGGTAAATGTAGCGGGCCTGGGCCCTCACCTGTTCGGGCAGGCCGATGAGCATGGGCTTTTCCCCCGTGTTGTTGGGGTGGCCCGGCATGATCATTCCCTGGCGGTAAAGCATGTGGAGGATGGGGAACTCGGCAAGATTGGCGAAATTTCCATTCTGTATCGAAAGGTCGGACAGGAGAATGGCATTGGGTCCTGTCTCACAGGGGACCCCTTTTTTTTCCGTTGGAAGGATCAGGCCCCGCTTCATCAGGTGTTTGACACTGTCTTCGGGGCAGCCGCACATCAGGTAGAGATCTGCTTCGGGAATTTCTACCCAGGTGATTCCTCTGGTCACATGGATTTTTTTCATCTACTCCTCGTCTCCGGTCCTTAAGCTTGCCATCCTCGTTTTTTTAACAGCCTTAAAATCCTTATCATTTTTTCACAAAGCCGTCCCGGATAAAATCTTTTTTTATGTAAAAGTTTTTACCGGGCGCTTGTGGTTCCCGGCAGGCTTTGGGGTCCCAAAGCCTGCTGGGAAGGTACTTTCTAAAAGGCGCGTTCCATCATTTTTGCGCAGGTATGGTTGGCTGCGGAAGCTGCCATCTCCTCGGCAGACAATTCCGTTTTGGCGCTGGTGGTGGCAAAATCCGTCATGGAACGCCAGGAGTCCACCTTTGCACCGGTTCTGCCATCATAGACCCTTGCAGATACATCCACATCTTTTCGCCAGCCCGTGAATTTCAGGGTTTTACGTACGGCCATGGTGCCGTGGATCACGTAATCCGCATTGAGTTTGCGACCAATGGCCGCGTACTGGGACGCTTTAAGGCCGAACATCTTATCCAGGTCAACACCGGCCACTGCCGCGTTTACCTCTGATTTGGGAACAAAACGAAATACCTTCCTGTCGGCGAGACAGGCTTCCAGGTGTTTGGAAACAAAGGCTGCGGTTTCAGGTTCATAGGTGTTGATAAAGGGCAGAAAGGCTGCCGTGGGGGCTTCCCCGGTTCTATTAACCATGGGCGGGGCCGCTTTTGTGGTGGATGTGGCAAAACATCCGGAAAAGATCAGGGTCGCGAACAGGGCCATGGCCAGCATCAGAACAGCATACTTGAATTTCATCAATAATCGCCTTTTAATGAGTTAAACAAATTTTTCGTACAGGTTAGATTTCATCTCTATCAAATGGACAGCAGGGGTCAAGTCCATTCTGTGAGCCGATGATACTTTTTTTACAAAACAGTCCCGGTTTGGGTGAGGGGAGAATGTATTCGCTGCTGCGCCAAAACGGGTCAGTCTTCCATGAGAAGATGTTTAAGACCGGACAACCTGCGGGCGGTTTTATCGTTTTCAAAGGCGATTGTAAGCGCCCTGGATGCGCCAACGATAATGACCAGGTATTTTCCCCGGGTCATGGCCGTGTAAAGAAGATTGCGCTGGAGCAGGGGATAGTGGGCCGTGGTCAGGGCGATGATCACGGCATCGTATTCCGAGCCCTGGGATTTGTGCACGGAGACGGTGTAGGCCAGGGTCAGTTCGGACAATTCCAGCAGGTCGTAGGAAACGCCTCTGCCGTCGTAATCCACAAGGACGGTGCCTTCTGCCTTATCCACTTCCATCACCCGTCCGATATCCCCGTTAAATACCTCCTTTTCGTAGTTGTTTTTCAGGTGCATGACTTTGTCACCGGGGCGAAAGGTCTGGCCCTGGCTGTCTATACCTGGGCCCTCCGGATTGAGAACGGCCTGGAGCCGTTGGTTCAGGTTGATGGTGCCGGCCTCTCCCCGGTGCATAGGGGTGAGGACCTGGGTCTCTTCTATGTGGGGAAATGCCTTTGGAATGCGTTTGGCGCAGAGTTCGGCAATGGTCTCCACCACCTTGGCAGGATCCCGGTTCTCAATGAAGTAAAATTCCGAAGGCTTGGACGGATCAGCGGATTTCAGATCGGGCAATTCCCCGTTGCGGATGCTGTGGGCGTGCATGACGATGGGGCTTTCCTTGGCCTGGCGGAATATGTTGCTCAGGGAAAAGACGGCGATTCGTTCCGAGGCGATCAGGTCGGAGAGAACATTGCCCGGGCCCACCGAGGGCAACTGGAAGGTGTCCCCCACAAGGATCAGGGTGGCTGTGGGCGGCATGGCCTCCACCAGGTGGAACATCAGTGCCGTATCCACCATGGAGGCTTCATCCACCACAAAGAGATCCAGGTCCAGGGGATTGGAAAAGTTCCGCATAAAGGTGCTGTTTTCATGGTCGAAACCCAGCAATTTGTGGAGGGTGGACGCTTTTTTTCCGGTCACTTCGGACAGCCGCCGGGCGGCCCTGCCGGTGGGGGCACTGAGCACCACGGTGAGGTTCAAACGTTTGAACACCGCGCACAGGGCCCTGACCAGGGTGGTTTTTCCCGTACCCGGCCCTCCGGTGATGATGGATATCCGCTGTTCAAGAATCCTTGTGACCACATCCAGTTGCTCGTCCGAGAGCTGCACCGCAAGGCTGGCCAGCACCTCTTCCATGATCTGGCCGGGGTTGATCTGAAAGGGTCTTACCGGCATGGATAAAAGGGCGTTGATCCGTCGGGCAATGCCGGTTTCCGCGCGGTACAGCCGGTGGTTGTATATCCGTTCCCCCTCTATATTGATCTCTTTGTTATCCGCAAGTTCATCCAGCACCGGATCAAAAAGGGCGGCGTCCACCCGGGCGGTTCTGGCGCAGAATTTGATCAGGTCGTCCTTTTCCCCGCATACATGGCCGTCCTGTTCAAGGTCTGACAGGCGGCAGAGGATGCAGGCCCCAAGCCTTTTGGCATCATCCGCTTTTGTGCCCGCGGCTTTGGCCAGGGTGTCGGCGGCCTGGAACCCCAGGCCGGGAACGTCCACGGCGATGCGGTAGGGATCGGTCTGAAGCACATCCAGTGCCTTGTCTCCGTAAGTCTTTAATATGGCGCTGCTGTGGGTGACCCCGATCTTGCTTTCCTGGAGGAACTGCATGACCCGCCGCACCGAATGGTGGGTGTTCCAGGCCTTTTCGATGAGCCTTTTTTTCCGCTTCCCGATGCCGTGGACATCCAGAAGCCGGTCCGGCTCGTTTTCGATGATATCCAGGGTCTGTTCCCCGAAGGTGTCCACGATTTTATCCGCCAGAAAACCGCTGATGCCGTTGATGAGTCCCGAGGCCAGATATTTGCGGATACCGGACACCGTGGCCGGCAGGGTGACTTCAAACATCTCCGCCTTGAACTGGTCCCCGTATTTGGGGTGGGAGGTCCATGAGCCCTGCAGCACAAGCTGTTCGCCTTCCGCCACCCCGGCCAGATGGCCCACCACGGTAATGGGTTCGACCACCTTGGGTACACGCAGGCGGCATACCGTGTAGTGATTTTCCGGGTTTTGGTAAGTAATCCGGGAGAGGGTGCCTTTGATGGTGATCATGGGCGTTTATTCGGGCCGGGATATAAGAAAGCGGGCCGCCGCCAGAAGGTCGTCGGCATACAGGTCGGGGGCGATGCCTTCTTCCTCTAGTGCCTGCCTGGCCTTGGCACCGTTTCCCGTGGCCACCAGGACGGTCCGGCCGCACCCTGCGGCAAGACCGCAGAGGATATCCTTGGCGGAATCCCCCACCATAACGGTGCCGGCCGGATCAATACCGTACCGGTCAAGGGCCTTTTGGATAAGCCCGGGCTTGGGTTTCCTGCAGTCACACCCCGCATCCGGCGTGTGGGGACAAAAAAAGATATCCCGGATACTGCCGCCGGCTTCTGCCACCCCGGCCGTCATTTTATCGAAGATGGCCTCCAGGGTTTCTTCGGTGATCATCTGCCGCCCTAGGGCAGACTGATTGGTGATGATAATCACCTCAAATCCGTTGCGGTTCAGCAGGGCAATGGCCTTAGCACTTCCGGGGATAAAGTGGAATTCTTCCGGCGATTTGATGTACAGGGGGGAGTCCTGGTTAATCACCCCGTCCCGGTCCAGAAATACGACAGGTTTCATTAGGGTTACTCTGCCACCGGGAAGGTGCGGTCAAAGCCTTCGGCCATAAGCTGGTCACTGAATTTCCTGGCATCTTTCAGGCTGGTGAAACTGCCGATGCGTACCCGGTAGAACAGGCCGCGGTAATCTTCGTAGCGGACAATATGGGCGTTGAGGTAGGAGCCCGAGAGTTTCTTGCGGTACTTTTCCGCGTTGGACTTGACCTTGAACGCCCCCACCTGGACGGTGAAGTTGCCGTGCCAGTAATCCACGGGTTTAAAAGCCGTCGGGGTATGGTCCTTTTTGTTGTATGCGGTGGCCTTGCCCAGGGCTGTTACCCGGACCCGTGCCGTTCCCGGCCCCACCATGCCGATTTTATTGGCCCCGGTATAGGATAAATCAATGATCCGGCCGGTCACAAACGGTCCCCGGTCGTTAACCCGCACGGTGATTTCCCTGCCGTTGTCCAGGTTTTCCACCCGCACCCAGGTGTTCATGGGCAGGGTTTTATGGGCGGCGGTCATGGCGTACATACTGTAGGTCTCACCGTTGGAGGTCTTTCTGCCGTGGAATTTTTTTCCGTACCAGGAGGCAATGCCTTTTTCCACGTACCCGGATGCCGTGGCCAGGGGCACGTATTTTTTCCCCCTTATGGTGTAGGGCCGCTGGGTGGCCGGTGTTTTTCCGGAGTATGTCTTGGCTTGGTTTTTTTGGGGCGGCTGGTGATCCCCGGGATAGGTGGGGGTGTCAAGTTTTGAGGAACAGCCGAAAAAAAGGGCCAGGCTGAGGGTGATACAGGCAGTAACAATAAATCGGGCAGACGGGAATAAACGCATGGGTGAGCTATTTCTTTAAGTGGTTGTTTTATTTCTATGGGTATTTCAGGTTAAGGCAAAATCCAGAACCTCTTTCATTTTGTCGGTAAAGGAAAACTCCATCTGGGACTGGATATGGTCGGGCACATCCTCCATATCCTTCTCATTCCACTTGGGCAGGACCACATGGCGCATACCGGCCCTGTGGGCGGCAATGACCTTTTCCTTGATACCGCCCACCGGCAGCACCTCTCCCCTGAGGGTGATTTCCCCGGTCATGGCCAGTCTGGGACGTACCTGCCTTCCTGTGATCAGGGAGGTAAGAGCGGTGAGCATGGTGACACCGGCAGAGGGGCCGTCCTTGGGAATGGCGCCTTCGGGTACGTGGATATGGATGTCGTGTTTGTCAAAGAAGTCTTCGTCCACGGAGAGCTGGGCCGCATTGGCCCGGATAAAGCTTAAGGCCGTGGATGCGGATTCTTTCATCACATCCCCCAACTGACCGGTGAGGGTCAACCCTTTGCTGCCCTGCATGGCAACGGCTTCAACAAAGAGCACTTCACCGCCGAAGGGGGTCCAGGCCAGACCCACCACCACACCGGGGGTGTTGATTCGTATGGCCATATCCGGCATGTTCTGCACCGGCCCCAGGTACTCCCGGATATCCTTTTGGCCGATGGTCTGGCTTTCCACCTCTTCCTCGGCGATTTTGGCGGCAACCCCCCGGCAGATGGCGCCAAGATGACGTTCCAGGTTTCTCAAGCCCGATTCTCGGGTGTATCCTGCGATCACTTTTTTCACGGCGCCCGTGGTGATCTTGATCTGCCTGGCGTTGAGGCCGTTGGCCTCCCGCTGGCGGGGGATCAGGTAACGTGTGGCGATGCGCAGCTTTTCCTCTTCGGTATAGCCGTTGAGTTCCAGTACCTCCATGCGGTCCCTCAATGGGGCCGGGATGGTGTGAAGGACGTTGGCGGTGGTAAGGAACATAACGTCGGACAGGTCAAAGGCCACGTCCAGGTAATGGTCTATGAAAGTGTGGTTCTGCTCCGGATCCAATACCTCCAGCAGAGCGGATGAAGGATCCCCGTGGTAGGAGGAGTTGACCTTGTCGATCTCGTCCAGCATGAAAACGGGGTTCTTTGTTCCGGCCTTTCTCAGGTGCTGGACGATCCTTCCCGGAAGGGCACCCACGTATGTCCTGCGGTGGCCCCGGATCTCGGCTTCGTCCCGGACGCCGCCCAAAGCGACCCTGACAAACTCTCTGCCCATGGCCTTGGCAATGGATTGCCCAAGCGAGGTTTTGCCGGTGCCCGGAGGGCCGGAAAAGCAGAGAATGGGACCCTTGGAGTCATTTTTCAGTTTCCGCACGGCCAGGTATTCGAGAATTCGTTTTTTGGGTTTTTCCAGTCCGTAATGGTCCTGGTCCAGCACCCGCCTGGCTTCTTTGATGTCCAGCCGGTCGTCGGAGGTTTCGTTCCAGGGCAGGCTGGTGAGCCAGTCCAGGTAGGTGGCGGCCACCACGTATTCCGAGGATGAGGGGTGCATACGGCCCAGGCGTAAAAGTTCTCTTTCCGCCTCTTTTCTGGCCTCATCCGGCAGTCCCTTTTCTTCGATCAGGGCCTGGTATTCCCGGATTTCGACGCTTTCTTCATCCCCTTCTCCCAGTTCCTCTTTAATTGCCTTGAGCTGCTGGCGCAGGTAGTATTCCCGCTGCCGTTTGTCCATGTCCTCCTTGACCTGGTTCTGGATCTTGGAGCCCATTTCAAGGATTTCAAGCTGGTCATTCACCAGGCGGGTGACCTTTTTCAGCCGCTGGGTGACGTCAAGCAGCTCAATGACCTTTTGTTTTTCCTTCACCGGGGCATTGATGGTGGAGGCCACCATGTCCGCCAGGACATTGGGCTCCTGAAGTGATTTGATCATATGCCCCATTTCCGCGGGCAGGCCCGGGGAAAGGTCCACGATTTTTTCGTACTGCTCCACAATGTTGGCCATCAGGGCCCGGTTTTCCTTGTTCCTGTCGCCGTTACGGCTCACCAGCACCTTGATATCCGCCTGCATGTAAGGCTTGCCCGTCAGGTAGTTTTCCACCTTAAAGCGGTTCAGGCCCTGGATCAGCAGCTGGGCCTTTTCATCCTCCATTTTGGACATCTTCAGGATCATGGCCACGGTGCCCACCCGGTGGAGGTCGTCCGCCGTGTGTTTGGAATCCAGGTCCGACCGTTTGGACAGCAGCAGGCCCAGCATCCGGTTACCGGCCATGGCTTCGTCGATCAGGTCAATGGCTTCCTTCTGGATCAACACCAGGGGCAGCACCATTTTGGGAAACAGGTTGGTATCCACAATGGGCAGGATGGGGAGGCTGTCGGGAATGTCGTCTGTACTGATGGGGGCTGATGGGTGTCTCAACTCATCCATTCTTAGTCCTTAGAGAAAATCAAGCGACACATTATGTTTGGGTTTGATATTTTTGCGGAGCAGTTTTCCCAGCCGGATTTCCAGAAACCCGCTGGCAAAGGTGGCAGACACTTTTTCCACATCAATGACACTGGGCAGGTAAAGCACCCGTTCAAACTGGCCGAACTGGATCTCGGCAAGCCGGTAAGTGGCCGTGGGATCCGGCTGGTTGCTCTTTCTTGTCCCTGAAATTTTAACGGCCTTGTTGGAAACTTCGATGATCATATCCGATTGCCGGACACCGGCCATTTCGGCCTGGATGATGATTTCTTCGCGGGTTTCAAATATATCCATCTGGGGTTTCCACACCCGTTTCGAAAAACAGAACATGGGGTTGACGGACTGAAACATTTCCTCAAAAGATTTCTCTTCTGTGGCGGGTGTTTCAATGTCATCCCCAAACCGGATTTCTATATGTTCCATAAAACGCTCCTGATAGCGAACCGCCGCTTTCTCAGCGGCTGCGCCTGGTGAGACCTTAGGTTTAACCGATCATCCGGTAAAAATACCATCTGGCCGGCGGGTTGTAAAGCGCAATAAAAGATTCCCCGTAAATTGAAACGCTTACCGCCACAGCGTGGGGGCGGGGCGCATAAGAATTCATACCCTGCGGGGTCAGGGTTCTGCTGTGCGCTTACCGGTCATGGCATGGAAAATTGCCAGATACACCATGAGCAGCCCCACGAGAAAGAAACACAGGGGCATCACCAGGTTGAAAAAGGGGCTGTCTATGACTGCCCGGGACGGATCTTTTAGATGATAGCGCACCGGGATCTCATCCCCCAGCTTCGGGGTGAATGCCCAGTGAAAGAGAATCTTTGTCTGGAACTCATGAACGTGGCCGGTGCTGTCCTTAAAGGCAACAAAGGGCCTGGTGCCGGCGATCCGGCTTTTAAATGCCGTGGTGACAACGCCGCGGGTTTCTTCGGAATTCAGGTAAAAGCGGGTGTAGCGCCACAATTTTGTGCCCACGGGCAGCAGGATGCAAAGACCCAGAAGGAGAATGAACCCCCGGGGTAAAAGCGCAGACGTGTTATGGATAGGCATCCGTACCATGAGAAAACCTCCTTTCCCCCTCTGGATCACGGGGAAATCAGTGGGACGGCCGGTCTAGAATTTCCCGGATGGCTCTGGAAAACCGGTCCAGTGAAAAGGGCTTTTGAATAAAACCGCTGCAGCCCTGTTTGATCAGGCCTTTTACTTCGTCATCCACATGGTAGCCTGTGGCCACCAATACCTTGGCGTCGGGATTGATCTTCCGCATCTTTGAAAAGGCGGTCTTGCCGTCCATCACCGGCATCAGCAGATCCAGGACCACCACGGCAATCTCGTCCTGGTACAGGGTGAAGAGTTCAACCGCCTCAAGGCCGTTGTTTGCCAGCATCGGCTTGTACCCAAGGGCTTTCAGGAAACCGGCCCCCACTTTGAGCACCTGTTCGTCATCGTCTGCCAGAAGGACGGTTTCAGAGCCTTTGGGCATCTGTGCCAGGGAAACCGGGGGCAGGCTGTCCGCCTGAGGTGTCTGGTCCGATGCCGGCAGGGATACCCTGAAGGTGGATCCTTCCCCTTTCCGGCTTTCCACGGTGATGAATCCGCCGTGGTTTTTTACAATGCCGAAAACCGTTGACAGCCCCAGGCCGCGGCCTTTTTTATCTCCGATTTCCCGGGTGGAGAAAAAGGGGTCGAAAATTCTGTTCCGGGTGGCCTCGTCCATGCCGATACCCGTGTCCTGGATGGTGATTTCCACATAGGCGCCCGGTGTGACCTGGAAGGGGAATCGGTGGTCTTCGGGAATCTCAACACGGCGGGTGGTCACGGTGAGCGTGCCGGCATCCACCATGGCCTGTGAGGCGTTGGTGAGGATGTTTAAAAAAACCTGCTCGATCTGGGAGTTATCGCCGTCCACGGAAAGGGTGGCCGGAGAAAAAAAGGTGTCCACACGGATATCTTTGCGGGTGGGTTTGATAATTTCCAGGGCCATGGACAGCACCTGGTTGATATCCAGGACGGTAATCTGGTATTTCCCGCCCCTGGCAAACCCTAAAAGGCGGCTGGTGAGATCCGCCGCCGTATCCACCAGCCGTTTGATCTGGCTGATATGGCCCTCAAGGCGGTCCGGGGTGTCAAGACTGATACGCATCAGGGACAGATGACCCTGGATGCCCATGAGCAGGTTGTTGAAATCATGGGAAATGCTGCCGGCAAGGGTGCCGATGGCCTCCATTTTTTGGGCCTGCTGGGTCTGGGTGGCCCGGGAATTGATATCGGTGATATCCGATACCATGACCAGGATGCCCTGGTCCGGATTAGCCGGGTCCAGGTAGGTGGCCCGCAATCGGCTGTCAAATGCGGTGCCGTCCTTTTTGGAAAGACGGGTGTCAATGACCGCGGTGCCGGATCCCCTGATGTCCGTTCCCAGTTTGTCCCCCACCCGGTCGTACTCTCTGTCCGTGGGGTAGAGAATCCGGGCATTTTTTCCGGTGAGGCTTTCGTCAGGATGTCCGGTGATCTCATAGAAGCGGGGGTTGGCCCAAAGGATCATCCGGTTTCTGGTGATACAGATGCCTACAGGGGAACGCGACAGGATGGTTGCCATATCCTGCTGCGAAAGGACTCCGGATAGTTCGGGCTCATCTCCCTGATTGTTCTCATGTCGCTCTGCCATAACCCAGCGCCGGCCCCTCCAAACGGAAATTGACGAATGGTAAAATTGTCTGGTAAGTATAGCAGACTTTTTAACCCAAGACCCGACAAAAATGAGATTCTTAGATAGAATAACCCGTTTTTTACCATATTTTCCGGCAATTGTCAGCGGGGGGTTGCTCACGGCGGCCTTCCCGGATACGGGCCTGTACCTTGCGGCCTTTTTCGCCCTTGTCCCCCTGTGGATCTCTCTGGGTTCCCTGACACGGCGCCAGGCCTTTCTCGCAGGGACTGCCGCGGGACTCACCCACTACCTGACCCTGATTTACTGGCTCATCCCCACCCTGACCATTTACGGTAAACTCCATCTTATCCTGGCCCTGGCCTGCCTGGTGCTTCTCTCTTTATACCTTGCCCTGTACACGGGAATTTTTGCCTTCATGCTGACACAGCCCCATCTGCCCCGCTGGCTGACACCGTTGTGGGGGGCTACCCTATGGGTGGGGCTGGAGTTCATCCGGACACATGCCTTGACCGGGTTTCCCTGGGGAATACTGGGATACAGCCAGTTTTCAAACGCCCTGCTGCTTCAAACGGCCGATGTCGGGGGCGTCCTTGGGATTTCTTTTGTTCTTGTGACCTGCAACGGGGCACTGGCCCGGGTCTGGGAATCCTTCCGGCAACCTGTGTCTCCGGGACGGGGGATGAGCCTGATACTCCCCTGTATTTGCGCTGTTCTGATACTGGCGGCGGCACTGGGGTACGGGCATTTCCGTCTCAAAACCGTTGATGCCTGGATCGCGGCTGCCCCGAAACCGGTCATTTCCGTTATTCAGGGAAACATCGAACAGGATAAAAAGTGGGACAAGGCCTTTAAGGATTTTACCGTGGACCAGTACCGGCTGCTGTCCCTGGCATCAGACCCCAGTGCCCTTGTGGTCTGGCCGGAAACCGCCGTTCCCTTCTATTACGGCAGGGATGCGGTGTATTCCATGGCCGTGGACGAGGTGGTGCGGCAGAAAAATGCCCACTTTCTCATCGGCAGCCCGGCCGCAGACGTGGGAAAAGAGATCATACGCTATTACAACCGGGCCTATATGTTGAACCCTAAGGGTCTTGTCACTGCAAGCTATGACAAGACCCACCTGGTGCCCTTCGGCGAATACGTGCCCCTCCAGGATCTGCTCTTTTTCATCGAAAAACTCACGGCAGAGGCCGGCAATTTTTCCCGGGGAAAACACGTTGGAAAATCCCTGCCCTTCGGGGAGCACAAGACCGGTGTCCTAATCTGTTTTGAGATTCTTTTTCCCGATATTGCCAGGGCCTTTGTGGCCAACGGGGCGGATATTCTCACCACCATCACCAACGATGCCTGGTTCGGCAGGACGTCCGCACCGGCCCAGCATTTCAGCATTGCCGTGTTCCGGGCGGTGGAAAACCGGCGGTCGGTGGTCCGTGCCGCCAACACAGGGATTTCAGGGTTCATTGATCCTGCCGGCAGGATAACGGCCGCAACCGGCCTGTTCGAAACCACCTTCCTTTCCGCGGCGGTCCCGGCCCTGACCCAATCCTCCTTCTACAGCCGCTTCGGTGATCTTCCGGGCCTAGTCTCCCTTATTGCAATCTCTTTTGGTTTTATGGTAAAAGGCATTAAAAAAATCATGAGGAGATCCAGACAATGAGTGTAGAATTAAAACAGGTCATTTCATCCGTCACAGCCAAAGCCGATAAACTTAAGGAGTATCTTTGACCTCCCTGTCAAAGAAAAACGGCTTCGGGAGCTGGAACTGCTCATTGCCAGGGAAGATTTCTGGAACGACTCGGACAACGCCACCCGTCTCTTAAAAGAACGCACCACCATTTCCGGCCTTATCGAGGCCTGCGATGCCATTTACAACGACATTGAGGATGCTGAGGTTCTGCTTGAACTTGCCCGGGAAGAGGGGGACAAGGAAAGCGAGGACGAGGCCGCCGCCCTGCTGGCCCGGCTGGAAAAAAAGCTAAAGAAGTTTTCCATCGAGGTGACCCTGGACGGGGAAGATGACGCCAGGGACGCCATTGTTTCCATCAATGCCGGTGCCGGCGGCACCGATTCCCAGGACTGGGCGGAGATGCTGTTCCGCATGTACACCCGGTGGATTTCCAAAAAAGGATACAAATGCCAGGTCATCGACTACCAGGACGGTGATGAGGCCGGCATCAAAGGGGCCACCCTTCACGTGTCCGGCACCAATTGCTACGGTTTCATGAAGGTGGAATCCGGGGTGCACCGCTTGGTGCGGATTTCCCCGTTTAATGCCGGGGGCAAGCGCCAAACATCCTTTGCTGCGGTATTTGTCTATCCGGAAATTAAAGACGAGATCAACGTGGATGTGGACGAAGGAGATCTTCGTATCGATGTCTACCGGGCCAGCGGCGCAGGCGGTCAGCACGTCAACAAGACCAGTTCCGCGGTGAGGATCACCCATATCCCCACGGGCGTTGTGGTCCAGTGCCAGCAGGAACCCTCCCAGCACCGGAACAAGGAAATCGCCCTCAAAGTATTGAAGTCCAGGTTGTACCAGTTAGAGAAGCAGAAGCAGGAAAAAAAGATGCAGAACCTCCATGACGGCAAGGACGACATTGCCTGGGGCAGCCAGATCCGGTCCTATGTCCTTCATCCCTACCGCATGATCAAGGACCACAGAACCGATATGGAAATCGGAGATGTGGACCGGGTGCTTGACGGTGATCTGGATCCCTTCATTGAAGGGGTGCTGCTGTCCGGATCCAGGTAAATGGACCCCCTTGATATCATAGAACGATACTACCGGAAGGGGACGGCGCTTTACGCCATTCTCGTGGATCACAGCCGGCAGGTGGCGGACAAAAGCCTTGCCATCGCCCGCACCGTCCCCCATCTGTCCCCCGATCTTGCCTTCATTGAAAAGGCTGCCATGCTCCACGACGTCGGTATTTTCAAAACCCGGGCTGCGGCCATCGGATGCGACGGGCCGCACCCTTACATCTGCCACGGCTATCTTGGCCGGGAGATTCTGGATGCTGAGGGCCTGCCGCAAGCTTACGGCCTGGTGGCCGAACGCCACACCGGGGCCGGCATCACCCTGGACAATATCCGGACAGCCGGCCTGCCCCTGCCCGAGCGGGATATGGTACCGGTAACGGTTGAAGAAAAGATCATCTGCTGCGCAGACAAATATTTCTCAAAATCCCCGAAAAACAAGAATAAGGTGATGACAAGGGACAGCATTATCAAAGAGCTTGCCCGCATCAACAAAGGCCATGCCCGGCGGTTCAGCCAATGGGCCGAGCTGTTGAACCTCGAATAACCCTCCACACCCGTTCCCATTGAGTTTTTGACAAAAAAAATGATAGACTTTTCTATCACTTACTATTAGTGTTGGGTGGTAAGTTCAACATTCTCAACCCAATAGCTTTCATTTCTATACTTAATAAAGGAGATCTTATGCGGGATAAAATGAACTATCTGGTGGTTGTTTTTTTCCTGGCGGCCGTCTTTTTGCTACCCGGGACGGCCAACGCTGACACCCAGGATGAAACCATTCAAAAGCTTATGGAAATGGTGGAGGCCCAGCAGCGGCAGATCGATATGCTCAAAAAAGAGGTGGAAAGCCTTAAAGGGTCCGCCAAAGCAGACGCACCTGCATCTTCAACCGGGGAGACTGCGTCTGCCACCAAAGGCATGGCAAAATCCGGAAATGACAAGGTGCGGCTCCAGGTATACGGCCAGGTCAACCGCGGCATCCTGGCCACGGATGACGGCACCAGCACGGATCTTTATCATGTGGACAACGACAACTCCGCCACCCGCATTGGCATGAAGGGAACAGCAAAGATCAATGATGACCTGACTGCCGGCACTAAAATCGAGGTTCAGTTCGAATCAAACTCCACTGCCGCCGTCAATCAGGATGACGAAAGTGTCGGGCCCAACAATTTTACCGAACGCCATCTGGATGCATATTTTCTGTCCAAAACCTGGGGTAAATTCTCCTTTGGCCAGGGCGACACCGCAACGAACGGCACCTCGGAAATAGACCTTTCCGGCACCTCTGTTATCGGGTATTCCTATGCCGGGGGAATGGCCGGCGGGATAAATTTCGTGAACCCGGCCACAGGTCTGTTGTCCGGTATAGATATCAGCGATGTCATGACCAACATGGACGGACTCAGCCGGCGTGACAGGTTCCGCTATGATACCCCCTCCTTTGGCGGCTTTAGCCTTGCAGGTTCCCTGGTGGAGGATTCCAAGCGAGATCTGGCACTGCGGTACAGCGGCAAAATGCCGGGAGCCACAATTGCCGCGGCTGCCGGATATGCCTTCCAGGACCGTTCTTCCACCAAACATCAGGCCAACGGCTCGTTTTCTGTGCTTATGGACAGCGGATTCAACGTTACCTTTGCCGGCGGGATGCGTGATATTGACATCGCCGGCCGTGATACCCCCTATTTCGTCTACGGCAAGCTGGGATACAAGGCGGATCTCAACTCCTACGGCGATACCAACTTTGCCTTTGATTACGGCCGCTACGAAGATATCCGGCAGGATGACGATACAGCCCAATTGTTCGGCATTTATGCGGTCCAGCAGATCAAAGACGCCGGCACCGAACTCTACCTGGGATACCGCTGGCACGATCTGGATGTCCCCGGAACTGAGTACGACGCTATCCATGCAGCGATGCTCGGCACCCGGATAAAATTTTAAGGCCCCGTATGAAACGCTTGATCCTTATCTGCCTGGTTCTGACGGTATTGGCCGTTTTTTACGGCTGCGGCAAAATGGAACCTGCGGCATATCATCCGGTGGATGAGGTGCCGCAGGGCCCGGGCCTGTTCACCGGCAAAAAAGGGGCTGTGGATATTATCGGTTTACCAGATGAGTCTTCCGACGATAATTAAAGACGGTTCTGACACGTCTTTGATCTCTGTAATTATATCCCATCGCTTCACCCCTCCCCCACCGGCAGGAACCTAGCACGGACACACCGGTTAAAAGCTAACAAATCCGGCCAAGTGAGCACACGATATACCTTGAATAACAGGTCCCATATTGCTATTGTGTTAGGATAAACCACCAAAGGGTATCCCCATGGAGGCCGCCATGGCAGTTTCTGTAGAAGGACTGAGAAAATTCGTCGCACCTGAAATTATCTTCGGCAACGGGTCTCGTTTCCTGGCAGGGGAGTATTGCAGGAAATTTTATATCCAAAAGCCGATGATTGTCACGGACCCGGGCGTCATTGAGGCCGGTTGGGCAGAACAGGTCAAAGAAAGCCTTCTGGCCGAGGATATCATCCCGGTGGTTTTTTCCCGGGTGACACCCAATCCCCGGGATCATGAGGTGATGGCCGGGGCGGATGTGTATATTGATGCCGGATGCGACGCCATTATTGCCGTGGGGGGCGGTTCCCCCATGGACTGTGCCAAAGGCATCGGCATGGTTGCCTCCAACGGAGGGAATATCCTTGATTACGAAGGGGTGGACAAGATCGGTGCCCCCCTGCCGCCCCTGATCTTTATCCCCACCACCGCCGGCACATCCGCCGACGTATCCCAGTTCTGTATCATCAACAATACCGGCGAACGGGTAAAAATCGCCATTATCAGTAAAATCGTCATTCCGGATATCGCATTGATCGACCCTGAAACCACCCTGACCATGGATCCCTATCTTACGGCATGTACGGGAATGGACGCCATGGCCCATGCCGTGGAGGCCTTCGTGTCCACGGCCAGCTCCAGGATGACCGATGTCCATGCCTTAGAAGCCCTGCGGCTGCTTGAGGCCAATCTGCCGAAACTAAAAGAGACCCCGGATGATATGGCCATCAGGGAAAATGTCATGCTGGCCAGTATGGAGGCGGGACTGGCCTTTTCCAATGCGGTGCTGGGGGCGGTGCATGCCATGGCCCACAGCCTGGGCGGCCTGCTGGACCTGCCCCACGGGGAGTGTAATTCCCTGCTTTTAGAGCATGTGGTCAACTTTAATTACCCTGCGGTGCCTGAGCGCTTTCTGCCGGTTGCCCAGGCCCTGGGAGTGGATACCCGGGGCATGGCCGAAAGGCAGATTCAAAAGGCGCTTTTCAAAAAGATCAGGGATCTTCGGTACCATCTGGGTATTTCAAAAAGTCTTGGCAGGGTGAATGTCAGCCCGGCAGATATCCCAAATTTGTCGGAGAAAGCCTTTAACGACGCCTGTCTTCTGACCAACCCGAGACCTGCGGATAAAAGGGACCTTCAGGTTATATATGAAGAAGCGCTCTGAAAACGCCCCCCCCAAAAAAAAGATGGATCCCTCCATTGCCAGGCTCATGGGGCTGGGGGAACGGTCCGTACAAAAGAGCTATTATCCCCAGCTTCAGCAGAAAATCCGTGAGCTGGAAAAAAGCGAACACCGCTACCGCCTGCTTGCCGAAAACATCTCCGACATTATCTGGCTGCTGGATGCTGATCTGTCGATTCTCTACATCAGCCCCTCCATCGAGCGGGTCAGCGGAATCGCCTCCCAAGCGCTTGAAGGCCGTTCCTTTTTAACCCTGCTTGAGCCTGGGGATGCCCGGCGGTTTGACAGGGAGGTTTCAGCCTTCGGTGGGCATACTCTGGAGATGGAATTAAAGCAGCGCAATGCCGACGAAAGCTTTACCTGGATTGAGGTCCGGGTTTCTGTTTTGTCCGGGGACCAAGGCAGGCAGTTGCTGGGGATTTCCCGGGATATCACCGAGCGAAAGCAAGCGGAGGCCGATCGGGAAGCCATGCAGCTCCAACTCCTCCAGGCCCAGAAGATGGAGTCCATAGGTACCCTGGCAGGGGGGATTGCCCACGATTTTAACAACCTGCTGACGGTGATAAACGGCTATGCCGACCTGGTGCTTAAAAAAACAGATGCGGATGATCCCCTTTTCAGGAAGATTTCGGCGATTTCAAGTGCCGGAAGACGGGCAGGGGAGCTGACCCGGCAACTGCTGGCCTTTTCCCGGAAACAGATTTATTCGCCTTCAACCCTGAGGATTCCGGGAGTCATCCGGGATATGGAAAGGATGCTTCGGCGGCTCATCGGCGAAGATATCCTTGTGGACACACGGATTGACACGGAAATCAGTCCCATTTCCGCCGATCAGACCCAGGTGGAGCAGATTTTTACCAATCTGGTAATCAATGCCCGGGATGCCCTGGACGGCATCCGCCAGCCCGGATTTAAAAAACGGATTACCATTGAAGCCGGCCAGACCCGGATCGATTCCCAGACCGCGGCCAAACTCCGGATACCTAAAGCCGGAGACTATGTCTTTTTCAGTGTGTCTGACAACGGCAGGGGGATGGACAGGGAAACCCGCAAGCGGATTTTTGAACCTTTTTTCACCACAAAAACCAAATACAAGGGGACGGGACTCGGGCTTGCCATGGTTTACGGTATCGTCAAGCAGAACCGCGGCAGCATCCGCGTGTACTCAGAGCCCGGGCACGGGGCGCTTTTCAAGATCTATTGGCCGGCGGCAAAAATCGCCGGGGAGCGTCCCGCCCGGAAAACTGCGGCCGAAGTCCGGCAACTTGCCGGAGACGAGCTGATCCTGCTGGTTGAGGACGATGTGGATGTGCTGGATTTTGCGGCCAATGCCCTCAAATCTCTCGGGTACGAGACCCAAACGTCCGAAAACGGGTCCCAGGCCCTGGAATGGATGATATCCCGGAAGAGCGCCGGGCAGCCGCTGCCCGACCTTGTGGTGACCGATCTGATTATGCCGGAACTGGGGGGAAAGGACTTTGTGAAGCAGGCCTCTGCGCTGGTGCCCGCCCTCAAGGCCATTTATGTGTCCGGCCACACGGATAACCATATCGTCCATAACGGGATGCTGGATCCCGGGGTGAATTTTTTGCAAAAGCCCTACTCCCAGCAGCAGCTGGCCTTGAAAATCCGATCGGTGCTGGCCGGGTAGTTTGTTCGGAGATTCGGGGTGCCGATTACTTTTTTGCCTTTTCCTGGATCCTTCGTTCAAAATCCAGAAGATCGGCATATTTGAGTTCAAGGCGCTGCTTTTCCTCCAGCATCTTGTCTTTGCTCCGGTTCAGACGGCCCAGGATCACATTGTAAAATCCTTTTGATATCGTGTCGGCAATATGGCTGCCTTGGAAATTTTCGATGACGGACATATCAATGCAGAGACAGACCCCCTTGGTTTTGGCGATAACCGAAGCGGTCCTGGGGATGCCTTCCAAAACGCTCATTTCTCCGAAAATTTCCCCGGGCTTTGAAAAGCTTGCCACCAGTTTATCGGCCTGGATGACCTCGTAGCTGCCCTTGACCACCCAGAATGACCAGCAGTCGAAATCCCCCTCTTTTATTACGGTTTCCCCTTCCTTGTACATGCAGAGTTTGGCGATTTTTTTCTGGTACTTGGCCTCCAAGCTCAAAAGATCTTTGATCTCATCCATGGAAAGATCGGCGAAAATCATGAATTTGCGCAGTATGTTGATGATGTGATCATCAAGCAGGTTTACATTTAAATCTTTTGCCATGATGCGTTCCGGCCCCGTCTAATCCGTATAACCGATATTGTCCAGAAAGTTCTTGCGCCGCATTCTGAACAGGTTTTTGTCTTCGTTTACCAGGTAATATGTTTTATTGTTTTTTTCATCAAAGCACTGGTAGAGGCCGGTGTATCCCGGGATATGGTCAACATCGCACACCCGTTCAACATCGTCTTCGAATTTGCGGCACACGGCCGGCCATTCTTCGATTTCGGCATTTTCCTTTATTTTAATTTCTTTTGGATCTGTCGTATATTCCGCCTGGACTGCCTTCATGATTGCCCTCCGAATGGATGGATCCATACTGATTGATATGCCTGACCTGATCATAGAAAAAACCTGTGGAATTGTCCATACCTTACACCTAAAAGACTTGATGTAATTAATCATTTCCAGGTATTCTGTCCTCGTATATTTAAAAAAAACTAACGAAGAGGGGAATATGAAACCCACACCACAGCACAACGCACCTGAGGATGCCAAAGCGCGCAAAGCCGTAAAGCCTGTGATCTGTTACCCGGTGGATACCCTGCCGCTGCCGGATATGGCGGCCTATACCAGCGCCAGGGAAACACTTGTGCAGATTGACGAGGTGATTGTCCGGCCCAGGGATGCCTCGGTATTTAAAGTGCCGGCAGGGCATTTTTTCAGGATCGTCAGCACGGAAGGCCCCCAGGTGGGGGACCTGAACCTGTGGAACGCCCATGATCTGAGCGAACGGTTTTACAGCGGCAAAACCCGGGCACTGCACGGTACCCATCTGGGTACCGGGGACCGGATGTGGAGCAGTTTTCCACATATGCGGCCCATGGCCACCATCACCTGCGATACCCTTGACTGGTACGGATTTGACGAATTCGGCGGCGGCGTACACGACGTCATCGGCACCCGCTGCGATCCCTATACCGGCCGCCTGCTCCAGGGCAAAGATTACCACAATTGCTGCCACTCGAACCTGATCCGGGCCCTGGCGGAGGAAACCGGCCTGACCACGGCAGAGGCCGAAGTGTATGTCCATGATGTGCTCAACGTATTCATGTGCACCGGCTTTACCCTGGATACCCACCAGTACTTCATGAAGGCAAGTCCCGTGCGGCCCGGGGATTTTCTGGAGTTTTTTGCCGAGATCGATCTGCTGGGGGGCCTGTCCGCCTGTCCCGGCGGCGACTGCGGTGCGGAACATTCCAGCGATACGGCCCCCTGCTACCCCTTGCGGGTGGAAATTTTCAGGCCGGCTGAAGAGCTTCTGGCCGGTTGGAGCTCTCCTGAGCCTTCTTCCTACTCACGCACCCACGGACGTTAACACGTGACCGGTCTAGTAGCGGGCGGTTTTCCCAAAGGGAATGTTCAGCTTTTTCATTCGTTTTCTCAGGGTTGAGGGATGGATGTTAAGGATGCGTGCCGCCCCTTTTTCCCCTTCCACCCGTCCCCTGCACCGGGTCATGACCCCGCGGATATGCTCGGCGATGACCGTATCCAGAGGCGCCGGCGGCAGGTCTTTTCCGCCTCCGGGATGTGAGGACCGGACCGGCGGTGCTGTTATCTCCTTGAAATAGAGGGGGCCTGAACGGTCCAGAATCATGGACCGTTCCACGGCATTTTCCAGTTCCCGGACATTGCCGGGCCAGCCGTAGGCCATCAGGCTGTCCATGACATGGGCCGGCACGGCAGGGATTTTGGGCAGCTTCATTTCCCTGGCTTTTTTAAGGATAAAATGCTCCACCAGTGCCGGTATGTCGGAGGTCCGCTCCCGCAGGGGCGGGATGGCAATGGGAAAGACCCTGAGCCGAAAGAAAAGGTCCGCACGGAACCGATCCTCCGCCATCATGGCCTCCAGGTCCCTGTGGGTGGCGGCGATGATCCGGATATTGACCCGGATGGTTTCCGTTCCCCCCACCCGGTCAATCTCCTTTTCCTGGAGGACCCTGAGCAGGCGGATCTGGGCATCCATGCTTAATTCGCCGATTTCGTCAAGAAAAAGGGTGCCGCCCTGGGCCCGTTCAATACGCCCCCGCTTCCGGGCCACCGCCCCGGTGAAAGCCCCTTTTTCGTACCCGAAAAGTTCCGAATCCAGAAGGGAGGCCGGAATGGCCCCGCAGTTGACCCGGATGAAAGGGCCTTGCTTGCGAAGACTCAGGTTATGGATGGCATTGGCTATAACTTCTTTGCCCGTCCCGGTTTCCCCCAAAAGCAGCACCGGGCTTTCAAGCGGCGACACCTGGTGGACCATCTTCATCACCGGCCGCAGTCCCTGACCTGCACCGATGACGGTTTCCCCGGCCATCCGGTTCAGTTCCGCCTGGAAATAGCGGTTGTCGTCGGCCAGCAGTTCTTTAAGGTCGTTGAGTTCCCGGAAGCGCAGGGAGTTGGTCAGGGCAATGGCGCAGGGTTTGTCCAGCAGGCTGAGCAGGCGGATATGGTCGCAGGTAAACGGTTCCTTTCCGTCGTTGAATACGGAGAATATCCCCAGCATGGTCCGCTCCAGAACCAGATCGATGACCACGGCTGAAACGTCCCGGGCATCCAGGTGCTCTGCCACGGGGCCGGTGATGGGATCATCCCCAAGCCGCCGGATGGACCGGACCCGGTCCAGGCGGCGGCCTTCGATAAGCTGCCGCCCCTCCCCGGAAAGGGGAATCTTTACGGACACCGCCTGCCCCCCTTCCGGGGTGGCCGTGGCCACGGTTTCCACAACGCCTTCGTCCCGGTGATAGACGTGGAATCCCATCTGATGGGCGGGCATGAATTTGCGGACGTAGGCCAGGCAGAGGTGAAGCGCCCGTTCGATTTCCAGGCTGGCGCAGAGTTTGAGTGTGGCTTCCCGGAAAAAATCATTCTCATTGATGGGGGGCGGCGTCTGCATATCATCCTCCTGAAAGAATATGTGTTCTGTGCTATGGTAAAGATTATCTTAAAACCTGCAAATAGGACAGAAAAAACTTTGCCATGGGAGAGAAATTGGCTGGGCGGGTCTCTGTAAATCCTTAGGCCCCCGCACCGCAAGCCCCTCGATTCCTGGCATGGGTTTTGCTCAAGTTATCCGGGGATAGGCGTTTTCATCCAAATTATCAAAATCTAAGGAGGCGAGTCCATGGAAATGAAAAAGGTAACCGTGCTGGGGGCAGGCATCATGGGAGCAGGTATTGCCCAGTGTGCGGCCCAGGCCGGATTTGAAGTCACCCTGAGGGATATGGAGGACCGCTTTGTTGAAAACGGCCTTACCACCATCAAGTCTAATCTGGACCGGGCCGTGTCCAAGGCAAAGATGACAGCGGATGAGGCCGATGTGGTCATGGACCGGATCACCGGCACCACAGACCTGAACATGGCGGCCCGGGACGCCGACCTGGTGATCGAAGCCATCATCGAAATCATGGACGTCAAAAAACAGGTCTTCCGGGAACTGGATACCGTCTGTAAAAAAGAGGCCCTGTTTGCATCAAACACCTCGGGTCTTTCCATCACGGAGATGGCTTCTGTAACAGGACGGCCCGACCAGTTCATCGGCATGCATTTTTTCAATCCCGTGCCGGTGATGCGTCTGGTGGAGTTGATCCGGGGCTTTGTCACCTCCGATGACACCCTGAACATGGCCAAAGATTTCGTGGAAAAGATCAACAAAACCGCCATTGAAGTGAAAGAGGCACCGGGATTCGCCGTTAACCGTATCCTGTGCCCCATGATCAACGAGGCGATCTTTGTCCTGGCCGAAGGCATCGCCGCCCCTGAAGATATAGACAATGCCATGACCCTTGGGGCCAATCATCCCATCGGCCCCCTGGCCCTGGCCGACATGGTGGGGCTGGATACCATGCTCCTGGTGCTGGAGGGCTTTCACAAGGAACTGGGGGAAGACAAGTACCGGCCGGCTCCGCTGCTGCGGAAAATGGTCCGGGCAGGTTATCTTGGCAGAAAAAGCGGCAAAGGCTTTTACGACTATACCAAATAAGGAGAGAACAATATGGCACAGCAAGTGGCGGACCGCCGGGATGTGGATTTTGTGCTCCACGAGCAGTTTAACGTGGAAGCCTTGAGTAAATACGAACGCTTTGAGGATTTTAACAGAAAAACCATCGACATGGTGGTTTCCGAAGCCCGGAACCTGGCCCTGAAAGAATTGTTACCCTGTTTCAAGGAGGCGGACGAAGAGGGCTGCACCTTTGAAGGCGGCAAGGTTTCCGTACCCAAAGCTTTTCACCGGGCCTACGAACTCTTTGCCGAAGGGGAATGGATCGCCATGTGCGATGATCCTGAATGGGGCGGGCAGGGGATGCCGGCACCGGTGGCCCTGGCGGCAAACAACTATTTCAATGGG
>CAJWHT010000064.1 GCA_913041495.1 uncultured Desulfobacteraceae bacterium | reverse complement strand
GGTAGACGAGCCAGGCGTCGTTCGGCAAGCTCAGGAGGAACTGGTTGGCCGCCTCTGACGACGAGGTCATCCCGGCGGAGAGAACCCGTGCCCTTTACGACAGTCTGACCTGTCCCAAAATCTATACCGTGATTCCCGATTCCGGTCACAACACCATTTCCGAGGTGCCGGCCTATTATGAAGCGGTGAACCGCTTTTTGGCAGATCCGTTATAAAACGCCGTTGAAGTATCTGCCATCTGCCGTTTACAGGCGGTATGGATCTTATCTGCATTCATTTGCTTTATGTCGTGGGTCATTTGTCTTTGCGGTTGTGTCTGCCCTGAAATACGCAGGGAAAATAGCGCAATAATAAAATTGCGTTGCATTGTTTTTATGGCGCCATTTGACATCCATACAGAGGTCTGTTTGTATTAACTGTCTGTAACATTTGATTTTTAATGTGTTTTTCCTTGGTGGCGTATTTGTTGCTTTAAGCATGACGTCATTAAAAAAGGAAAAAAATATGAAATTAAATGCAAAATTATTAAGTATCAGTACCGCTGGATTTATAATTATCTTCTGTATCAGCCTTGTTGCCACCTTTGTATACTACACCAATGTAAAACAGGTCAGGATAGATAAAGCCGTTCAGTCCGCCCAGCAAAATTTTGAAGTCGCAATGACGGCTAAAAAGAAGGTTTGGCAAACCAATGCACTTCAGGTAGCGAACAGTTCCGAAGTCAAAAAAGCACTTTTGGAAAAGGACCGGGAGATCGCCAACACGGCTTTAAAACAACTCGGTAAAGTTTTCAAAGAAAACACAGGGTTTAAAAACGTACAGGTCCATCTGATTGATAAAGATTTAAATTCTTTTTATAAATCTTGGGCGCCGGATAAGTTTGGAGAACCGCTTTCTCATTCAAAGGGATATGCCCTCGTCAAGTCAACGAAAAAGTCTTTTGTCGCCATGGAGATGTCATCTAAAGGAATAAGGTTAAAAGGGCTTTTCCCGGTTCTTGATGGTACAAGATTCATCGGCATTGCCAATTTTGAAGGGGGACTCAATTCCATTAAAAGAACGTTAAAGCCTTATGATATTGATTTTATTTATTTCATGGATGATGCGTTCCTGACGGTTGCCAAAGGCATGGCAAAGAAACCTAAACTTGCCAATTACATTTTAAATCAGAAAGATGTGGACAAGGAATTTTACGACTATATCCAAAAAGAAGGTATATTCAAGCGCATCCTTGAATCGGAGTACCTCAAGGATGACAGCTATCTAAGCTTTAAGGGAAATTTTAAAGGGTTTTCCGATACCAGAGCCGGTCTTTACCTTCTCGGGGTCAAAGCCGGAATCGTTATGGAAGATGTCAATGCGATCAAAAATTTGATCTTCACACTTTTTGGGGCGCTCTTTACGGTCTTTTTCATTTTAGTATTGGGGATAATCTATTTTATTAACAGAAATGTCGTCAGTCCGATTAATGCGGTTGCAAGGAACATGGAGGATATTGCCACTGGTGAAGGGGATCTGACAAAACGGATTGAAATCAAAAACAAGGATGAAATCGGTAAGCTGGTGGACTGGTTCAATGTCTTTGTTGAAAAACTACAGGGTGTTATTGGTGACATATCGAAAAATGCGGATACCATTGATCAATCTTCAACGGGTTTTGTAACCATTTCTGAGCAGATGTCTCAACGGGCAAAACAGATGGCCACCAACTCACGGGCTGTTGCCGCCGCATCTGAAGAAATGAGTTCAACGATGTCGTCTGTTGCGGCCGCAGCTGAACAATCGTCCACAAAGATCAATATGGTATCTGTTGCCGCTGAAGAGATGACCTCAACAATCAATGAGATTGCGAAAAATACTGAAAAAACAAGTGTGACAAGCAGTGAGACTGTGTCCAAAACAAAAAAAGCATCTGAAAAGATCAATTTCTTAAGCCAATCTGCCCAAGAAATTGGGAACGTGGTTGATACAATAAATGATATCTCGGCGCAAACCAATTTGCTTGCGCTAAATGCCACAATTGAAGCCGCTCGTGCAGGGGAGGCCGGTAAAGGATTTGCAGTTGTCGCAAGCGAGATTAAAAGCCTTGCCCAACAAACGGCAGAAGCGACCTTGGAAATAAAAACGAAAATAGATAACATCCAGGGATCCACACAGGAAACCGTTGCTGAAATAGAAGGAATCACGGCAGCCATCACCGATGTAAATGAGATGATTGATAGCGTAGCGGCCGCTGTGGAAGAACAGTCTGCTACGACGAAAGAGATCGCCGAAAATGTAAGTCAGGCGGCCAGAGGAATTCAGGACGTTACCGAAAACGTCACTCAAAGTTCGGGTGTCGCCATTCAAATCGCTCAAGACACAGCGAATGTGAATCAATCTTCTTCCCAGATGTCGAAGACTGGCTCACAAATAAAAAACAATACTGAAAATTTAAATGAATTATCAAAAAAATTAAAATCCACTATCGATCAGTTTAAGATATAAACCGTTCCGTTTCAAGGCCCCAAAACTGAAGCTGTAGTTGTCCCCACCGCAAAGTTTTGGAAACGAAGAAGATAGCACGCTCCTGCCAGTGAAAAATAAAAAATCGGGCTGCTTATCAAGGAAGGGGAGGAGAAAGGAAAGACAAAGAATTTGTTGTATGCTGTACGTTAATTTCGGTGTCAATCCAAACCTTGATAAACAGCCCGTCTATATGAACGGCGCAAAGGCCGGTATAAGGCGTAGGCTGCAGAGCAGCGAGGCGCTTAGATTAAGGTGATCAGGTAAAACGCCCCCATGGTGGCTCCGACCCAGAACAATACCTTCAGGCTGCCCAGGCTGAAGCTGTCGCTGTTGAGGCCGAAGCTGATATTGCCTTCGCCGGCCATGACAGTGGAATCCTCAGGGGTGAAAAAATAGGCCAGGGTTCTCTGTATTTTGGTCATCATTTTTTTCATGGGTCACCTCCAACTGGTGTGGTTTTCATTTCCAGGCTGCTGTAGGATCAGGCAGCTTTATTTTAAGTTGACCCCGATCCGTTTGCTTGGTGTTGATAAGATACGGTCTTTCTGATATTTAGTAAAATTAAAACATTTAACCCTTTGATTAATTATTGCTAATGCTACCAGATCTCAACCGTATTAAGGTTTTTTATTATATTTTTGACACCCGCAGCGTGGCCCTGGCGGCCAAGGAGCTGAATATCACATCTTCTGCCGTGAGCCAGGCCCTGGCCAAACTGGAGGCGGAACTCAAGGTGCCGCTGTTTACCCGGCTTCACCGGAAACTGGTCCCCACCTATGCCGGTGAACAGTTGTTTACCATTGCGGCCCCTTTTATCCGGGAGCTGGAGGCCGGGGTGGAGCGGATCCTTAAATCCAAGGATGTCCCTTCGGGCATGCTGCGTATCGGTTCTCCCATCGAGTTCGGAAAGTCCTATTTCCCCGGGGTTTTTGCCGCCTTCCGCCGCCACTATCCCGAAGTGGTGTTTACCATGAAGCTGGGGGATCCTTCCGAGGTGCTTCCCATGATCAGCAACGGGGAGCTGGATTTCGGCCTGGTGGATATTTTCCTGACCCGGGGGCAGGTATACGGGGACCTGGGGCGGTTCAGCATTGAACCCCTCATCGATGAAGAGGTGATTCTGGCCTGCTCGAAAACCTATTACGACAGGGAAATCCGAGGCGACCACTCCTTTGAGAACCTGGTGACAAAGGAGTATATTTCCTACCAGAAAACCTCGCTGACCCTCCGCAAATGGTTCAAGTATCACTTTAACCGGTTTTCCATCGATCTGAACCGGGTGATGATCGCAGACAGCCATCAGGCCGTTATCAACGGGATCCTCCATGACCTGGGCATGGGGGTGATTGCAAGGCACATCGTCAAAGACACCATCGAACGGGGGGAGATCGTCCCGGTAAAGACGGAACAGGCCGATGTGATCAACAAGATCTCCCTGGTGCAGCTCCAGGACAAGATCCCCAGCCTCACCGAAAAAACCTTCATCAAATTCCTGAAACAGGACATCCTGGATTCGGGCATGTCCGACAATTTTAGGCTGGAAAACGCATAAATTCTTGTTGACTTCTGTGTAGTAGTTACTATGATAGTCACTAATGATTATTTGATGGAGTCTGATAATGAAAAAACAAGATTTACGCCGTGCCGTCCGGGGGGGAATCCCCATTTTTATCGGGTATTTCCCGGCGGCCGTTGCCTTCGGCATCCTGGCCAAGGCCACCGGGGTGACCTTGCTGGAGGCCTTTCTTTTTTCCGCTGTCGTCTTTGCCGGTGCCAGCCAGTTTATCGCACTCAACCTCATTGCCACGGGCATGGGGCCGGTGGGTATTGTTCTGACCACGCTGCTGGTGAACTTCCGTCATTTTCTGATGAGCACCTATCTGTCCACCCGCATAAAGGAAAAGGCAAAGGCCTGGTATATTCCCATGGCATTCGGGGTGACGGACGAGACCTTTTCCGTTCTGTCTTTTACCACGCATGAACTCACCCGGACCTTTGTACTGGCCCTGGAATTTTCCGCCTATTCCGGCTGGGTGTCGGGAACCCTATCAGGATTCCTTCTTGGGGGATTCATGCCGGAAGTGCTCACCCAGAGCATGGGGGTGGCATTGTACGCCCTGCTGCTGGCCATCCTGATGCCGGAACTCAAAAAAAGTGTTCGGTCGTTGTTCCTGGCCGTCTCATCCGGGCTGCTCAACTGGCTGCTGGTGGCGATGGATGTGCTGCCCACCGGCTGGAGCATCATTGTCTGTATACTGATAATTGCAAGCCTCGGGGCCGTGCTCACCGTCTCCATACCCCAAAAGGAGGAAGCCCATGGATAAATCCTCTTTTATCCCTTTGATCCTCGGTATGGCAGCGGCCACCTATCTGCCGCGGCTGGCCCCGTTTATGTTTTTTTCCGACATGAAGGTTCCCCGGGTGGTGGATGCCTTTCTCAAATCCATCCCCGTGGCCGCCATCGGGGCACTGATCGTTCCTTCTGCCCTGACCGCAACACCGGACATGCCTGCCGCAGGCCTCATGGGAATGGGATTTACCCTGGTTTACGGCTTGTTCCGCGGGGGGATTATCGTCCCCGTTTTAGGGTCTGTCGGCGTGGCCTATCTTGTAATGACCTTTGGGTAGGGGGAAAGATGGGAAACACCGCGCTGGAAGAGAATGTAAAACACGAACAGATGATGGCGGATATGCAGTCCCTGGGGTTTTCCGCCTACGAATGTCGGGCCTATCTTTCCCTGCTGGAGGAATTCCCGGTGAGCGGCTATGGCCTGAGTAAAACCTCGGGCATCCCCAGATCCAGGATCTATGAGGTGCTCAAAAGCCTTATCGCCAAACAGATGGTATTTGAGCAGAAAGAGGGAAAGACCACCCTGTATACCCCCATGGAGCCGGAGATCTTCATCAAGAAGCTCAAATCCCGGTATGAAAAGATTTTTGAAGACCTCAAGCAGTACGCCGGCACCCTGTACCGGGAGCCCAAGCAGGACGACAAACTGGTGGTGATCCAGGGGCGGGACAATATCATCGGGTTTTTGAAGGTGCTGATCCGGGGGGCGGAAAAACGGGTGGCCGTCTCCATCTGGGACGAGGAACTCAACGCACTCACAGAAGAACTGGATGCCGCCCTGGAACGGGGGGTGATGCTCCGGGGGATCTATTTCGGCACGGCAAAGGTCTATGAAGACCTGGTACCCCACCGCCGGATCAAACGGTACATGGCCGAAAAAAAGGAGCGCTACCTTTCCG
The DNA here is from genome assembly GCA_913041495.1 of uncultured Desulfobacteraceae bacterium. GTDB lineage: Bacteria > Desulfobacterota > Desulfobacteria > Desulfobacterales > Desulfobacteraceae > Desulfobacter. The sequence continues at coordinate 20,522 of CAJWHT010000064.1, read as the reverse complement.
TGATTATCGACCATGCCCATGTGGTGTCCGGGATTGTCTCACGGGGGGAGGCTTCCAAGGTCACCTGGAGCCGGGATGAAGGCTTTATTGAAGTCAGCGAGGACTACATTGCCCACGATCTTGTGGTCAACCTATACTCCGCCTCCCTGGATGAGGAAACCTACCGGCGGTTTGAGGACTTTGCCGATTCTGTCCATGACAGCTTTTTCCATTATACCCGGGCTGATTTGAAAAAATTCCGGGAGTTGATGTAGCCGCTGTATATTCCCTCAGTTCCTGATCTGCCCCTGTCCCCAGGCCACAAATTTGGTGGTGGTCAGTTCTTTGATTCCCATGGGGCCGTAAGCGTGAAGTTTTGAGGTGGAAATGCCGATTTCCGCCCCCAGCCCCAATTCCCCGCCGTCGTTAAATCGGGTGGAGGCATTGACGATGACCAGTGAGGCGTCCACCTCCCGGATGAACCGTCTGGACCGGTCGTAATCACGGGTGATGATGGCCTCGGTGTGGTTGGAGCCGTATGCCGCGATATGGGCCATGGCATCGTCCATGTCTTTTACCACTTTCACCGCCAGGATGAGATCCAGGTATTCCGCGGCCCAGTCTTCATCGGTGGCTTTTTTTGCTTCCGGCACCAGACCACAGGTCTTTTCACATCCCCGAATACGGACACCGGCGTTTGTCAAAGCCTTGGCCGCCATGGGCAGAAAGCGTTCGGCCACGCCTTCATGCACCAACAGGGTTTCCAGGGCATTGCACACCCCCGGGCGTTGTGCTTTGGCGTTGACCGCAATGGCTGCCGCCATTTCAAGATCGGCCAGGTCGTCCACGTATGCATGGCATACCCCTTTGTAGTGCTTGAGCACTGGAATTGAGGACGCTGCCACCACGTGGCGGATCAGGCCTTCCCCACCCCTTGGGATGATCAGGTCTATGTGTTCTTCCTGTTTTAGCATGATATTTACGGCGTCTCTGTCCGCCGTGGGGATCACCTGGACCGCAGCTTCGGGCAGGCCTGCCTCCGCCATGCCCCTGGAAATGATCTTTGCCAGTATCCGGTTGGAGTGAATGGCTTCCGAGCCCCCCCGCAGGATGGTTGCGTTGCCTGCCTTCAGGCAGAGGCCCGCCGCATCCACGGTGACGTTGGGGCGGGATTCGTAAATGATGCCGATAACCCCCAAAGGGATTCTCATCCGGGCCATTTCCAGGCCGTTGGGACGGATGGCGGAGTCTTCCAGCGTGCCCACGGGGTCATCCAGGCCGGCCACAAACCGCAGGCCATCTGCCATGCCTGCCAGCACCTTGTCGGTGATGGTGAGGCGGTCCACCATGGCATCGGAAAGCCCCGCAGCCCGGCCGGCTTCGGTATCTTTTGCATTTTCCGCCTGGATTTCCTCCCGGCCGGCCTCTATATGATTGGCGATGGCCAGCAGCGCCCGGTTCTTGTCCGCCGAACTCAGAGTGGCCATGATGCGGGCAGCAGCCCTTGCATCTTTGGCAATATCAATGATCTGGTTTTCCAAATTTTTGTTTTCTTTCGTCATAATCGTACCTTCTGCTATGTCAGGGTGTCCGTGTAAGCTGTGATGACCAAATTGTCCCGGTGGATCACTTCGTCGTAGGATCTGAATCCCAGGCGGTCCTTGATCTGGCTGGTCCTGCATCCCATGATCTTCAGGATGTCCGAGGCACTGTAGTTTGAAAGTCCCATGCCCAGCACCTGGCCGTCCTCGTTCATGAACTCCACGGGATCTCCCACCTCAAAATAGTCCTGCACCCGGGTAATACCCGAGGGCAGAAGGCTTCTGCCGTCCGCCACCACGGCCTTCTGTGCACCCTTGTCAACGATGATCCTTCCTTTGGGCTGGAGGGTCAGACCGATCCAGTTTTTCCTGGAGGGGGTTTTGGATGCCTTGGGCACAAAATAGGTGCCGGTGTAGTCGCCGGCCGCAATTTTGACAAGGATGTCCTTCTCTAAGCCGCAGGCAATGATCATGGGGATACCAGCGGAGGTCAGTTTCCGGGCGGCGGAGATCTTGGAGCCCATGCCCCCGGTGCCTAAGGGGCCTGCGATTTCACCTGCCATGGCCTCGACTTCAGGACCCATGGTGGCCACTTCCTTTAGCAGTTGTGCATCGTCATGGACCCGCGGGTCCTTGTTGTACAGTCCGCCGATGTCCGTGAGGTTGATCATGAGATCAGCCCCCAAAAGCAGGGTGATCATGGCCCCCAGGTTATCGTTGTCCCCGAATTGAAGGGATTTGACGGCCACGGTATCGTTTTCGTTGATGATGGGTAACACCTTCCATTCCAGAAGGGTGTTGATGGTGTTCCTGGCGTTGAGGTATCTTACCCGGTCGCAGAGGTCCCCCCGGGTGAGCAGGATCTGGGCCACCTTGCGACCGCAGTGCTCCAGGGCCTTCTCCCATTCCCGGATCAGGTCTGCCTGGCCGATGGCGGAAACCGCCTGGCGCTTCGGGGTTTCCGACGGCCGTTTTTTCAGGCCGAGCTTGGTCACGCCGGCAGCCATGGCACCGGAGGAGACCAGGATGACCTCCAGCCCCTTGTCGTGAAGGGCGCAGATCTGGTTGGCGATGGCATTGATAATATCTAAGTTCAGGCTGTTTTTCCTGGTGAGTACCCCGGACCCTACCTTGACGACAATGCGTTTGCCGGCAGCAAGGGGAGTCAGTTGGTTTGTCGTATCCATGATGAACGGTCCCTTAAGATTCCGCAGATTCTACAGTGTAAAAAAAGATCTTGCTATGATGAATCCGGTTAAAAGTCAATAAAAACCCTTAAGGTCTTTAGTTGCAGGCAGCTTAAAGGTGATGCGCACCTCGCCGGTGTCCGGATCAACGGATATTTTTTTCTCCCCGACACCTTCTGCCTTCCGGCCCGTGGCCATTTCCGTGAGGCCGGCCATGAATTCGAGTCCCTGGTTCAGCACCTGCTCCAGCCGTTTGTGATCCGGCAGGTCTTCTTCCGCCCGGTCCGGGTCTGCCGGACTTGCCATCCCCTCAGGGAAGAGGAAATAAGGATTTTCTTCCGGGATGTCCTCGGGTTCCGCGGCAATGCCGGGGAGAAGTTCCGGACCCAGCAGGGCTTTTAACTGGCCGGCCAGATCTTCGGGTACCAGTCCCAGGTCCGCCATCTCCTCCGGATCCGTACCGAAGATGCCGGTGAAAAGATCCGGGTTTTCTGGCAATCCTCTTAGAATCGGCTCTTCGATGCTGCCGGACCCGATGAGATTGATGATATGGCAGGCTTGGGTCTCGGCTTCCGGGCCCATGTCATCGGTGTTTTCCGGAGGCAATGGCATAAGCCGCTGCTGCCGGTGGTCGGCCTGGGCCGGGGTCCAGGGCAGCTCCACATTGACCATGCACCGGGCACAGGAAAGGTCCAGGCCGGCACTGCCTGCATCCGTGGTAAGGAACACCCGGCAGTGGTCGCTTTGGGCAAATTCTTGGGCCAAGGATTGTCTCCGGTCTGCCGCCACTTTCCCCGACACTTCCACAAAGCCGATATCGGCTTCGGAAAGATGGCGGGCAATGAGAAAGGTCATGGCGGTCCATTCGCTGAAGATCACCATTTTCCTGTGATTCTGGACCACCACCTCGTCAATGATGGTGGACAATTCCCGCAGTTTTGGCGACACCTGGGTTTCCCGGTCCACCAGGAATGTGGAGTTGGCCACCATGCGCATGCGCAGCACCTGGGTCTGGATCTGCCGCAGGTCCATGGCCGTGAGCATCTTGCGGACAAGAATTTCGGCAAGGTGCCCCGCATACACCTGATGGCGGCGCTGTTGTTCCGGTGCCATTTCAACGGTGTAGGTGGTGGTCACGGTTTCCGGAAGCTGGGGCTGGACATCTTCCCAGGTTCGCCTGATCAGGATATCCGATACCTTTTTCCGGAGAAGATCCAGATTCTTATACCCGGCCACGCTGGTGACCCTGGTTTTGGGAATGAGGAAGTGGTCCGTGGCAAACTGCCACAGGGGGGTGAACCGGTAAGGATCTAAAAACTGGACGATGGAGTATAGATCCTCGGGCTTGTTTTCCAAAGGGGTTCCGGTCAGGACAATGGCGTGTTTTTTGGGCAGCCGCTTTACTGCCTCTGCGGTTTTGGTGGAGAAGTTCCGGATCCGTTGGGCCTCGTCCAGGATAATAATATCGGGGTTGAATGCCGATATGGCTCCCACATCCCGCACGACAGCCTCATAGTGGCTTATCTTAAACCGGTCCTTGCCGGTGTACTGCCGCTTGCGCTGGGCAGGCGTACCCTGGACGATGCAGGCGGATTCCCGGGTCACCGCTTCCACCTCCTGTTTCCAGAAGGTCTTCAGGGAGGCCAGGGTGATGACCAGAACCTTTGAAAAGCCGAATACCTCTCCTTTGATCAGGCTCATGGCGATGGCCTGGGCGGTTTTCCCAAGGCCCATCTCATCACCGATCAGGACACCTGTTTTCAGGACGCCGAAGGCCACCCCTTCCTCTTGGAAAGGGTAAAGCGGGCGTTTGAGTGTGACCTTGGGTAGGGGGCGGCCGGCCATCTTTTCCAGTTGGAGGATCTGCAGGCGGTGGTCCACCCGCTTGAGCAGGTTGTCCCTGACCTTAACCCGCCGGTCACCGTGGAGCCTGAGCATCAGCCCCATGACCAGGGAGATGTCGGTGGCCGTGTATACCCCTTTCGAATTGAAATATTTACTCAGGGCCGGTCTTAAATCTTCAGTCCGCCCGGTGAACCCCGGAGGATGAAGCCGGGGGGCCTGGCTTAAAGAATCCCAATAGATATCGATAAAAGGCAGGGTTTCTGTTTTTACCTGGGCCTTGAAACCGGGTTCCCGGGACAGGTAGTCGGCCATGTACAGCATATGCTTGCATATCCCCAGGCCGTTGGTCAGATAATCCGGGCAGGAGCAATGTCCCTTAACACCCACGGGGTCGTGAAGACAGACGGTATAGGTGCGGCTGTCCCCGGAGATCACCTTGTGGTCACCGGTGAACATTTCGCCCCTCACCGGGGTGAACTGGTCCGCTCTGGCCCGGTCCTCCCGGTCTTTGTATGCCTGTTCCCTGATTTCGGTTTCGTTGAGATAGGGATCATCCGTTTCCGGGAATAACTCGTCTTGAACCCTGGGTTTCAGCAGGAGGGTGCGGGCGTTGAGCGCTGCCGCCACGGCATGTTTGCAGCCCGGTCCAGGATAGGGGCAGGTGCAGGAGGACTCAATGCGGTGGTTAAATATCTGCAACCGCGTGGTATAGTGGCCGAATGCCCCGTCGAATTCATATACAAAGCGCTGGGCTTCGAGGTCCTTTTGGGAGAGAAAGTAGGAGCCGTGCGCAAAGGCCTGCTTGCCCCGCTCATAGATGAGCGGGGTGTCGGCCAGGGTGTCCCGGATATAAATGTCGGACAGCGGTTTCATGGGGCCATGCTATTACAGGACATTCCGGGTGGCAACCATTTTTGTGCGGAACTGCTGTGTGGGGATCAGGAGGCAGAATCCCTCTTGGGGGTATTCCCGGTATCCTTTTTAGACCGCATCCGGGAAAAACTGTGTTCAAGAAAATCATAGTACTGGATGCCGAAGTCCAGGGTTTTCATCTTCCAGGGCTCAATACCCCGGGAGGAGAATCGCTCCTTGATGGTCTCCAGGGCCTTGACCTGGGTTTTCAGGTCATCAATGTAATCATCCAGTTGAGAGGCGATCTTATCTGGTTCAAGATAGTCAAAGAAAAAGACTTTCAACACGGCCTCATCCCGGATACGGCCGATTTCAGGTTTTATCTCAAGCCAGTCCAGAAATGTTTGCCTGCCCTTTTGAGTCAGGGCATATGCCTTGTTGAGTTTGCCGTTTTTCACCTTTTCGCTGACAAGGACGCAGCCGTCTTTTTCAAGTTTTTTGAATTTGGGGTAGATGCTGCCAAAGCCGGTATTAAAAAAATAATGGGTGCTGTTCTCCATGTATTTTTTTATTTCATACCCGGTTTTTTCTCCGTCCATGAGAAATCCCAGCAGCATCATTTCAATCATCGGTTACCTCGTTTGTTCATTTCGCACATCACGTAAAGGGCGGTTTGCCGCCGGCTGGCCTTCGTATGTTGCCTGCCGGCGGGGCTGTTCATTATTGTTGCATTTTGATGGGAATCAGGGAGGTGCCCCTTTTTTCCGCTGTCATGGCCATCAGTTCCTGTCCGCTACCCGGCGGGGGCACCTGGAGTTCTTCCGGCTTTTCTTCCAGTTGTATCGCTTCCACCGGGCAGGTGGTCACACAGAGGCCGCAGCCGATACACCTGGATTTGGAGATCTCTGCCACATCATCGATTTCAATGGCATTCATCTGGCAGCGGTCCAGGCAGACTTCGCAGGCGGTGCAGGTATCGGCATCCACAACGGCCCAATAGCGGTTGTGGACCATTTCACCGGGATTCGGCATAAGATTCAAGGCCCTTAAGACACCGCAGCAGTCTTCGCAGCAATTGCACATGCCGCCGGGGTTCACCATGTTGGCCGGCTGGTTGACAAGGCCTGCTTCTTCGCAGTCGTCAAGTATTTTACAGGCCTCTTCACTGGTGATGTAGCGGCCCATCTTGTTTTCAACGTAGTAATCCGCATGGGAGCCAAAGAGCAGGCAAACCTCTTTGGGGGCGTTACACCCCTTGTCAATGAGTTCCTGCTGGGTCCGGCAGATGCAGTCCGCCACGGCGATCTTTTTCTTGCCGTTGACGATGGCCTTTGCATCCTCATAGGCCGACACCTTGTGGACGACATCCACTGATTTTCCCACGGGGATGGTTCTTAAGGGCGGGATGTTGTTCACCATACCGTTGAGGAAGGTCTCTTCCATATAGGTATTGGTGAGGTCTGCCAGTTCCCTGTCCATCCGTTTGAGCTGAAACTCATAGGAACCGATCACAAAGGGCACCACGGAGTACCGCTTGACATCGTTTTTCACATGGCGGAACAACAGCCCCCGTTTGGCCATGTCTTCCAGCTTTTCCGCGGTTTCTTCAGGCGGCCGGCCCGTGCGGGCCGCAAAATCAGCCGGGGATTCAAGAAGCATGGAGAGATCCAGGTAAATTTCCGCATCTTCCTCAGTGTAAAGTTTTTCAAGGATCTTATATTCCACACCGGATTCGGTGGCGGGAAATCCCGTTGAATACTGGTCCATCTGTTCACGCAACTGCTGATAGATTGGGGCAACCATGTTCCCTCCTTGTCTGTTGGCCGCATTGCGGTTTGTTTCTTTTTGAAATTGTTATATATCAATTTGATATATGTCTGTTTATCTATATGCCTGCCCTTGTGTCAACCTTTTTTCTTTGGGGCTTTAAATATTTAAGGTTCAGGATCAGAATATGGACATGCCCGTCTTTGTGGTGAACAATTCCAGGGCCAGGGTGCCGGCCAGAGAATTCCCGTTGGGGTTGAGACCCGGGGCCCAGACACTGACACTCAGTTTTTCCGGGATCAGGGCTGCGATACCACCGCCCACCCCGCTTTTGCCGGGCAGCCCCACCCGGTAGGCAAAATCCCCCACAGCATCGTAGGTCCCGCAGGTGAGCAGCAACGAATTGATCCGCTTGGCCTGGCTCCGGGTGAGGATCTGTTTGCCGGACCAGGGGGATACCCCGTGGTTGGCCAGAAACATAACGCTTTTGGCAAGATCGATGCAGTTCATGCGCAGGGCGCATTGGTGATAATAGGTGTCCAGAACCGCCTCCACCGGATTATGCAGGTTGCCGTAACTCTTTAGAAAATTGGCCATGGCGGCGTTCCTGAACCCCGTGTCCTTTTCGGACGCCGCCACTTCCGGGTCAAAATCAATATTGGGATTATCGGCCCGCTCCCGGACAAAGGACCGTATGGTATCTGCGGCATCCCGGCAATGAGACAGGATGATATCCACCAGAACAAGGGCGCCGGCGTTGATAAAGGGGTTTCTTGGGATACCGTTTTCATATTCAAGCTGGACAAGGGAGTTGAATGGGGTACCGGACGGTTCCCTGCCTACCCGGGCCAGCAGTTTCTCCTCCCCGATGTATGTCATGGCAAGGGTCAGGGTATAGACCTTTGAGATGGACTGGATGGAGAAATTTTCCCGGGCATCCCCGGTGGTATAGATATCCCCGTCCAGGGTATGGACGGCCATGCCGAACTTGTCGGCGGGGACCGAAGCCAGTTTGGGAATATAATCGGCCACCCTGCCTTGTGACAGTACCGGTGTTACCTCTTCGTGAATCTCTTTTAGAACCTGGTTATAATCCACCATTCCCCCTCCTTTGTTTGGGCCCTTTTATATTTTTTCGGCTGACAGGTCATATCATTTATCGCCGAACCCGGGCAACCGAAACTGCGGAACGTTTACCCGGACCCCGGCCCGTGCTATGATGCCCGCCTGAATTGCAGATACTAAGGAAACAATGCCATGAAAGACCCCGATATGAAGGAATCCGGCTGCCCGTGTATCAGCGGCCGCCCCTATGCCCAATGCTGCGGTCCATATCTTACCGGTGATGCCCGGCCGTCAACCCCGCAGATTTTGATGCGGTCCAGATATACGGCCTTTGTCAAGAAGGATGCCGATTATCTGGTGGCAACCCTGGCTCCTGTCAAACGTTCGGCAGCGGATGCTGAAAATCGACTGCGCCGGGAACTTGAAACCACAATGGCGGCCACCCGCTGGGTCGGCCTGACAGTGGTCAAAGCCCGCGGTGACCAGGTGGAGTTCGCAGCCTTTTATCTTCAGGACGGAAAACTTGGCCAGCTCCACGAACGCTCAAATTTCATCCGGGAGAACGGGCGCTGGTACTACCGGGATGGAGAGATTCTTCCCCCTGTCAAAGTATCCAGAAATCAGCCCTGTATCTGCGGGTCGGGATTGAAGTTTAAACGCTGCCACGGGTAGGTTCCGCTCACAATCCGGCAGGTAAACACTAAAAAGAAAGCTTGAAAGAGAATAAGATTGAGTCATTATCTGATGATGGGGCTGGTACTGGGATTGTCCGCCGGTCTGGCACCGGGGCCCCTGCTGACCCTGGTGGTGTCCGAAACCCTGGCCCATGATATGCGGGCGGGAATCCGTGTTGCCCTGGCCCCTTTGATTTCCGATCTGCCCATTGTGGCCGTCACCATGGTGGTCCTTGCCGGACTGTCGCAGTTTAACACCGTTCTGGGCATCATCTCTCTTGTTGGGGGCGCAGTGATCCTCAAGATGGGATGGGCGGGGCTGAAAACCTCCGGGGTAACCCTGGATTATTCGGACAAAGCCCCAAGATCCCTGTCCAAAGGGGTGCTGGTGAATGTCCTCAGTCCCCATCCCTACCTGTTCTGGATTTCCGTGGGGGGGCCGGCCGTAACAAGGGCCTGGCAGATTTCCCCTGGGGCTGCCGTTGGCTTTGTTTTTCTGTTTTACCTGCTGCTGGTGGGATCAAAGGTCATGCTGGCCGTACTTGTGGGCAGGTCCAGATCCTTTTTAAGCGGCCGGGGATACATCTGGACCATGAAGGCACTTGGATTGATGCTCTGCATCCTGGCATTATTTCTGGTGAAAGAAGGGCTGGTACTGCTGGGGCTGATGTAGACGGCCCCCAAAAAAAAACCTGCCCGGACGGTCCGGGCAGGCAGGTCAGATGAAAAAAGTGTAAGGGATCAGAAGTCAAACTCCCGGGAAGTCACGGTGTGCTCCATGCGCTGAATCCGCCGGTCGATATTGTCGAATTTGCGTTTGAGCCGCTGTATGGCCGACGCCCTGGATGTGGTGTAGGACTGGTAAAACTCCTGGTCGGTTTCATTTTCCAGGGGCATCACAGGTTCCGGTTTCAGCAGCAGGCCGGCCACGATGTAGAGGACGCCCGCCGGCCAGAATCCCGTGAACAGAAACAGGCCCAAGACAATGGCCCGGGTCCAGAATACCGAGATATCGAAATGCTCGGCCAGCCCCCGGCAGACCCCCATGAAGATGCCCTGCCTGGATCTGTAGATCCCGTTGGTGGCCGTCAGGATGTTCATCCTCTCCCTGAACCGCCTGTAGTGGCCCTGGCTGTGTCTGAAACCGCCGTATTTTCTTTTTTTATGATGGTATCTCATGATTTTCCTTTCTTCCGGCCCGGACCGGGCAGCACCTTTGGATTTTTTCGTGGCTGCCGGTCCGGTTTGCCGGATGCCTCACCTGCTATGGTGACTTTCTCTGGCGTTCGATGAGTATGGTTTCCAGCGCTTCCACCCGTTCCTCCATTTTGGACAGGCTGTTGAAGATGTCCTGAATCATCTTGGTCTCTTCAGCGTGGGTCTGCCGTTCCTTCTTGGATATGCCGCCGGTTTTGGCGGCCCGGATGATACCGATGATGATCAGGCCCAGGGTGGCGAGCGTCAGGATGCCTCCGCCGATACAGATTGCTACGATCATTGCGCCGTGCATGTGAAATTACCTCCTCCTAAGTGGGAACCATTCATGATTTTTATATGAAAGAACCACACAACCAGGCGGAATCTTTCATAGTTCGTTGTGGGCACGCCGAATAACATTCAAGGGCGGCCCATGGCCGTTATTTAGTATCATCATTCTTTTTGGATTGGGAGGATTTTAAGGCGGACAGTTCTTTCTCGATGTCATCGTCCGCGGCCAGGTCTTCAAAGGCCTCTTCCAGGGTGGATTTTTTGCCGAAGTTCACCATGTCTGCTTCGGCCTCCATCCGTTCGATGTGGTTCTCCATCTCGTCGAATTTCTGGAGGACTTCGGCGGAGTCCACCCGGCGGATTTCTTCCTGGGCTTTTTTCTTGCGCTGGGCACGGATATGGCGCTGGACCAGGAGGCGCTGTTTTTCCCTGGCGGATTTCAGTTTGTTCTCCAACTCCTGGATGTCATCCCGGTACTGTTCCACAATGGCGTTCAGATCGGTGAGTTCTTCTTCAACCGCCTCCACCCGCTGGGTGAACCTTCGTTTTTCCAGCAGGGCCTGCCGGGCCAGATCATCCCTTCCCTTGGCAACGGCCAGTTCCGCCTTTTCTGTCCAGAATGCTTCGCGGTCCCGGGTATCCTCCAGCAGGCGTTCCACCTTTTTGTGGTTGGCAATGGTGTTGGCACAGGAGGATTTGAGTTCGATCAAGGTGTCTTCCATTTCCCGGATCATGAGTTTGATCATTTTTTCAGGATCTTCCGCCTGGTCCAGCATGGAGTTGATATTGGAATTGACGATGTCTTTGAATCTGGTAAAAATACCCATGGTCTGTCTCCTTTGTTCGGTTATATGTCTCTGATGTATCGGTTTGTTCTTGGGGATCTGAAAGAGCAGAAAGCGTGCCATGTGATGGCCTTGGTTGAATTGCCTTTATTTTCAGCGGGTTGATGGAATTGATTTGGAAAGTCTGTTGTGGTATATTGTGCCAATAGTTGGCGATATTAACCATTTTTTCCGGCCGTCGGCCCAAAGGATCCCCCATGACGTATACGGATGTAAACGATTCTAGGACCAAACCCGTCTCCATGTCGGAAGCCCTCGGGCAGTCCGAAGCCTTTTTATCCTTCCAGGAGCAAATTTCTCAGGTGGCCCCCATTGACCGGCCGGTGCTGATTTTAGGGGAGCGGGGAACGGGAAAGGAACTGGCAGCCGCCCGCCTGCACTACCTGTCCAATAGGTGGCAAAAACCCCTGGTCACCCTGAACTGCGCCGCCCTGACACCCACGCTGATCGGTTCCGAACTGTTCGGCTATGAAAAAGGGGCATTTACCGGGGCCGGCACCCGGCAGATCGGGCGGTTTGAACAGGCAGCCGACGGCACCCTCTTTTTGGATGAGATCGGCAACATTCCCATGGAGGTTCAGGAGAAAATTTTAAGGGTGGTGGAATACGGCAGTTTTGAACGGGTGGGGGCTTCCCGTCCCGTGCAGGTGGATGTCCGCATCGTGGCGGCTGCCAATGTGGACTTGTCCCGGATGTCTGCGGCCGGAACCTTCAAGCAGGATCTTCTGGATCGCCTTTCCTTTGAGGTGATCTACGTGCCCCCCCTGCGCTTTCGAAAAGATGACATCCTGCTGCTGGCAAACCATTTTGCCGGCCGGATGGCTTTTGAGCTGGAGTGGTCTGAAATTCCGGAATTGAGTGCTGAGGCGGTGGCGGCCCTTGAGGCATATCACTGGCCCGGCAATGTCAGGGAACTGAAAAACGTGGTGGAACGGGCGGTGTACAAGAGTCCCACCCCGGTGATCCAAAAGATCTCCTTTGATCCTTTTTCATCACCCTACGAAAGCCTTCCCGGGCCGGCAGTGCCTTCCGTCCCGGCAACGGAACAAAAAAATCCTTTTCCCCCGTCATCTGAAAAGAAAGATTCTTTTCCCGGGCAGGATCTCAGGGAGCAGCCCTTGAAAGAGGCGGTGGCCCTGCTGGAAAAATACCGGTTAACCGAGGCCCTTGACGCGGCCCGGTTCAACCAGAAAGCCGCGGCCCGCAATCTTGGTCTGACCTATGACCAGTTCAGGGGCTTAAAGAAAAAACATGGCCTTTAATCCGGGGGCTTAAATCCTGAAGTCCAGGTTTCCATCATGGTCCAAGGGGAACACCCCGTTGGGATTCACCAGGGGATATACCAGCTGCTGCCGGGGATGAAGGGCATTGAAATTTATGGTCGGATTGAACTTTTGCAGCAGCCACAGGGGGATCTCCAGTTCGTTGGCGCAAAGCGTCCACAGGGTATCCCCGGATTTCACCTCATAGGTATCTGTTCCCACCACGTCGTAAGAGTCAAAGAAATCCTCGAGAATCTCCTGGTGATATTCGAACCGTTTTTCTTCAAACCCTGTCGAGCCGGCTCCGGGCAGGGGCAGCTTGATGGCCTGGCCGATGCTGATGGGCTTGCCGTAGGCCAGGCGGTTCAGGGTCCTTATTTTCTGGGTGGGGATACCCAGCCAGTCGGCGTAATGCCCCAGGGTTTCCCCGGGAACCACGTGGATTTCCCCCAGGATGTAGGATTTCTTTTCCCCTAGTTTTCTGACCTTTAGATCACTTGTGACCACCTGAAGATTGACGTCAGCCGGTACCTCCGGTGGCTTTGTTGCCGCCGGAGCAACGGCGATTTCGGGTTTAGTGGCTTGGGGGGCGGCCTTTTCCGGCACAGGTTTTTTCTGTGTTTCTTTTTGGCGTGCGGTTTTTTTCGTCTTTGCCTTTTTGACCGGGGGCAGCGGCTGGGTTTCAGGCGTTGCCGAAGCAACCATGACAGCCGCCGCCTCTTCCGTCTTTTTGGGTGTTGGGGATTTGTGTTCCTGGGATATGGCCTGCTTGGTCTTCTTTGGAATCGCCTCCCCGGCAACAGGTATTCTCAGGGTCTGGCCCACGTAGATGGTAGCCCGCCGGCTCAGGCCGTTGGCCATGATCAGGTCGTTGAGGGATACCCTGTGCGTTCGTGCGATGGCTCCTGCCGTATCTCCCTTGCTCACCCGGTGGAATTTGCTCGGCTTTTGCTTGTCGTAATAGAGGCCGGCCGTTGCCAATGTGATTCTTTCATGGGTGAATCCTTTGGGCAGACGGAGTTCATAGCCTTTCGGAATATACTTTCTGCCGTCGAATACCGGTTTTCTCAGGGCCGGGTTGAGTTTGTGGAGTTCGGCAAGGCTCAGCCCCAGGTTTTGCGCCAGTTGGGATGCCGGCACATACCCTGCCACCTTGAACCGGGTATAGCTGACGGGCCGGTCCAGGCGGATATCTCCGAAGTACCGGGTATAATTCTTGGCCACCTGCCGGGCGGCAAGGAATTCCGAATAAAAGTTTCTGGAGGCGAATTTAAAGGAGCGGCTGCGGTAGCTGGTGTAGATTTTGGGATAGGCCTTGTGTTGTTTTTTTGCCCGCCTCATGCCGTTCAGTCCGTGGTTGTATGCGGTGAGGGCCAGGGACCAGTCCTTGAGTTCCCCGTAATTGCGCTTTAAAAGTTTGGCCGCGGAATGGGTGGCAATAAAGGGGTCTCGCCGTTCATCCACCACATAGCCGATTTCCATGTACAGCCGGCCGGTACTCCTGGTGAACTGCCAGACGCCGGCGGCCCCGAATTTGGAATAGGCCGCCACGTTAAAGGATGATTCCACGCAGGGCAGATACACCAGGTCTTCGGGCAGGCCGTAGGATTTGAATATTTTTTTGAATTCGGGCACCAGCGCCCCGGAGCGGATCACCCCTTCCATGAAATGCTGTTTCAGGCCGGTCTGGATTCTTAGATTGCGGCTGGCCCGCTTGAATACCGAAGGGGTCGTATTCGCCCCGAAAAGGGCGGCCACCTTTTTTTCCTTTGCCGTGGCAGGGGCCTTGCCGGCGGCCAGCTTAGTCAGCACCGCCTTGTAATTTTTAATGGCCTTTTTCTTTACTTTCCGGTTCTGCTTGGCTGCCTTCCGTGTATTTTCCGGATTCAGCTTGACCGTCCCGTAAATGCGGGACAGGTCCCGGGCGTCATGGACCACCCCCTCCCCTCTGGAGTACTTGGTGAAGATATCAATCCAGAAGTCCACGTTGGGTTTGATCACCGGATATACCGGGAAGTCATCCGGGGCGGAAACGGAAGGTGCCCTGGTGGCGGCGGTCGCTGCCGGGCCGAAGGTGATGAACAATAGGCCTGCACTGAAAAGGCATATCATGCAGGTGCCAAAAACTCGCCTGGTCAAAAAAAGCATAGAATCTCCGGGTGTTGTTTCTTTCGCGCATGAACAAAACCCAATCTACCACATCAATGTCCGATTTTGAACAGGAAAGGGAAAATGGTGCTTGTCAAAGCTGGTTCACTGCTGCCCCAAGCTTTTCCACGGCCCGGGCCAGGGTCGCCTCATCCGCCATGGTATAGTTCAGCCGCATGGTCTCATGCCCCTGTGCAGGGTCGGTGAAAAAGAACTGCCCCGGAACAAATGCCACACCGTTTTCAATGGCCTTGCGGTAGAGTGCCAGGCCGTCAAGGCCCTCAGGGCCGCTGACCCAGAGAAACATGCCGCCGTCCGATTGAGATACCTTGAAATCTGCGGGCAATTGGCGGTGAAGGGCGTCTGCCATGGCTTTTTGCCGGGGGCGGTATATCTCTATGATTTTGGGAAGCTGGCGGTCCAGGTATCCTCCGGCCAGATATTCGGCGGCCAGGGCCTGGTTAAAGGTGGAGGTGTGCAAATCCACCCCCTGCTTGACCAGGACCAGCCACTCCCGGATGAATTTGGGGGCGGCGTAAAAGCCGATACGAAGGCCCGGGGCAAATACCTTGGACAGTGTGGAGATGTAGATAACGTTTTCCGGTGCCAGGGTTTTGATGGGAGGCAGGGCCTCTCCTCGGTAGCGCAGGGCAGAGTATGGATCATCCTCAATGAGCAGGGCGTTGTATGATTGGATGATTTCGGCAATTCTCACCCGGCGTGCCATGGTCAGGCTCCGGCCGGTGGGGTTCTGGAAGGTGGGTACCAGGTAAATGAACTTGATATCATGGTGCTTCAAGGTGTCTTCCAGAGCGTCGGGAACGAGACCCTCGTCATCCATTTCCATGGGGACGTATTCGGGCTCGTATGGGTTGAAGGCGGAAATGGCCCCCAGGTAGGTCGGGGCTTCCAGGGCGATTTTGTCCCCTTTTGAGATCATGAGCTTTGCTGCGGCATCCAGAACCCCCTGGGAGCCGGAGGTAATGTTGACGGCATCGGGAGATATACGGATGCCCCGTTGTTCCAGAAGGATCGCCACCTGTTCGCGCAGGGGAATGAAGCCTTCGGTCAGGTCATATTGAAAGGCACCCGATTGGTATGTGGCCAGGACCTTTTCGGTGAGTTCACCGAATATCTCCATGGGAAAGCTGTCCGGGGAGGGGATGCCGCCGGCAAGGGAGATAATACCCGGGCTTCCTACGACCTTTAGAATTTCCCGGATGGCATTGGCCTGCATCAATTGGGTACGGCCGGCTAAAAGCGCTTTATAATCCATGATTTCCTCCCTGTGAATCAGATAATTGATCAAAATGTTAAAATGACCCTATCAGGGGAAAAAGAGGATGGACAGATACAGATGCGATAAAAAATGGGCATAACAGATGGATTTGCCGGTCTATCTGATATGCCCGTACTTCGTTGTGTTTAGCTGAACTGGCTCCGGTCGATCTTGAACTTTTTAATCTTATAGTAGAGGAGCTGCCTGGAAATACCTAAGGCTTTGGCGGACTGGGAAATGTTGCCGCCGTGCCGGGCCATCACCCGGGTGAGGATTTCCTTTTCATTGTCCGCCTCCTGTTTTTTCAGATCCGGCTGGGGGACTTCCGGGGCAGGGGATGCTTCCGGCGGCTGAAAATTTTGGGCCGGGGTGTGCATAAAGGCCGGTGCGGGCGCTGCCTCATTGGACCGGCTCCGGATGGACCAGTTGGAAAAATGAGACTGGAGGTGGTTCATCCGGATGGTATTGCCGTCGCCGACAATATTCATGGCCCCTTCGATGACGTGTTCCAGTTCCCGGACATTGCCGGGCCAGTTGTAGATGCGGAACAGCTCAAGGACATTGTCCGATATGGATCTCACCTGTTTACTCAGCAGGATATTGTGTTTGCGGATGAAATGTGCCACCAGGATATCCAAATCCCCCAGGCGCTGGCGCAGGGGGACGATATGGATGAAGACAACCCCCAGGCGGTAAAAGAGGTCCGACCGCAAGGTGCCTTCGGCAATGGTGATTCTGGGGTCCCGGTTGATGGAGCTGATGATCTTCAGATCAATTTCCGTTTCCTTGAGCGCCCCCACCCGGCGCACCTTGTTCTCCTGGACGATCCTCAGGATCTTGGCCTGGAGACCCACCGGCATGGAGTTGACCTCGTCTAAAAATATGGTGCCCTTGGAGGTCCGTTCAAAAAGCCCTGCTTTGTTCACAGAGCCGGTAAAGGCCCCTTTTGAGGTGCCGAAAAGAATCCCCTCCAGAAGGTTTTCCGGAATGGCGGCACAGTTGACCGGGGTGAATTTCTGGTTGTTTCGGGCACTGTGGTTGTGGATGGCCCGGGCAAACAGTTCTTTTCCCGTCCCGGTCTCCCCGAATAGCATCACCGGGGACGGGGTCTGGGACGCCATGCGTGCGGAGCGGATGGCATCCTTGAAAACGGGATCTTCGCCGATGATGGAATCAAAGGTAATGGCACTGTCATTGAACCGGGCGTTCTGATCCGGTACCGGCATCGCCGCAATGGTATTCACCAGCATGTTATAGTCCCGGACAAAGCAAATGGCCCCGACCATCTGCTGTTTGTTGAACACCGGGAACACCGAATGCACGGTGTTGGCAAATTTCCCCATATGGGTCCGGTAGAAGTTGGGCTGATCAATGATGGGGATGCGTTTGGCAATGCACTGGAGGATGACGCTGTTATCCGGGGTGAGATCGTACACTTCAGTGACGCTTCGAAGGATAACATCCTCCCGGTTCAGTTCATCAATCCGGGACATGGCATCGTTGTAATACACGATGATGCCGTTGGGATCAGAGACAATTACGCCGTCGCTGAACTCGTCAAAGACGGAGAGAAAGTCGGCGTTGTTCAAATCGAATAAATACTTCTTAATATCATCGGGCATGGCATTTTTTCCTGTTTACACCCGTTTTGTGAATACGGGTTTTTCCAATGGAAAATTCAATCTATCAAATCTTTTACATGGTGTAAATAGACGGTGTCAGGATAGTGGGGGGAATTGGGTGGTTTACAGCTTGTTTTTCAAGGTGTAAATGCTGGATATGGTTTTTATAATAGTGAATAATCAATGGGCTGATTCCATATGTAAAACATTGTAACAGCCTCTTTGTCCGTGAAAAATACAGGTGTAAAATCAGAGCCGGTTTACAGGAACGTTTGCCAGTTTTTCCTCCAGGTATTCATCCATAAGGTCTTTGTATTTGTCTTCGGGATAGCGGCTGCTGCAGGCCCTGCAGCACAGGTAAACCTTGGTTCAGGTCCGTTTGATATAAAGCGCGCCCCCGCAGGAGAGGCAGCCGCCTTGCAGTTGGTGCCCGTTGGGCTGGGTCATGATATGTTTATCCCCCTTTAAATTTTTTCCATTATATTATATTGAACGGATAAAATAATACAAAAGCCCCGGAAGTCCATACAACGAGATCCCAAAATTTAGGAGTAAACGGCAAATGTCAGACAAAGCGGCCCGGTATAAACGGAGTTACCCCATTTCATGGGACCAGCTGCACAGGGATGCCAAGGCCCTGTCCTGGCGCCTCCACAATCCGGATAAAAAATGGAAAGGCATCGTGGCCATCACCCGCGGAGGACTTGTGCCCGCCGCCATCATTGCCCGGGAACTGGGCATTCACCTCATCGACACCATCTGCATCACCAGCTATGACTGGCAGTCCCAGGGGGAGGCCACCATCCTCAAGCCCATCGAAGGGGACGGGGAGGGCCTTCTGATCATTGATGACCTTGTGGATACCGGCTCCACGGCAAAGATCGTACGGGAAATGCTGCCCAAGGCCTATTTTGCCACGGTGTATGCCAAGCCTGCGGGCAAACCCCTGGTGGATGCCCATGTGACCGAGGTGAGCCAGGATACCTGGATTCTTTTTCCTTGGGACTCTGAATCCCAGTTTGTAGCCCCCATTGCTGGGCAGTGAAAAGTTGGGCAGTGAAAATGGCCTTTTTTCCGAATTTCTTCGTTGCATGATATGTTTAAATCCTCGGCGTACTTCGTGTACGCCTCCGGTTTAAACATATCATGCGCCTTGAAATTCGAAAAAAATTCTCATTTTCTTGACGTGGAAATTATTATCCCCGTCCGGTTTGCACCGGACGGGGATAATATTTAGAGACTTTGGCGTTATTATTTTTTATCTATGATGTTTTTGTGGGCCATCAGGCGGATGGCGTTGATGCGGATGAAGCCTTCGGCGTCTTCCTGGTTGTAGCCGCCCTCAATGTCCATGGAGGACAGGTCCTGGTTGTACAGGGAGGAGGGGGAGGTCCTGGCAATGGGGTAGGCCACGCCCTTGTATAGCTTGAGGGTGACCTCGCCGTCGATGACCTCCTGGCTTTTGTCCATGGCGGCCATGAGGAACTCCATTTCCGGGCTGAACCAGAAGCCGTTGTAAACCAGTTCGGCGTATTTGGCGGCCAGCATATCCCTCAGACGCATGACCTCGCGGTCCATGGCGATGCCCTCGATGTCCTTATGGGCTTCGTGGAGGATGGTGCCCCCCGGGGTTTCGTAAACGCCCCTGGATTTGATGCCCACAAAGCGGTTTTCAACCATATCCAGGCGGCCGATGCCGTTTTCACGGCCCAGCTGGTTCAGGTATTCGAACAGTTCCAGGGGATCTGTTTTTTCCGTTCCGTCTTCCAGGTTTTTCACCCGGACCGGGGTGCCGTCCTTGAATTCAAGGATGATGTTGGTGGGGGTCTCCGGGGCGTTTTCCGGGCTGACGGTATGGGAGTAGATGCCCTCTTCGCAGATGGTGCCGGGATCTTCCAGTATGCCGGCCTCATGGGAGATGTGGAGCAGGTTGTCATCTTCGCTGTACGGCTTGGATGCGGTCTGCTTGGTGGGAATCCCGTGCTTTTCCGCATATTCCAGAAGGTCGGTACGGCCCTTGAACGCATCCAGGAACGCCTTGTTTTTCCAGGGAGCGATGACCTTGATTTTGGGGTTCAGGGCATAGTAGGAAAGCTCGAACCGGACCTGGTCGTTCCCCTTGCCCGTGGCGCCGTGGGAGACATACTCCGCCCCCACTTCCCTGGCAATTTCAATCTGCTTTTTAGCAATCAGGGGTCTGGCAATGGCGGTGCCCAGAAGGTAACGGCCTTCATACAACGTGTTGGCCTTGTACACCGGGAAAATATAATCCGTGACAAACTCTTTTCTCATGTCCTCGATGAATACCTTGGACGCCCCGATCTTAAGGGCCTTTTTCTCGGCTGTTTCGAAATCTTCCTGCTGGCCGATGTTGGCCATGTAGGCAAAAACTTCGTATCCTTCTTCCAGCAGCCATTTGAGAATTACCGACGTATCAAGGCCGCCGGAATAGGCCAGAACCACTTTACCCTTTGCCATTAGTTACTCCTTGTATATATAAAGTTGCGTATCCTGTTTTAAGCATCCGCTATTAATGCAGAAAAATCTTGAAATAGTCAAGGGGACAGAGTATAAAAAGTGCATATTTTTTTAATTTTTATGCATAAATATGACTGGATGCCATGACCATTGCTTCTGAACTTCATCTGCTGCTGTCCCAGGGGGTTACCGGAAACCAAACCCAGCTGGTAGAGGCCCTGAAAGAGCGCGGGGTGCACACCACCCAGTCCTCTGTGTCCCGGGCCCTGAAAAAGATCAACGCGATCAAGGGCCAGGACGGGAACGGGAATACGGTATGGGCTCTTGCCCGCACCGAACTTAAGGATACGGGTTTTTTCGATTCCCTGGTGACCAGCATTGCCCATAACACCCAGCTTATCGTTATCCGCACCCGTCCGGGCACGGCCAATACCGTGGCCAAATTCATTGATGACCACAGTTTTGACCGGGTCCTGGGATCCGTGGCAGG
>CAJWHT010000063.1 GCA_913041495.1 uncultured Desulfobacteraceae bacterium | reverse complement strand
TGGCACCTCGATGTCGGCTCATCACATCCTGGGGCTGGAGCAGGTCCCAAGGGTTTGGCTGTTCGCCAATTAAAGTGGTACGTGAGCTGGGTTTAAAACGTCGTGAGACAGTTTGGTCCCTATCTTTCGTGGGCGCAGGATATTTGAGGAGATCTGTTCCTAGTACGAGAGGACCGGAATGGACCAACCAATGGTGTTCCAGTTGTTCTGCCAAGGGCATTGCTGGGTAGCCAAGTTGGGTATGGATAACCGCTGAAAGCATCTAAGCGGGAAGCCAACTTCAAGATTAGATATCCCATGATTTATCACTGAAGACCCCTTGAAGACTACAAGGTTGATAGGCCGGGTGTGTAAGCATGGTAACATGTTCAGCTAACCGGTACTAATAGGTCGTGAGGCTTAGCCACTTTTTTCCATAAATAACTTTGAGCGCTTTGACGCGAACTCATAACGCAAGATATATTAAGCCAATTGCTACGCAATAGGCTGTACTACAACGAATTACCAGTTTTGGATTCCAGAGACATGTAAGTTTACAACAGTCAGAAGTCTCAGATCCAGCCATTTTAATCTGGTGGCTATAGCAAGGTGGTCACACCCGTTCCCATCTCGAACACGGAAGTTAAGCGCCTTAGCGTCGATGGTACTGCATGGGAGACTGTGTGGGAGAGTAGAACGCTGCCGGATTATTCTTCAAAAGGCCCTGTTCATCACAGCGATGAGCAGGGCCTTTTTTACTATAGCGCCATATCGTATGTATCACATCCACCGGCCAGTTATTCTGTACTGTGCCATATTTGTTAAATATATACTGTCCCGGTTAAGTATTTTACGGCATGTCCCCCTATAAGGACCCGTTCTCCCAAGTATTCACAAAAAAGGTCACCTCCTCTTTGTGAGGCTTGATACGCATGTATTTTTGATTTTTGGAGACGATTGGCCCAGTATGGTACCAACGCACAATGGATTGATCCGGTGACGGGATCTTCGGGAATTCCATAACTCGGTGCAAAATACCTAGAAACACAATCAGTCCGGTCTCCGGGGGCAGTAACGACAACACTGTATGGGTGAAGTTGCTCGAATAAATTCAAGTCGGGTACGATATCCTTCACGCCATCTTCATTTTCCAGGATCACGTAATAATTGGGGTCGTCTTCAAAAACATACACTTCTTGAGGTTGCCCCATCAACCCATTTAACAAATTACTCGGCGGATTTGGGCAAGGTGTCATTGCGTATGCGGGAAAATTCATTTCAAACAATGAATCCTTACGTGTAACCTGTAACGGTCCGCTTCTTGATTCAAACTGAATCGACTGAAGTCCCGGCTCAAGTTCGGTAAAAATCGTAAATGCCGAAGCGAGTGTGGCATGCCCACACAAAGGGACCTCTTGTGTGGGCGTAAACCAACGAATGTGAAATCCATTATCCCTTGGAATGAAAAACGCAGTTTCTGCCAAATTGTTTTCCTGGGCAATTGCTTGTAATATTCCATCATCCAACCAATGTTCAAGAGGACAAACAGCCGCTGGATTGCCCTGAAAGACACTATCCGCAAAGGCGTCTACCTGATATATTTTTAGTCGTTTCATTCTTTATCCTTGAAAAGTGAATCCGAATTATAACGGTTTATTGAAAAGGTTTGCATGGTCCGGCCCTCACCATCGCCTTCGGTTACATCTGCTTGAAAAGCTTTTCATATGACCGGCTGACCGCAATGGTTTGATCGATTCCCTCAAATCCGATCATCATCTGGTTCGTAAAAGAGCGTTTGATCACCTTGATTTGATCTATGTTTACGATGGCGCTTCGATGGACACGCCAAAATCTTCCGGGATCAAGCTGTCCCTCCAGATCCTTTATCGGTGTCTTGATCAAAAACTCATGATCCTGTGTCTGTACGACGGTGTATTTATCTTCCGCTTTGAAATAAAGGATCTGCGATACCGGTACGAACCGCAGGTCCGGGCCGGTTTTTACTTTGACCAGCCGCAGGTATTTAGGTGCCTGACGGTTTTCCATGACCTGGATAACCTTTTGGATGCGCTGATCGTCCCCATCGCCGGTAGTTCCTTGGCCTAACTGTTTTTTCAACCGGTCAATGGTGACTTGCAACCGTTGTTCGGAGGCCGGTTTCAATATATAGTCCACGGCCTCGTTTTCAAACGCCTCCACAGCATAACGGTCATAGGCGGTGATAAATACCACTTTGCAGAATGATGATATCTTTTTTGCCACAGCCACCCCGGTCATCCCCGGCATCTGAATATCCAGGAAAGCGATATCCGGTCTTTTCTCCCGTATCATTGCAAGCGCCTCTGTCCCATTCTCCGCCCGGGCCACAATGTCAAGCTGTGGCCATATTTTTTTCAGCATCAGACAGATCCCGATCCTTAAATTCTCTTCATCATCTGCAACGATAGCTCGCCAGCTTTTCATATCGGCACCTTTATCACGGCTTTGAGGCCGCATGGCGTGTTCTCGGTTAAAGAAAGGGTCGCCTTTTGTCTGTAAATAGCGGACAACCGCCGGTTGACATTATCAATGCCGATACCCCCCTGGCTTTCATTTTCGTCAATGCCGCATCCGGTATCGGAAATTTCAATGACCACCATTGAATTGTCTTGCCAGCAGTCAATGGACACCGTCCCTCCCTCGACCTTTGGCTCAAGTCCGTATTGAATTGCATTTTCCACCAGGGGCTGAACAATCAGCGGCGGGAATGAAAAATTATCCAGTCCGGTCCTGTCTTTAATCTCAAAGGAAAGCCGTTTTCCCATCCGGATCTTGAAAATGTCCAGGTACTGCCGGACAAGGTCCAGTTCCTGGGACAAGGTGATCATCTCCTGCCGTGTCCTTTCAAGGGAGATCCGAAGATATTCATTCACATCAATGAGCATTTTCTTGGCCTTTTCCACATCCATATCAAACAGCATGATCACGTTGGAAAGGGTGTTAAAAAGAAAGTGGGGTTCTATTTGGGCCTGCAACAGGCGCAGGGAGGTCATGGCGGCTTCTTTTTCCATGGTCAGCCTCTTTATCTTCTCATCCTGAATTTTCTTTTCCGACGCAGCCAGTTTTTCCCGCGAAATGAAAAAATAGATAATCGGCACCCCGAAAACCACCCCAAACACGGCGATATGCGAAAACACACGGCTGAAGTAGTGCGGGATATCAGGATCATGCATAATGGCCAGATATCCCCAGCTCAATACCCCGCCCGATACAATGCCCGAAATCAGGCCGGCCGCAATACAAGCCCCCATCCACCCGTGCTGTACGCGGTCACTGATAAACAGCCCCAGGTGGACAAATGAACAGATGGACAAACCGGTAAGCTGAGATACAACTAAAACTTCTAAAAAAGTGGCGTCTTCGAGCACCATCTGATGCAGAACCAGTGCTATCCCTGTATCCAGCACCGCTGTGATGGCCAGGGACTTTGCATATTCTTTTTGATGTTTCACTGCCGAATCCTTTTATGTACTACGCTTTTCCATTCCAGTTTCCCGTTTTATTGAGCTTATCTTCTGTATGGTTTTGCAGCAAAAAAAGACAAACAAAAGGAACAAATTCCGGGAACAATTTGTTTGTACGAAACAAGAATGCCACGGCAAAGGCGATTGAGGCAAACAATAACAGGAAAAGTGACTTCGTTTTTACACGTTTTTTATCTGAGGACGCCGTATTGATAAATCCCCTGGGACTAAGTAGGGTGGTAACAACGCCTACGCCTATAATCCAGAGGAGCATTCCGGATGCCTGCAGATCATCGTATATCCGGTTCAGCCAGTATTGATGTGTTATAAACGCTGCCCCACCACTGATCAGATAGAGATTGATTCCTAAAAAAAGCCGGTTCAAAGGCTGCTTTTTGTATACAAGAATACAGATAAGAAGTACCGCTGCAGCAGCACTGATGGTGAACGGCCCCTTGAAATTTTCCGGCACCTGTGTATCAATGCGCCTGATATAGGCTAAAAATAAGGTGATGGGGATTGCTTCAATAAACCTGATCATTGTTTTTCCCTTCCTGTGATACTTAATGTTTGCCGCCACCCAAAAATACTAAATCACCGGAACCCTTACAACGTCACTCATCCCTTTATTCCGCCATTCATCGATTTTACCATCCATCGGTCTGTAATCAATTGTCATCATTTCCGCTATCTGTATCATGACACCAGATGTGACACCGGATTCGATCCAACACGATAAGGAGACATTGAAATGAAACAATCTATCGCCGTAGTACTATTTTTTACCATCTTGGCAATGGTCACAGGTTCATCCGTTTATGCCGGCAAATCAGAAACAGTCGCGGCTGACCTTAAGATACATATTACCGGGTTTGCAAATTCCGAGGGTGTGGCCAAAGTCGCTGTGGTGAACTCAAAGGAGAACTATGACTCTGACGGTACCCCTTATTTGGGGTTTAATTTTAAAATCATCAACAATGAAGTGAGGCAAACAATTCGTGTGCCGCAGGGTGAATATGCGGTGAAGGTGTTTCACGATGAAAACACCAATGATGAGATGGATAGATTGATGTTCGGCATTCCGTCCGAAAAATACGGTTTTTCCAAAAATGCCAGAGGCATATTCGGGCCGCCTGCATTTGAGGATGCAAGAATTTTAGTGAATACCGCAGAGCACAAAATAGAAATCAAGGTGCAGTAATCGTTCGCCCGTAAACTTAAAGGAGAGACATCATGTCAACCCACCGCAATTTGACCCGCAGAAAATTTATTAAAACCCTGGTTGCCGCATCCAGTGCCGCAGCCGTGGACTGGAGCGGTTTGGGTGCCCTGGCCGGCCAGATCCGAAATAAAAAAAATTTTCCCATTGTGGTAATCGGTTCCGGGCTCGGAGGACTGGTCAGCGCAGCCTATCTGGCAAAATATGGGTTTAGGGTAACCCTTCTTGAACAGCACAGTATCCCGGGAGGCTATGCCACCTCTTTTGACCGGGAGGATTTTACCTTTGACGTCTCTTTGCATGCTACGGTGGCCGAACATGCCATGCCCCAGATGATCCTGACGGACCTGGGACTCTGGGACAAACTTGATATGGCCTATGCCCCGGAGCTTCGGCGCATTGTCACCGAAAGCTTTGATGTCACACTGCCGGCTAAAAACCCGGAAGGGGTCAAAAAAGCACTGGCAGCGGTTTTCCCGGAAGAAGAAAAAGGTATCCGCGAATTTTACACCGAGATGGAGCAGGTCATTGCAGAGTTGTGGGGCGGCCAAAAATTTGAAGTCTCCATGATGAAACATCTGGCCCCCCAATCGCTGGAACAGTGGATGAGCAGTCATGTCACAAGTCCGGATGTCAAAGCGTGCATGTCCATATTTTCCGGCTATTACGGACTTCCACCGGCAAAAATCAATGCGCTTTTTTATGCCATCGCCACGGGAGAATACATGGTTCACGGGGGGCAGTACTATAAAACCCGGTCTCAGGATTTAAGCGATACCCTGGCACAGGGCATTCAAGGCTTCGGGGGTAAAATCGTTTATAACACCCCTGCCGATCACATAGCGCTTGACGATGGCAACGCCGTTTCAGGGGTAGTAGATTCAAACGGCCGCATCTACCCTGCCAAAGCCGTGATTGCAAACTGCCCTGTGCCGGTCGTCATTAACCGCATGCTGCCAAAAGGGCTTTTATCGGCCTCTTTTGTTGAAAGGACACAGAAACGGCAAACGTCTTTTTCCAGCTTTGTGGTCTGGCTGGGACTGAACAGGCCCCTGGAAAATATCCATGATTATGAAATTGATCTGGCCGGTCATGTCCGGACCCGGAACCATGAGCTGTTCTCAAAAAAAGACCTGGCCGAATCCGGCCTCGGCATAACGATTTACGATAACTTGTTTAAAGGGTACTCCGTTCCCGGTAAAACCACCATGACCATCATGTGCCTGGCTGATTACGATCCGTGGAAAAAATATGAAGACGATTATTTCAAAAATGAAAAAGCCGCCTACAACAAGGAAAAAGAACGGATTGCCGCCCGGTTTGTTCAACGTGTGGAAGAGAAACTGATCCCGGGATTGTCCGGCATGATCGAGGTGATGGAGATCGGCACCCCCCTGACCAATGTTTTTTATACCGGTAATACCTGTGGCGCCATTTACGGGTATGACAGAAATATGCCGCATCTGGAGTCTCGGACACCTGTCACGGGGCTTTATCTTTGCTCGGCATGGTCCCATGGGGGAGGGTATACACCGGTAATGATGGGGGGACGGGATACAGCGAAAATGGTTCTCAAAGACTTTACGACCGCTGTTTTTTAACATAAAAAGAGTCAGAGCAAAATTAAGTCCTGCAAAGCGCGCTTTGGATCTATTAAGTCTTGCATTAATTTCGTCATTCTGTTTTAGTTTGACACAGGAAGATCACCATCAACTGTTAATTTGGAAATCTATAGAATATGTTTTGCAACACCGGGGTTTGTGTCGTTTATGAGCGCGTCTGATAACAGCTACACCGGGCTTTTGGAACATTTCGGGTTGAACAGCCCCCCCTTTTCTTCTGATAAGCAGAATCTTCTTTTTTTTCGTGGCTTTTGCCTGGATATAAACCAGCCGTTGTCAGCCGACCAGACCATTGTTTTTATCCATTATGCGTTCAATGCTGCAGGACCGGACCATCGGATTGTTATTGAAGACGAGGCCTATCCGGAGATATACCGTTTATCCCAGGGCAGGGTTGACCAGATTAAGCGCATTGTAGACCGGGCACTTCAAAGAGCGTTTGAAAACGGTACACAGGTCATCGGCCAGGATGATGTCGGCGATGGGATAATTGATGCGGCCAAAAAAGGTGCGGCAAGAAAGAAGATCTCAAAATCCAACAAAACCGTTTTTTTAATGATCGCCGTCGGACTGTCTATCATCCTGATCGGTGGGGGCCTGATTTTCTGGAAAGGCCAGGACGAGAACGTATCTAAACCCACGCCTGAACCGGCAGTCGTCCATCCCCCGAAAAAGGATACGACCGCCCCGAAAACTGTGGCGCAGGATAAGAAAAAATCACAAAAGGCACCTGCCGTTGCCAAGAAGCAAGACCTTAAACGCCAGGAATCATCTGCGGCCCAAAAAAGCCGTGAGCAGACCCAATATGCAGATGCAGACCTGCAGGTGCTTGATTTTTTAGCCGCCTATAATCTTGAGAAATATGAACCCATATTCTCAGAAGCCGTCGCCTCTGAAACGTTCGACACTGTCACCCGCACCATCTACAGGGAAACCGGGCTGATGCTGATTCATTCCGCTTCATTTCCCGAAGTGATCCAAACCCGGTACCGCATATTGGAAAAGCTCTTATTGAACCCTTTTCAGAAACGGTTTTTTCTTTTCTGGAAACCCAGCCTGAAAATATCCACCTATAAAAACGGCGCTAAGGGAGAACCGATCCGGCGGCTTCAGGCCATGCTAAAGAAACTCGGTCTATACCACTCCGGGATAACCGGTGTGGTTGACAAGGATTTGACCCTGGCGATCATAAGGTTCCAGCGCCGGCATTTTCTTGAACCATCCGGGTTCCCGGATGTCTCAACCCTGTTTTTTATAACTGAGTTATCAGATTAATTGGGGATCAGGGAATTGACCCTGTGCCATGGAATAAAACTGCTGCAGCGCTTTTTGTCCCTGTCTGTTACAGATCTCTTTACTCCTCGCCCATGACATCTTTTACCAATTGACGGTAATCTGCCGATGCGGTTGAACCCGGTGCATATTCATAGATCGTTTTGCCTGTGTTGGGCGCTTCTGAAAGAGAGGCGCAGTAGCGAATGGGGGTGCAGACATGTTCGGGATACAGGTTCTGTAATTTGGAAAGTACGGTTTCAGGCCCCTTGATCCGGGTGTCCAGAAAAGTGGGAACGACATACTTCAGTGCCACTTCCTTGCGATATTTGCGGATGTTGTCCAGGCTTTTCATGAATTCGGATAATCCTTGGAATGGCATCACCTCTAAGGCCACCGGTATCAACACTTCCTCTGCATAAAATAGGACATTGACCATGAGCTGGTCCCATCCGGGGGCTGTATCGAAGATGATAAAATCGTATTGATGATCGATCTCCGTCATGGCTTCGGCCAACACCCACTCCCCGCCAAAACTCTTCTGATCGATGATTTTTTTCACCCCTGCCAGACCCCGGCCGCCGCTCAGCAGCCACAAGTTTTCCCGTGCCTTTTCAATGCACTTTTCCGCCGGAAGTTCCTTTGTCAAGAATTCTTTGAGCCCGGCAGAGGGCTTCTTGCCCAGCATATAGGATGACTGGCCCTGGGTGTCGGTATCCACCAACAGGACTTTGTGGCGGGCCAGGGCCAACCCTGCCGCAAGATGGATGGATGTTGTGGTTTTTCCCACCCCGCCTTTGCTCAGTGTAACGCAGATTTTTCTGCTGTGTTTTTTTTTGCTCTGTTGGACTGAATCCGGGGCTGGGGAAGGGGCAGGGGAAGAGATATCCGGCTTTTTCAGCCGGGCCTTTGGAATCGCAAAGCGGTTCTTACAGGCGCTGCACTTAGCGATAATTTTTTTTCCGGCAAGAAGCTGAGGTCGCACGGCGTCCGCATCGACCTTGTGACGCTGGGCACATTGGGGACAGACAATAATCATTCCAAACCCCCTTTTTTGGGAACAAACGTATCACGCCGCATCAAAAATTATCGTATCTCAACATCACAATGAGCTTCCACTGATTGCAGTGTTTTGGAAAAATATATCAGGAAGATGGATACCCAGCAACCCATAACAGGGGAAATACATTTCAAATCCAGGTTCAATATGGCATATTGGAGTGGCAGAAATGCAAAAACAGGCAAAATTTAAAAGATAATTCAAACAGAATCATTTAGCAGGTGCACCGTGAATCTCCAGGGAGACTTTGAAGGCCTGGCGCTGGCAAGTATATTTCAGTTATTATGCAGTGACGAGAAAACAGGGGTATTGACCGTGACCGGCAATAGCCATGAAAACCGCGTCTATTTCCACAACGGTACGATTGTCTATGCCACATCCTCCCTGAAAGAGACCCGCCTTGGTTTTCTGCTGTTATCGGATGGTGTGATCTCCCAACAGCAGTTGGAACAATGCCTTGACCTTTCTAAAGCGCATAACATGCATCTGGGTAAAATATTGGTGGATAAGGGGTATATCTCCCTGGATAAGGTGGAAAAATATAATACCTGGCAAGTGGAAACCGTTCTCTACAATTTGTTTTTTTATCAAAATGGCAAATTTGACTATAATGATGAAGAACTGAACCTGCAGGGAATGATCGTTGCCCGGTTAAATCCCATGAAATTGATCATGGAAGCCTCCCGGCGGATTGACGAATTGTCCGTATTGAAAAAAAGTATCCCGTCGCAGGGATTGGTCTACAAGATGTCCGGAACGGTTCCGGGCAACGACGGAATAAACCTGGATGCAAGCGAATGGCGTGTTCTGTCCCGTGTGGACGGTTTGCGGACGGTTCGGCAGGTGATTGACCAGAGCGGATATGATGAATTTACCGTATACAAGATCTTGTTTTCCTTGATTTCCTCCGGTGTGATCATGGAAAAAGAAACGCTAACTGTTTAATTCATATTAAAATCACACTCTTTTAATACCGCTGCAACCTGTTGGGCCAGCACCATGCTGTCCGCCCCTTTTTCCTGTATAATCCCCAATGTATACGTGCCCACGGGGAACACAAAGAGATGGGCCCGGTTTTCTCTTTCGAAAAACAAATACTGATACCCGGACCTGGATATCTGCCCGGCGTTCCCGGAGCAGCACAATAAGGCACGGGCTTTTCTGTCAACGTTTTTTGTTCCCCTGGTGTTGATTACACGGCTGCCGTCTGTAAGGATGAGTTCTTGAATCCCTTTGATTCGGCCGATTTTCTCTAATCCGTTCATTTTTTTTTACCTTCACGTCATGTTTTCTTCATAAGGGGAAGTCAGTCTGTTCAGTTCCGCTCTAGCCGCTTCTGTTAGCGGAAATCGGCTGGCGACTGCCACAAGAAATTCGGAATGGCCCAGGGATTTAACCAGAACCGCTTTTTTTTCAATGACCATTACCATATCCCCGATCCCATCGTATACTTGCTTGGGACCATCATATGCCTGTTTCAGGAGCGTTCCCATGGCTGTCATGCTTCGTTCGGACATCGATTGGGGCATCTTAAAGGCAAGCAGCTCTTTGGTGTTACGGAAAACAAAGGCGCCTATTATCTCCGGCAGTGCGGATAGGGCTGCAACCAGTGGCTGGTATTTACCGGCCGGGTCATCACAGGCTTGTAAAAACTTGGGTGCCGGGTCGTCGGAAACAGCGTAATTATTGGGATACCCGCATTGGCCGCAGGTAAATATAAGCCGTTGAGCCCGGGCTGATTGGTCGGTCAAGCTGTTTTTGCTTCCGCAATCTTCACAAAAAACAATCATGTGATGCCTGGGCCGGGTCAGGAGCTGAAAAACCGTTTCAGCTTTGACAGCATCCCTTTTTGGGGGGGCGGTTCCGGGGAGACGGAATTATCCGGCTCCGGTTCAAGATGGCCGGGCGGTCGGGCGTCTGAATCATCAGCTTCTGCAGCCGGTGTCCGGTCCGCATCCTGTTCAAGTCCGGCCGCACATAGCCGGTTAAACAGGATGTCGATCAGGTTGACGAGGTTGGATTTTATGGGATCATCCATCCATTTTGTTTTCAGTGTGTCCAGATCGTTCAAGACGTCCATGCGGACGGTTTCGCCAAGATCCTCCGGCAACCGGCTAAAGGCGTCTTCCAGCTTTCCCAGCCGGGTCAGATCCGTTTCGTCAGGTTCCTGGGGAAGGACTGGGGTAAGGTCGCTGCCTGACCTTCCTGCAGCCTCCTTCTCATTATCCTGTGGGACTGCATCTTCGGCAGAATCCAGGGGCGTTACCGGCTTGGCTTCTACATCCTTTTCAGGCTCCGCTTCCAGATGAAAAAACTCATTTAAGGTCTGTTCGATTTCCGGTATCGGTACCGAATCTTTCACAGAAGGCGTGATCTTGCTCATACCGGGTTTGAGGGCGTCATCGGCCCCGGCCATTGCGGCTGGATTGTGAGCCGGGTTTGTCCCACCGACATCCATCAGGTGGATGGTGTCCAGCATTTTATCCGCTTCTGTCTCCTTGGGGTTTAAAAGGTCGTCCATCACGTTGGACGCGTGTGGTGAGCCGCCTGTCTTTCCCTGAAGGGCCGGTTGAATATCCTCTTCGGCCTGTTTCCGGGAAACCGGTTCGACCACCGCCGCATCCGGGTCCAGCAATGTCAGTTCCGATGCCCCGGCATCATCTTGTGTTGCCCCATGACCCAAATGGGAAAGGGCAGGGGGCATGTCCTGCCGGGTTCCGGAAGGCGTCTGGCCGTCCTTGTCCGCCATGTGTTTCGAAGGAGACGCAGCCATCTCTTTAAATCTGTTGAACCGCTGGATCTGCTCATTGTAGAGTTGCTTTCTTTCGGTGGGGGTCAACTCAGGATTTTGAATCATGGTTTCAAGGGCGGTGAAAACCGATTTAAAAAAATCAATGGCATCTGCATGGGCGTCTGCCTTTTTACGGCGGATATAGTCCACCAGGCTTTTCATGATTTTAAGGAGATTGACATAAATGGGGCGGTCTTTCCATTTTTGAAGCAGGTGGCCGCATATTTCGTTAAACTGGCTGATGGACCCGCTTGTTATTTCCCAATCAATGGAGAGGACAACCGCTTTAAGCTGGTCCAGATCCTTAGGGTCCGGCGCCGGCAGACTGATGCTTTCCCTGAACGCTTTGAAATCCTCGATACTCTCTTTCACCAGCCGGTCCTGAACCGTGGGATCCGGATTGTTGTCCGCAACTAAAGTGGTTAAGGTCGCCAATTGCTTTTCCAAAAGGGACACGGCGCCCTGGGGAGCTGATGACGGGTTGGCAGCCAGGAACTTTCCAAGCGAAAAGATGATCTGTCCGACGGGTGCCAGCCGATCCCGGTTCACAAGCATCTGTTTGAGGTCTGACGCGGTTTGAACCAATTGCTGCGCATCCTGACCGGATATGCCGGTTTTAAATGAATCGGCGATTGTTGAAAGCGCTTCCAGGGCCGATATGATTTTTGCGTGGCCTTCTTGGTTCAATGTTCCTCCTTAAAACAGCTGATCCTGAATGGATGCCAGCGTCATGGATATGATTTTTTTCAGGGTTTTCATCACATTGCCGCCACCAAGGGCACTTGCTTCAAAGGCAGGGACGCGCAGAACCGAATTAAGATCCTGCTGCAAGGTTTTTGTGGGTATTACCTCCACCCCTTGTTTCAGCAGATCGATTTTGTTGTACTGCATCACCAGGGGCATGCTAAACAGATCGAGATTATGGGTTTTGAGATTTTCGTAAAGCTGGTTCAGTGATTCGATGTTCTTTTTACGTTGAAAGCGCTGGATATCAGCGACGAAAACAATACCGTCCACCCCTTTTAAAACGAGCCTTCGGGTCGCATTATACTTGACCTGCCCAGGAACCGTATATAGTTGGATGATTACCTTGAACCCCTTGATACGCCCCACATCAAAGGGGAGAAAATCAAAGAAAAGGGTCCGGTCATCCTGGGTTTTCAGGCTGACCATCTCGGATTTGATCTGATCCCTGTAGGTGTGGTTGATATATTCGAGATTGGTTGTTTTTCCGCCTCTTCCGGGACCGTAGTAGACAATTTTGATCTGAACTTCTTTTTTTTTTACATTTACAAGTGCCACGCCATGGCTCCTTTCTCATAGATGTAAAAATGAAAATATATCGCCATGGGGTCAGGCACCGCAAATCGCATTAATTTTTGCTACGGCTTCCGACACCTTCAGCCGGACAAGGCCCAATGAGATTGTTTTGGAAAACATGGAAATCAAGATCGTATCTTCTGTCACTTTGCTGAAATGGATACTTGATTTCGTTCCTTTGTGAAACAGCAGCGAGAATTCGGACTCCCCGATTAATTTTGCCATGGCGTCCACTGCGGCGAAGTTCCCGGCTGCAAGTGCGGCAAATGCCATGTAATCCAGCGTTTGATTTCCGTTGTCCTGCTGGGTGATGGCATTGCCTGCCAAGTCAATGTAGATCACATTTTCAACACCTGAATCAATCAGGTGCGTCTTGATCACTTTATCAATGGCATTTAGTTGTTCATGGCTAAACATTTTTGAATGATAACGAAAATAATTCACCTGTGCAATACTAATTCACGGTGGAATGCTTTCTGAGCCAGGGGGGGGGGCGCCCTACGTATAGGAATACAGTTTCCGGGAACGGTCCTTCAAAGGCGTCCGGCTGATCTTTATAGATCGCTTATTTCATGCCGTAACGATTCAGGACGTTGTCCAGCTCCCCTTCCGCCCTGAGCCGTTCCAAAACGCCCTGGAACCTGTTTATCAGATCCAAAGGGACCTTCCGGCTGAAACCAAAACCGGATTTTGAAGCGGAAATGGTGAACAACTTTTTAAATTTATGGCGGGGTATATCCTGCCGCTGCAGATAGTTGAAATAGGCATGGGTGACGTAACAGACCACGCGAAAGCGGTGATGGACAAACTTTTGGTGAAGCTGCGCGATATCGTCGCACAACTCAATGCGATCCGGATGAAAAGAACGCTCGATCAAGGTCTGGTGGCCGATATCCTGCCGGACCACACCGATGGTGAGATGCCGGGCATCATCAATGCGATCTATGGAGACCGGATCATCCGCCCGTCCGATAAGGGCCAGCTCATGGGTAAAATAGGGACCCACCCAATGAAACTTTTCCGCCCGCTCTTCAGAGTACCCCATGCCGAACAATACCATGTCAGAATGTGTTTTCAGCATCCGGATTGCCCGCGCCCAGGGAAGGATACTGATATCTGCCCGTGTTTTGCCGGAACCCAGCTTCGCCCACATCATCTCAAGGATGTCCACGGATATTCCTTTGAGCTGGCCGTTTTCCATATAGTTGTGAGGGGGAAAATTTTCGGTATAATACTCCAGGTCATCCGCTGTAATCCGCTCAGATGCCGTTACTGAAATGGTAGACACAGACCATATCAGGACAGCCTGGAAAATTCCAAGCAGAATAGACCGATATGGACGAAATCTTTTCATCAATGCCCAGCAACTTCCTTTGACGTTTATACTTTCCGGATGAACTGTGAAAAACTATTTGTTTTTTTATCATAATCTGTCAGCGCCAGGAACACAAGCAGATAAACTTGACGACCCGGTCTTCCAAGAGGACGACCCGGGCTTGTTGTCTCGCACCGATCCCCGGCCGGAGATCCAACCGATGGCATCCGGCTGATGCGATTGTCCTTGCCCGGGCATCTGATCTTTGTGCATAAACGTCAGGTGTCACGCAGCGTATCGTCAAACCGGGCGGCGACCGCCTAAATTTTAAATCTTCTCACCATTTGATAGAGGGTGTCTGACAGTCCGGACAATTGTTTAGAATTCTGTTTAACATCCACGCTTGACCCTGAGATGTCCTGCACGGAAGAGGTCAGCCGGGATATTTCTTTTGACACCATTTCTGCGGATGATGCCCCATCGGCCATGCTGCCATTCATCTCCTGGCTTTTCTGGGAGACAATGGCGATATTGCCAGCTATTTCCTTGCTGGTTACGGACTGCTCTTCAACGGATGAGGCGATGGTGACGACAATGTCATTCACCCCGCTGATCACGCGTAAAATTTCCCTGATCTGTGCCACCGATTCTCCGGTTGCGGTCTGAATGCCTGAAATCAAGGTTTTAATCTGCCGGGTCGCATCTGCTGTCTGGGCGGCCAGGGATTTTATTTCTCCGGCCACCACGGCAAAACCCTTGCCGGCGTCACCTGCCCTTGCCGCTTCAATGGTGGCGTTCAGTGCCAGCAGGTTGGTCTGATCGGATATCTCGGTAATTACTTGAATGACCTTTGAAATGTCACCTGCGGCATTCCCCAGCCGGTCAACCCGTGCGGAGGCATCCCGTGCATTTTCAACGGCCTGGTCAGTAATTTCTCTGGCGCGCTCGGTATTCGTTGCGATTTCCCCGGCGGTGGCTGCCATTTCTTCGGTGGCTGCCGCCACGATATTGACATTGGCTGCGGTTTCTTCACTGGAGGTTGCCAACTGTTGCATGCTGCCGCTCATATCTTCCGAGGCCACATCCACCTGGCCTGCCCCCTGTGAAATTTTTACAACAGAGTCCGCCATGGTACCGGAGATGCTTGAAAGGCCGGCAGCTAACTGGTTCAACTCGGTGGCGTTTTCGGCAATGGCCCGGATGATTTCGTGAACCCGGTCCATGAAAATATTAAACCACTCCGCCATTTCTCCCATTTCGTCTCGCCGTTTTACAACCATCCGTCTGGTCAGGTCTCCCTCTCCTTCGGCAATGTCCCTGAGCATGGCGACGGTCTGCTGGATCGGTTTGAAAATAATGGATGTCAGTCCAAGTGCAAAACAGACAACGCCTACGGCCACAACGGCAATAATCGTCAATATGGTGTTGCGCAGAGATCTGATGGCAGAAAACACCTCATCGGTGCGGGCTGTCGTGATGAGGGCCCAATTCAAACCGGGGATATTCATGGGATCATACCGGACAAAAGAGGATGAACCGCCGGTATCTGACAATATTGTTGTGCCGGACCTGCCTTCAAGTGCCGCGTTGATAAAGGCGCCTGTCTCAGATGTGCCAAGCGCCTTTGGCGTCACCACCCTGTCACTGCGAAGCCGGGGGCCGCCGGCGGTTTCTCCCACAAGGAAACTTTCCCCGGTATCTCCCATACCACTGCGCTGTTGAACCACACGGTTAAACAGGTCTGCTGAAATGCGCACGGCGACAGCGCCGATAACTTCATCGTATGTATCAATGATCCGTGCCACCATGAAGGCCGCCTGTGCACCGCCGGAAGGCGCATAGGCTTCAAAATCAGCAAAAACAAGGGTGGTGTCGCCGCCGGAAAGCACTCTGCCAAACGCTTTTGCCAGCCTGGTCTTTTCAAGCTGGGTGTCATTGACGTTCATTCCCAGATCTTTGCCCC
The DNA here is from genome assembly GCA_913041495.1 of uncultured Desulfobacteraceae bacterium. Lineage (GTDB taxonomy): Bacteria > Desulfobacterota > Desulfobacteria > Desulfobacterales > Desulfobacteraceae > Desulfobacter. The sequence goes on along the minus strand of CAJWHT010000063.1, from coordinate 10,643 downwards.
TGGCCACCGAGTAGACAATGTTGCCGGCCTTTGAGATAAGAAGCAGATCACCGAATCCCTGTTCCCCGGCCATGGTTTTGATCGGGGGCGCCTTGAACCCCACCATGGTTTCCCACACAGAGTTTTCAATGGTATTGCCGTTTTGTTCAAACGCATCAATGAAGGTCGCCATGGATGACTGCAGATATGGATCCTTCATGATTACTTTCATTGAGGTCTCAAGTTTTCTGAAGATATCCCTGATATGGTCGGCTTTTGCCTGCTGCACAGCAGCAAATTTTGATGCCACCTGGGTCTCTATTGCTGTGTTTGCTTTGGATACGGCGATTTGGGTAACAATGACCAGGGGAATAAGACTGACCAGAAGAAAGCAAATCAGTAATTTAACCTTAATTGTGATGCGTGAAAACATGCCACTTCCTTTTTATAAAATATATTAGGAAAAATATTATAAAATATTGCAGTCTTATTCGTTTTACTTTGGCTTGTCAACTGATAATTTTTTGAAAAGACTATGATTACAGACGGTTTATGGGCTGTGGCAGATGCGCAAACCGCCTGCCATCGAAAGACGGTTGGATGCCCGCCTGTTTTTTCATAGATATTGCAGGTGGGTGAGTGCAGGAACCCTGGGCTGTCTGTGAACGATGAATACTTCTTTTGAAGGGGCTATCCCCCGCAGAGCTGGGGAAACATGACAATCACATCCCGGTCCTTGACGGTTGCAGCCTCATCCGGCCGCCTGCCGTTGATCAGGATGGTATGTGGCAAATCCGCCGGAATGTCTATCCGGGCATAAAGATCAGAAAGGACTGCCCCGGCCGGGAGCACAAGATCAAACTCATTCTCCCGGTCCGGGGCAAACCGTTTTAAATCCCCATATAGTTTTATGTGGATTTTCATTGTAAAAGGTTATTCCAGGCCCAATCGAGTCAGCACCTCACTGCCCGGAAAACCATCCTCGGTCCAGCCCTGGACCTGGTAATACTCTTCCAGCATCTCATCCAGGTGGCAGACCATGCCCTTTGCAGGGCCGGTGGGGGCCGGTGTTTTTGTCAGCCGGTCGGGCAGGCTGTCATCTTTGCGGGTAAATCCGGCCCGGGCCAGGAACAAACGTTCCGCATTGATGATCCGTTCTCCTGCCGCCATGAGTTCTTCAAGGGTGTAGTCCGCACCTGTGGCGGCATTCAGATACTCCAGAATGCCGGTGGGGGCGACGCCCAGGTCCTTGGCCGCAAGATTCCGGACGGCAAAGAAGATGCACAGGCCTGCCGAATCGATGAGGGCGGACAGGTCCTGGAAGGCCTTGGTCACCTTTGCCTTGCCTTTCCATTCATGGGGATCCATGGATTCAGGCACGGAAAAGAGTTCAAAGTATGCGGGGTCCCCTCTCATATGGGATCCGCCGATGGGAGAGGTGGCATAGGCAAGGCCCATGGCCTGGGAGCCTCTGGGCTCGTATCCCGGAAATTCCTGTTTCTTTGATACCGGCGCAAGTTCAGGATGGCCAAAGCGGTCAGCCAGCCGGTAGCTGCCCAGGGCAAGCAAATCGCCGAACCCTTCCCTCATCCCGGTCATCCGGGTCAATTCCACCAGGGCATCGGCATCCCCCCATGACAGGGATCTGCCCATCTGCTCTTTGGTCAGGGCGCCCATATCCGCAAGCTCCATGGCGCAGGCGATGGTTGCTCCCATGGTGATGGTGTCCAGGCCCAGCTCGTTGCAAAGATAATTGGCTTTGACGATGGCGGCAAGATCGTCGATCATGCAGTTGGAACCCATGGCGTAAATGGTTTCATACTCCGGCCCTTCACCTTCCCCCCGGAACCTTTCGTCATCCACCTTGGTCAGGCGGCCGCAGCCAATGGGGCATCCGTAGCAGGCCGAATTCTTCTTTAAGAATTTTTTGGTCAGCGCTTCGCCGTGAATTTTTTCCCATCCCTCAAAGGTGCCCTGTTGCCAGTTCTTGGTGGGCAGCACACCGAAGTTCTGGGTGGCCATGACCACACCTGCGGTACCGTTTACGGTGAGGCCGAGCGGGGTTTCCTTGACCCCTTCTTTAAAGATGTCCAGAATCTGTTTATTGAAGGTTTTAAACCGTTCCTGATCTGCCAGGGGGACCCGTCCCTTGCCCTTGACCACAACCGCTTTCAGGTTTTTGCTTCCCATAACGGCACCGACGCCGGAACGGCCCGCAGCCCTGTGTTTATCGTTCATGATGGCGGCAAACAACACCTGCTTTTCACCGGCCGGTCCGATACAGGCCACTTTTGCCCCGGATGCTGTTTCTTCCAGCAGGGTATCCGTGGTTTCATGGGTGTTTTTACCCCAGACATGGTCGGCCGGCCGTAATGTCGCATCGCCGTTTTCCAGCCAGAGATAAACCGGTTTTTCTGAACGGCCGGAAAAAATAATCGCGTCAACCCCGGCCCGTTTCATCTCGGTGGGAAATTTGCCCCCTGAATTGGAACAGGTGACTGCCCCTGTCAGCGGGGATTTGGTCATTACCATATACCGGGCCCCGGTGGGCGCACCCGTGCCGGTCAGGGGGCCTGTGGCCATAATCAGGGGATTGTCCGGGGCCAATGCATCCCCTTCCGGATTCCCTTCCTTTGTCAGCAGATAAATACCGAGTCCCCTGCCGCCCACGTAATCTCTGGCAACCCCAGGATCCAACGTTTCCCTGGTGCATTGCCCGGTGGTCAGGTTCACACGGAGTATGTTCCCCATCCATCCATACATAAATGTCTCCTTTTCTTCGGCAGTTACGTTTAATCCATGACCCTGGCGCGTCTGCCGAATATTATGTGATTAAATATATAATCAAATTTTTATTAGGGGGCTTTGACTATAATGTCAAGAATTATATCCTGTTTTTCTCTTCCTGGCCACCGGCAAAGGCTTTACGATTGACACCGGGGGAAGGGCGCTGGTAGACTTAAACACACGCACCGCCATGACGTCACAACCCCAGGCAAAGGATGCCATGACCCACGTACCCAAGAGCAGGAAAAAAAGGCTGATTGCCGTATTCTGGAGCAGTATGACGATTCTGTATCTGGGATTGTTTTGTCTTCTGGCGTATGTGTGGATGGCAGGGGAACTCAAAGGGCGAAAAGCAGAGTTTGACCAGGTCCGTCAATCCTATATCGCATCGCAAAAAGATACGGTCCAGGCACAGGTCCGCCAGGCCGTTCACTACATTGAGCATAAAAAATCCCTCGCGGAAAAACGGGTGCGGCAGGAGGTGAAATCCCGAACGCTGGAAGCCCACGCCACCGCGCTTTATATCTGGGAAAAGAATAAAGACATCCATTCCCGGTCAAAAATTGTTTCCCTCATTCACGATGCCCTGTATGCCGCCTCCTGGGACAACGGCAAGGGGTATTACTTTGCCGAAGACATGCAGGGGACAGAACGTATCAACAGGAACAACCCCGAGCTGGAGGGGAAGAACCTGATGCATCTCAGGGACAGCAACGGCAAATACATCATGAAAGACTTTTTCAAGGTGGCGAAGCCGCCTGCCGGGGAGGGATTCTCCACCTACTATTGGAATATGCCCGATGCACCGGGGATCCAGGTGCCCAAGATATCTTATGTGAAGTATTTTGCGCCACTGGACTGGGTCATAGGCAACGGAAAGTATGTGGTGGACGAGGAGGCGTCGATTAAAGCCGAGGTCCTTGCTTACCTGGAAAATTATGTTTTCGGGAACGGGAATTATATTTTTGCAGGTACCTTTGGCGGAGACCATCTCACCGGGCCGTCAAAGGGTGAAAATCATCGCCACCGTCAGGATGCCAATGGATTTGGCTATATCGAGGCACTCATTGCATCGGCAAAGGCCGGGGGCGGATATGTCAGGTATGCGTTGCCCCGAAAAGAGGGGGGGCCGCCGGCGGAAAAGATTGCCTATGCCATGCCGGTCCGGGACTGGAACTGGTACATCGGCACCGATGTCTACGTGGACACCGTCGAGTTCCGGATTTCAGAAAAAGAGGCGGAACTCAAAGCCGCCACTATTCGTTTCTTAGCCATTTCAGGCGCAGGACTTTTAGGATGTCTTATGCTCTCGGCAGGGTTGGCCTGGCTGTTATCCAGAAAGATCGGGCGGAACCTTGAGATGATCGGCATGTTTTTCAAGCGATCCGCCACGGCGCATACCCCCCTGGCCGAGGAAGATATATCCTTTGCCGAATTCATTCCCCTGGCCCGGACCGCAAATCAGATGCTTGCGGAACGGAACGCTTACGAAGACGCCCTGATAAAAAGCGAAAAAAAATACAGGCGGCTTTTTGAGTATTCCAAAGACGCAAATCTCATCATAGAAAATGAAATATTCGTGGACTGTAACCAGGCCACTGTGGATATGCTGGGGTACAGGAACAAAACCCAACTGTTACAGACCCATCCTTCGGAACTCTCTCCGCCCCGCCAGCCCGACGGGAAAGATTCCTTTTCAAAGGCGGGGGAAATGATGGCCCTGGCAGTTGAAAAGGGCAGTCACCGGTTTGAATGGCACCATGTCCGGGCCAACGGCGAGGTATTTCCGGTGGAGGTGTTGCTCACCGTCGTGTCTCTGGACAATGACAAGCAAGTCATTTACACCACCTGGCGGGATATCACGGATCGTAAAAGGGCCGAAGCCCTGATGATACAGACGGAGAAAATGATCACTGTCGGTGGAATGGCTGCGGGGATGGCCCATGAAATCAACAACCCCCTTGCCGGCATGATGCAGAGTGCCCAGGTCATCAAACACAGGCTGTCGGGCACAGTACCGGCAAACTTCAAGGCTGCTAAAGCTGCCGGCATATCCTTTGACGCCCTTGATATTTATCTTGAAGAAAGAGGAATCCTGGGGTTCCTTGACACCATCCATGACACCGGAGAACGGGCGGCCAGGATCGTTCGCAATATGCTGAATTTCGTACACGAGCGCTCAACTGAAAAAGAGTATTACGATATCTGCCGGATTGTTGATCAAACCGTTGAACTTGCAGTGAACGACTACAGCCTTGAAAAAAAATACGATATCAGGAAAATCAGGATTACACGGAAATACCCGGACTTGCCTGTGAATGTGCTCTGCGATGAAAGCAACATCCAGCAGGTCTTTTTCAACCTGATCAAGAATGCTGCCCAGGCAATGGCGGAAACGCCCCCGGACTGTCCGGAAATTACCATCGAAGTCGGGAAAGAACCAGGTGCCGTGTGCATCCGGTTTGAAGACAACGGGCCCGGCATGGAGCCGGATATGGTCAACCGGATATTCGAACCTTTTTACAGCACCAAGGCTGTGAATGAAGGCACCGGACTCGGTCTTTCCGTATCCTATTTTATCGTGGTTCAGGATCATGGCGGAAGTATGGAGGCCCGGAGTACGAAGGGAAAAGGCTCCGTTTTCATCATCCGCCTGCCTGCGGACCGCGGGCAACCACCAACCGCAGTAAATGGAGAACTATAAATGATGTACGCCTTGCCGTTCGCGTTGATTTCCCTGGTCCATCTTGTCGGGGAAGCCGTGGCTTCCAAACCGGTCCGGTACCTGAGCAAACCCCTGTTGATGCCCGCCCTGGCGCTTTACTATCTGATGAGCACAGAAGCTTTTTCGTGGATCATGGCAGCCGCACTTGCCGGCGGCTGGCTGGGGGATATCTTTCTGATGATCCCGGACAGGGATGAAAAACGGCGGTTCTTTAAACTGGGGCTGGTAGCATTTCTCCTGGGGCATCTTTTTTATGTATGGGCGTTTCTTGCGTGGGGCAGCCTGGGGCAGCTTCCTGTGCCGGGCATGCTGAGTATCCTGTTTTTCGTCGGCTACGGCGTTGTGGTTTTCATAAAGCTGAAACCATATATGGGCGCACTTTTTGTTCCCATTACCGCCTATATTATCGTGATCGTCCTGATGGGGGTATCCACCGGCCTTTGCACCGGGACACAGAATCTGCCTGCCGGGTTCGCCGTTGTCATTGGCGCCCTTATTTTTATGGTTTCAGATACGCTGAACGCCTGGAACCGGTTTGCCAGGGAGATCCCTTATGAACGTATCCTGACCATGGCCACTTACCTGGGCGGCCAGTTTCTTTTGGTTTACGGCTATGTTCAGTTCGTCTAAATCATAATTTCAGAAGTTTAATTTTAACAAACCTGTTTTAGCCAGACTAAAATAATCCTTGACAATTTTGATGATATCAAACTATGTGTGATCATATCGAACAACTCTGACATGGAGGTTGTGCATTATGATCGAAATTCGGTTACACGGCCGGGGCGGGCAAGGCTCGGTCATCGCATCAAAGATTCTGGCGGTTGCCGCCTTTGAGGAAGGCAACTGGGTACAGTCCTTTCCAAAATTCGGTGTGGAACGGCGCGGGGCACCGGTGGAAGCATTCCTGAGAATTTCCCGGGGCAAGATCCTGATCCGGTCCGAGGTCACCGAACCCGATTTCGTGGTGGTTCTTGACCCTTCCCTGGTGGAGGTGATCGACTTCACCGCAGGCCTGAAAAAAAACGGCGCTATCCTGATCAATACCCCCCTGACCCCGGATGAACTTCAGCTACCGGACACCTTCAACGTCACCTGTGTGGACGCCTCCCGCATTGCGGCAGAGCACGGCCTTGGCTCTCCTACTTCCCCCATTGTAAACACCGCCATCTGCGGGGCCTTTGCCAAAAGTTCCGGGCTGGTGGGTATAGACGCCGTGTGCCGGGCCATCCGGGATGAAGTTCCCATCAAGCCTGAAAAAAACAGTGCAGCCGCCGAGGCGGCCTATGCATCAACCATTTTCAATTAGGGAGGAGACCCATGTCCCATCGGGAAACCATCGGATATGAAACCCTGGACCAGGTGCCGGATACCGTCATCTCCCAGGGAACCATGCTCTGGAACCGGACCGGTTCCTGGCGCTATCTAAAGCCTGTGTACCGGCAGATGACACCGCCCTGCAACAACGGATGTCCGGCCGGCAACAATATTGAAGGCATGATCCGCCTGGCAGAAGCGGGGAAGTATTCTGATGCCCTTCGCCTGCTCAAAGAGGAAAATCCGCTGACGGCGGTCTGCGGCAGGGTGTGCTTTCATCCCTGCGAAACAGCATGTAACCGTAAAGAGATTGACGCGGCAATATCCATTCACGCCGTGGAGCGTGCGGTATCGGAACACGGCCGGGAGGGATACGCCCCTCACCCGGTGCTGTCGGCATCCGGTAAAACTGTGGCGGTGGTGGGGTCCGGCCCGGCGGGTCTGAGCTGCGCCTGGCATCTGGCACGACTGGGGCACCGGGTGGTGGTGTTTGAAAAGGCCGATAAACCCGGTGGTATCCTCCGATATGGAATCCCGGCATACCGCTTGCCCAAGGATGTGCTGGACCGGGATATTGCGGATATCGAAGCCCTGGGGGTGGAGATCCGCTGCAATACCGCAGTGGGAAAAGACCTGCCCTGGTCGTCCCTGGAAGGCTACGATGCCGTTTTCATCGGTATCGGCTGCCATCAGCCGCGGCCGCTGTTTGAAGGCGGAGAGGAAACCGAAGCGGTCTGGGATGCGCTGCGTTATCTGACGCTGACGGCAAAGGGAGATTTTCCGGCCGGCAATGGGAAAACCACCATTGTTATAGGCGGCGGCAACTCCGCCATTGATGCGGCCAGGACCGCCAGGCGCCTGGGCAATGCCGTGACCGTGTACTATCACCGCACCCGCACCGAGATGCCGGCCTTCGGCGAAGAGATTTTAGAGGCGGAAAAGGAAGGCGTTGCGTTTGAGTTTCTGGCCAAGCCCCTGGATCTGGTGATCGACAATCGAAAACTGCGCGGCGTCCGGTTTTTGAAAACCCAGTTGGGGGAACCGGATGAATCAGGCCGCAGAAAACCTGTGCCCGTGAACGGTTCTGAATTTGTTGTGAATGCAGATATCGTTGTCACCGCCATCGGCGATGCCCTGGATCGGTCGGTGCTGCCGGAAAGCCTGGACTGCGATACCTGGAAAATTAAAACCGCGAAGATGGGAGCCACAGGGGCGGATATGATTTTCGCCGGTGGGGATGCCGCCTGCGGCGACCATAACATCGCCGAAGCCATCGGTTCGGGAAAGGCTTCGGCCTGCGCCATTGACAGTAAATTGTCCGGTTTTGATATCGGGGCGGCCCGGGATGTGATTACAATCGGAAGTACGGACAGAATTTCCGCCTCCCGATACATCATGGCCAGAACCGGTGAAACCACAGGCCCACTTTCAAAAAAAGTGGCGGATTACGATAAACTCAACACGGCCTATTTCACCCGGGGCGACCGTCCCGAACAGCCCCATCTGCCGGTACAGGAACGACTGGCCGGGTTTGATGAAGTGGCTGGATCACTCTCCCTCAAAGCCATTCAGGGGGAGACCGAACGCTGCTGCCACTGCGGGGTATGCACGGCATGCGACAACTGCCTGGTCTTCTGTCCCGATGTCTCAGTAATCAAACGGGCGGACGGCACGGGCTACGACATTGATCTGGATTACTGCAAGGGCTGCGGCATCTGCGTCAACGAATGCCCCAGAGCCGCCATGGCCATGGAGGAGGATAAATGAAAAAAGTATTGATGGGAAACCATGCGGCCAGCTGGGCGGTGCAGTTATCCCGGGTTAAGATGATATCCGCCTATCCGATCACCCCCCAGACCCATATTGTGGAAGAGCTCTCCGAGATGTGCGGGGACGGCAGCCTGGATGCCAAATTCCTGAAGGTGGAATCCGAGCATTCCGCCATGGCCTCCGTGGTGGCGGCCCAGGCTGCGGGCGTCCGCTCCTTTACCGCAAGTTCCGCCAACGGTCTGGCCCTGATGCACGAAATGCTTCATTGGGCGGCCGGTGCCAGGCTGCCCATCGTGATGGTGAATGTAAACCGGGCCCTTGCGCCGGGATGGAATATCTGGGCGGACCAGGGGGATTCCCTGGCCCAGCGGGACACCGGCTGGATCCAGATGTACGTGGAAGACAACCAGGAAGTACTGGACTCCGTTATCCAGGCTTACATGATCGCCGAACAGGTCCGCCTGCCCGTGATGATCTGCTACGATGCCTTTTTCTTGAGCCACACCTACGAACCGGTGGATATCCCTTCCCAGGACGCCGTGGATGACTTTCTGCCGCCCTATACCCCGGAGGTTTTTCTGGACCCGGAATCCCCAAGGTCCTTTTATCCCCTGGTCATGCCGGACAACTATATGGAAATCCGCTACCACCTGGACCAGGCCCATACCCGGGCCCTGGACGTGATCGAGGAAACCGGCCGTCACTTCGGTGAGGCCTTCGGCAGGCCTTACGGCCTTGTGGAAGCTGTCAACTGCGACGATGCCGACATGATCATGGTCACCTCCTCCACCATCACCAGTCCGGCCCGCCTGGTCATGGACGAACTGCGGGAGAACGGCCATCGGGTGGGGCTGCTGAAAATGCGGACCTTCAGGCCGTTTCCGGTGAAGGCGGTGCAGGACGCCCTGGGCGGCTGCTCCAAGGTGATGGTCATCGACCGCAACTGCTCCTGGGGCAAAGGCGGCATCTTTGCCGACGAGCTGAAAAGCGCCCTGGTGAACCTGCCGGACAGCCCGAAGGTGTTTTCCTATATTGCAGGCTTAGGCGGCAGAAGCGTGACCCCCGATCATATCATGGATATGGCCCGACAGACCCTGGACACTGAAATGCCTTCGGACGGCTCGGTCTGGAAAGGAATGAAACAATGAAACAGGAATTTGCCCATAACGAACCCATGATGCCCGGCCACCTGGCCTGCCAGGGCTGCGGCGGCACCATCATCATGAAACACGCCCTTCAGGCCATCGGCCCGGATATGGTGTTGGTTATCCCGGCCTGCTGCTGGGCCATCATTCCCGGTAATTTCCCCTATACCACCATGAATGTCCCGGTGCTGCACACGGCCTTCGCCACCACCGGCGCTGCCGCCTCCGGCGTCCGGGCCGGACTGGACCTGAGGGGAAAACAGGACACCAAGGTCCTGGCATTCGCCGGGGACGGCGGCACCTTTGACATCGGTATCCAGTCCCTGTCCGGCGCGGCCGAACGCAACGAAGACATCATATATATCTGCTACGACAACGAAGCCTACATGAACACCGGGGTGCAGCGTTCCTCCGCCACCCCGGAAAAAGCCTGGACCACCACCACGCCGGTAAGCCAGCCCAAGGCCAGCAACAAGAAGGACATCATCCGGATTATGGCCGGACACAAGATTCCCTACTGCGCCACGGCCAACATTGCCTATCCCCAGGATTTTATCCGGAAGGTGGAGACGGCGGCCCGGGTGAAGGGCACGGCCTTTATTCATGCCCTGTCTCCCTGCCCATCCGGATGGAAGATCCCGTCGGATAAGGCCATAGAATCCAGCCGGCTGGCCACCCAGTCCCGGGTCTTTCCCCTCTACGAAGTTTATGACGGAGAGGATTTTCGCATGACCCTGGAAACTGAGGCTGTACCGGTGGTGAATTATTTACGTCCCCAGGGGCGTTTCCGGCATCTGACGGATGAAGATTACGAACAGATCCAGACCGGTGTGGACCTGGATTATGACCGCTTGCTTGCCCGGGCCGCAGCCGGGGAGGCCAATTGATCACAGGCGGGGTGTCTTTCGCAATGATTGTAA
>CAJWHT010000062.1 GCA_913041495.1 uncultured Desulfobacteraceae bacterium | reverse complement strand
GGAAATATTGAAAAACAGGGGATCAAAATCCGCAAATCCGTCCATGAACCCGCCCCACTTGCAATAACTTTTGCCGTGGGCCACGGCGGTATCGGGGTCGGGGTGGAAAAAACCGTCCAGGGGCCAGCGTTCCGGCGGGATCTCACGGATGCAGTCCCTGCCGGACCGCAGATTTTCCCAATAGGCCGGAAGGGTGTCTGCCAGGGGATAACGCCCGCTGATGCCGATCACGGCGATGGGTTCACGCGCCTTTTCCGACGGTTCAACACCATCGTATCTGACCATGCTTGTGGCACGGGGACCGCTGTGAAGCGCCGATGTTTTCCGGGCACTCCTTTGATGCGGTACCGCATGGTCCTCGCCAAGTCCGCCCCAATCCATACATTGCCCGGGGTATTCGGATGCCAGATAAGCGGCCAGTTCCCGGATTGTCCGGTACTCATAGAACAGGGTTTTTGGGATTTCGGTAAATGTTTCTTCCAGCCTTTCGTTCAGCCGGGAGATCATAAATGAATCGATACCGAAGCTTTCAAAGGGCTCTTCCGGGCCGATATCGGCCATGCGGACTTTTGTGATCCCGGCAAACAGGCGTGTCAGCATCTGTTCCGTCCGTTCAGCCAATTGTTCGAAAACAACCTTGCGGCCGGCCTGTCCGATGGTCCGGTCCCGGCTCCCGGTACCTTCTTTCTGGCCGAGCAGATGATGCCGGATTGCTGTCAGGTCCCCGGACACCGGCATGAGCCGGGGTATTGCCAGGTCAAGTGCCCGGTGGAAGGCCCTTATGCCTGTTTGGGTTTCCATGGCAACGATGCCCGTGCCCCGGGCCATCATCTCTTCTGCCACCGCATCAACGGGCATCCCCCCCGCTTTCCAGGGGGCCCAGTTGATGGAAATACTGTTGCCGTGCCGTTTGCCGTCGCTCACCAGCCTGCGGCGATAGAGGGCATAGGCGTCCATATAAGCATTGGCAGTAGCATAATCCGCCTGGCCCGCATTACCGACGGCACCGACCCCGGAGGAAAACATCACGAAAAAATCCAGTTTCAGGTCTTTGCTCGCCTCGTCCAGCCAGGTTGTTCCCATCACTTTCGGTGTAAGAACCGTGTCAAACGCTTCGTGGGTTTTATGGAGAATAAAGTTGTCCCGGATAACACCTGCCGAATGGACGATGCCGTTCAGACCACCGAAATCAGCGGTAATGCCCCGGATGAGTTTTTCCACATCCGCTTTGCACGTCACATCCGACTGCCGGTATTCCACCCGGGCACCGGCCGTCCGCATGGCTTCAAGCCGTGCCTCTGTGCCTGCCTTCGGTATCGACCTTCCCGTAAGAACCAGGACGGGTGTTTTCACCCGTTCGGCAATATCTTCGGCAAAGATCAGCCCCAGCCCCCCGGCACCGCCGGTGATAAGATATACCCCGCCGTCTTTCCAGGCCGTTGCCGGTGTTTCCGGCACATCCTCAATTTCTTCAAAGCCTGCCACAAGTCGTTTGCCGTCGCGGTAGCGGATGTGTCCATCTTCCGGATGCCTGCTGTTTTCGGCAAGCCGCTCGCCTAAATTCTTTGCCCCCTCAACTTCGATCACCTGGCCGATGATGGCCGGATTTTCCAGATGAGCCGTTTTCAGCAGGCCCGACAGTCCTGAAAACAACCACTGCCCATTTTGATCCTCATCACCTGCCACCACCACCTGAATCAGCACTTTGCCTTTGGGTTTGGATTGGACCGCTGTCCGCACCAGGTCAAACAACTTCAGGGCGCAATGACGGAACCGCTTGTGGATTGCCCTTGCTTTGGTGCCGGATTCCAGATTGATCATATCGGCATTTCCGCCAGCGGACCCGCCCGATGTAAACATGGTCTTCACCGTTTCGGCCCTTCGCACACCGCACAATGCAACCACCTGTTTTGTGTATGGGGTTCCGCTGACCGCAGCACCGGGGGCTTTTTCCCGCCACCGGGGTTTGAGCATCATGTTGCCTTTAATGCCGTCCTGAAAGGCCTCGTCAGCCGCAGTTCCGGTCCGGTATTCAATGGCAGGCCCCTCTTCGGCCTGCCATGTTGCATCAATCCAATACCGGTCCCCGGCAAAAGGATAGGTGGGCAGGCTGATGCGCCGGGGCCGTAAGTCGCCTTGGAGCCTAAGCCAGTCAAATGAAAGCCCCCGGACCCAAAAGGAGACCAGTTTTGCGTATTTGCCCCGGGCCACCCATTTATCCACGGCCTCCACCAGCTCATCATCCGATGCAAAGGCGGTCATGGCCTCCCTGTTCCGCCTTGCGTTGCCGTGGTACAGCCCGTCCACATCATCGCGGCCCTGGGCAAAACGATCCAGTTTTTCCCGGAGTTCCTCAACAGACCCCGCCACCAGGCCCAGCCGCTCATCCATGGCATCCCGGCCGGTCTGGGATGTAAAGGCGATATCCGCCAGGGCGGCATCGGTGCCTGCCAGAAAATCCGCCATCACCCGGGCGTACGCCCTCAGCCGGGTCTCATTTTTGGCGGAGAGGACAAAGACCGACGGCCCGGTCATGGGAGTTTCAATAGCCCTTTCGTCAATATACTCTTCGATGACCACATGGGCGTTGGCCCCGCCGAATCCAAAGGAGCTTACGCCGGCCCGCCTGGGAAGGCTTCGGCCAGCGTCATCCTGAAGAGCCGTCCACTCCCGGGCTTCCCGGGCGATGTAAAACGGTGAGTTTTCAATCCGGATATAGGGATTTACCGTGTCGCAATGCAGGCTTTTTACGATGGTTTTATGCTGCATCTGGAGCAGCACCTTGATTACCCCGGAGACCCCTGCGGCAAGTTCCGTATGCCCGATGTTGCTTTTGACGGAACCGATCCCGCAATGGGGGGCAGCCGCGTCTGCCAGGCCTTTGTCCGAATAGAGTTCTTTAAAGGCAGCTTTCAAAGCCTCGATTTCAATGGGGTCCCCAAGCACTGTACCGGTGCCGTGGGCTTCGATGTAGCCGATGGAGCGCGGATCTATCCCAGCTTTTCGCCATGCCTGCACCAGCACCTCGGTCTGGGCCTTGGGATTCGGGGCGGTAAGGGAACTGGCGCGTCCTCCGTGATTTACGGCAGTGCTGCGAATCACCCCGTAAATATGGTCACCGGACTGTTCCGCACGGCTCAGTTTTTTTAGAAAAAGAACGCCTACGCCCTCTCCCCTGACATAGCCATCCGCCTGGTCGGAAAAGGTCTTGCATTTGCCGTCTTTGCTGAGCATACCCGCGTTGGCGAAACTCAAGTGAAAGCCCGGGGTGATAATGGTGTTGACCCCGCCCACGATGGCCATATCACAACTGCCGTTGGCCATGGCCTCCACGGCACGGTGAATGGCAATCAGGGAAGACGAACAGGAGGTTTCCACAGGCTCACTGGGGCCGTGAATATCCAGAAAATAACTCATCCGGTTGGGTCCGATGGAAGGGACGCTCCCCGTGGAGGTATAGCCTTCCACAGGCACCTTGGCCTTCGCCAGAATCTCGGCGTACTGGTTCCCCCCCGTGCCCATGAACAACCCCGTTTTCGTACCGGCGAGGTTCCCGGGACAGATGCCTGCATCCTCAATGGCCTTCCATACGTGGATCATCATCAGGCGCTGCTGGGGATCCATCAGCTCCGCCTCCCTGGGGGAGATTTCAAAGAATGAGGGATCGAACTCCGCCACCCCGTCGATGAATCCGCCCCATTTAACCGGGGTCTGACGCCCGTCTGCACCGCTGTTACCGCAAAAGGCTTTCCAGTCCCAGCGGTCTTCCGGGATTTCCGTGATACAGTGTTGCCCTTTGGCCAAATTTTCCCAGAACGCCTCGGTATCCCCGGCCTTGGGGAACCGGCCGCTGATACCGACGATGGCCACCGGTTCATCCGCCGGGAAAACCCCAGACCGGCCCGCCTTAAGGGCTGTGAAGCGGGACCGTTTTTGCCGGACAATCCGCTCTGCCGGGACAGCGCCTTGCAAAGGTAGTAACGCAGCGGCCTGCACCGTTTCCGTTCCCGCCAGGCGGCCTGAAAACGCCGTTCTGTATTCCATGGCAAGATGTGCCGAAAGGCTGTCCACGTCAGGGTATTCAAAAAAGACCGTGGGTGCCAGGTCAATGCTTTGCTCCGCATTCAGCGTATTGGTAAACTCGGTCATTGAAATGGAATCGAACCCATACTTTTCCAGGGCGACATTACCGTCGATGGTATCCTCGGAAATGCCCATCACCTGAGCCACGTCCCTGATCAACATGGCCCGTATCCGCTGGCGAAGGTCATTATCAGCGGCGTCATCCCCGGGCACCTCGCTGGATGGGGTCTGCCGGGATGGAATCTGTACCGTTGACACCATTGCGGAGTCCACCAGTTTGCGGCGGATTGCGGTAGCATCCCCCTGGATAACCATGATGTGGGGGAATCCTGCGGCAACACTCCGGTAAAACCCCCGGATACCTGCCCCGGTTTCCATGGCTGTCATGCCCATATTCCGCCGCATCATTTCCTCGGTTTCAGCCCCTACGGTCATCCCGCCCTCTTTCCAGAGGGGCCAGTGAATGGAGACCGTTTTGCCCTGACGTAGTCCCTCTTCCACCAGACGGTTGCGGTAGGCGGCATAACCTCCCGCAAAGGCATTGGCACAGGCATAGTCCGCCTGGCCGATATTTCCCAGAGAGCCGGCCATGGATGAGAAAATCACAAAAAAATCAAGGGGCTGGTCTAAGGTGGCCCCATCCAGGTTCACCAGTCCCCGGACCTTGGGGGCCATAACCTTTTCACATTCATCCACGGACTTATTGAGGATAAAATTATCGCGGATGCACCCTGCGCTGTGTATCACACCGGTTAACGGGCCATAGGCACGGCGGATATGATCGATCAAGGCTTGCACCTCATCCTTGTCACCCACATCGGCCTGAAGGTATTCCACCCGGGCACCCGCCGTTTTGAGCCGGTCGATCTTGGCCTTTGCCTCGCTGTCCGGTTCGGAACGTCCCGTCAGAATCAGTGTGGGCCGTTTAACCCGCTCAACAATTTCTTTGGAAAAAATAAGCCCGAGGCCACCCAGCCCGCCGGTGATCAGGCAGACACATTCGTCGGAAAGGGTAAATCCGGAGGTATCGGTATCCACCTCCTCAATCCGCTCGACCCAGCGTATCCCCCCTGCATACCGCACCATCCTGTCACCGGGATGAGCCATGTTTTCCCTCAGCCTGTCACCAATACTCCCGGGAATGTCCTTCCCTGATGCGGTCGGATCCATATCGATCAACTGGCAGACCAGTCCTGGATTTTCCAGGCCGGCGGTCTTGAGAAGCCCGGAAAGACCGTAAAGCCACGGATCTTCCCCACCACCTGTAACCACCAGTTGGATAAGTGTTTTCCCGGATTTCTTTTCAGGCCCCGCTTTGGAAGCAGACCGGATAAAGGCCTGAATCTCCTGGAACGCCTGAATGGCATATGCCTGGAAACGGCCGTCAACGGTCTCGCTGTCGGCGGCGGGAAGCACCCGGACCTCGGCGTCTGTCAAAAAATCGGCAAGGTCTTTTTCGGACACCCCGTCCATCTCACAGGCCAGAACCAGGTGGCGGCGGTACGACGGGTCAGGCAGGGGGGCCGCCGCCTCTTCTTTCCATAGGGGACGCAGGGTAAGGGTCTTCGTTTCCCTGTCCGCCTCAAATCGGGGTTTCCTGAAAGCAATTTTGTAAACCCGCACGCAAAGGCGTCCTGAGTCATCGTACAATTCAACGTCAAAGGTCTGCGCTTGATCTGTTTTTCTGGCAAAGGACCACATGGGTGATGTGGTGCCGCTGTAAATCTCAACGGTTTTTAAACTGAAAGGTATGGCAAGTTCAAAGTCTCCGGACCCGGAGAACAGGCAGGATGCCGCCTGCAAGGCCGAATCCAGAAGGCCGGGATGAAGAGAAAAACCTGTCATTGTGGACGTCGCAGTATCCGGCAGTGCCAACCGGGCCAGGGCACAGTCGTCACCGGCGTACAAGGTGTCAATCCCACGGAAACTTTTGCCCAGGTCCAGCCCTGCCGCCTTCAGCCCGCCATAATGGTCCCCAGCAGAGATCACGGCCCTGCCGCATTGGGCTTTCAACGCGTCAATATCCGCCAAAGGCCTGTCTGCCAACGGCATCACAACGGCGGTCCCCTGGCTGAATACCGGTGCGGACAAATCGCCGGAAGCGTCATATATCTCGTACCCGATCTCTCCCGCGTCCCTGTTTTCCGTATAATCCAGGGGGAACAACCCGATGTTCACATGGGTAGGTCCGTCCATGGAAACAACCGGTCTTAACCAGACCACATTTTTCAGCAGGATAACGGTTTGTCCGGTGCTGTCCTCAGGAATGCCCGCAGCCATAGCCACGGCAGACCTGGCCATCTCCAGGTGGGCCACGCCGGGAAGCACCTTTCGATTTTCCACGAGATGATCCGCCAGGAAAAATTCGTTCCCTGTAAAAGTGGCGCTGAAACGCTGTTCCGACAGATCAGAGGTATTACGGTGAACCAGGGGATGAAGTTTTGTCTCTTCTTTGGCCGTCCTTTGGAGTTGTTCCCCGGTGTCCGCCAGCCAATGGGATTCTCCTTTAAAGGGATAAACGGGAAGGGGCACTCTTTTAAAGGACCCTTGGGGGTACAGCCTGTTGAAAGCGACATCAACGCCTTTCAGCCACAGTTTGAGCAACGTGTTTTCAACGATGAGTTCCGGGGCATCCGTCATATCAACGGCTACCGCATCTACTTCAAAATCCCCGTTCGAGCCTTGGTTTGCCCCCCGGCTCACCCGGCCGAAATCAAAGCAGAGCATATCATCGGGGCGGCATATCTCAGTATCCGCCATGCCGTTCAGCCAGCCTGCCACATCCTTTATTTCCGTGAGCGGGTGTTTCCCTGACGTGTGCCGGTGTGAGCCGTTCAGTCCTTTTTTCTGATTCCGGTTCAATATCCTCACGGCGGATCCGATATCCGGATGCGCATCCTGCAGCAGGGCTGCGGCCATCTTTCGGGGCAGGACAGCGTCGGTGATAAGATCCACAAATTCAAAAAATTCAGTGGATGCGGCAACCGGTTTTTCAGACAACTGCCATTTACGGTTCAACCGCCGGATACTGTCGGCAACGACAACGGCAAAAAGCCGTTCTTCCGCTTTGGAACGGTTTTCATCATCCATAATCCGGCGGATGCTGCGCCCCTTGTCTTTGACCAGGGCATCCCACTGCTTCACATACTTTGTGAAGGTAAACTGGTTGTCCAGCATGGACTTCGCCTTGGACAAGTAATGTGCCGCAGCGTCTTTTGTCACCGAGATATTTTTTACTAGTTTTTTCAGATAACCATTGTTGAAAAGCGACGGACTGACACTCTTTTGGGCCACCGGATCAAAAAATGCAATATCCGGCCGGGACAATGCGATATCCTTAGGGTTCAGCTTACCGGACAAAAGGCCCAGGGCATCGTCCAGGGACAGGGAACCGCTCAGGGCCAGGGCGGTTAAAAAACGGGCCGGCCTGTTGGCAGCCGCTTTCTTTGTCTTGGACAGGGTGTCTCCTGCCAGAAGATCGGGGACGATACCTGTGGTATCAAGCAGGGATTTTAAAAAGGCATATCCTGTGACAAAACGGTATAAATTATGGTTTGCCGTCCACTTTTTACGGCGAAGCCCCCGCAGTTTCGCCCCCTTGGCATCCCATTTATCAAGGGCTGCGGCCACACGTTCAAGCTCCCGCTCAAAGGTAGGATGACAGGAGAAAAGCGGGATTAGATCTTCCCAGCCGTTCCAGTCACAGGCACCGACCCGAAGGCACAGCTGCGGAGAAACGGTTTCGGCAAATGGCCCGGCAGCAGCCGCTAAAAAGCCCTGCAACGCACCGGCGTCGTTTACGATCCCCCCAAAACGGTAAGGGAATTGCTCTCTGGCCGTGGCGAGGGTTTTACACACGTCGTCAACAGCGACACTGCCAAACGTATCGTTTCCGGCGAACTTCTTCCATCGTTTCAGTAATGCGGCCAGACTCTGTTCTGTTTTGGCGGAAAGAAGAAAGAGGCGGCATCTTTGACCCGTTTTTTCAGGGTCTGGTATCTGCGGAGGCGATTCCAGCACCATATGGGCATTGGCTCCGCCGAACCCGAATGCACTGACCCCGGCGTATAACGGGGGGGCGCTCTTCCAGGAACGAAGTTCAGTGGCCACCCGGAAAGGAGAATCCTCAAAATCGATCACCGGATTCGGGGTGTTGAAATGGAGGCTTGGGGGAATCTTTCCTTCACGCATCATGGTCAGGACCTTGATGATCCCGGCCATGCCGGCGGAACCGCCGGTGTGGCCGATATTTGTTTTTACGGAACCGATGCTGCAAAAATGGCGTTTATCCGTGTGCTGCCGGAAAACACTGGTGAGGGCTTCAATCTCAATGGGATCTCCGATAAGGGTGCCGGTCCCATGGGCTTCGATATACCCCACGGCGTCGGGCGTAAGGCCCGACTTTTCATATGCCGCTGCCAACACCTTAGCCTGGGCCGTGGTACTCGGAGAGGTGAGGGTGACACCGCTGCCTCCGTGATTGGTGGCAACACCTTTGATGACGCCGTAGATATGCTTTTTCTCCCGGAGGGCGTCATCTAACCGCTGCAGCAAAAGGACGCCGACGCCGTCCCCCAGGACAAATCCGTCCGCATCCCTGTCAAAGGTTTTGCACCTGCCGTCCGGGCTGACAATGTGCGCCTTTGAAAATGCGATATATTTAAGGGGATGACAATGGACACAAGCGCTTGCCACCAGGGCATATTCCGCAGAGGCAGATGATAGCGCCTCACAGGCTTTTTCTGCGGCGAACAATGAGGAGGAACATGCGGTATCAAGGGTCAGACTCGTACCGCTCAGACCCAGCATATAGGAAATCCGGTTGGCCAACAGACTGCTGTGGTTGCCGAGCACCGTATGGATATTGATATCCGCGGACAAGGTTCTCAGAATATAGTCCCAGTCCGCCGTTCCCACATAGACATCCGTGCGTTTATCCCGAAGTTCATTCAAGGGGACGCCGGCATCTTCAATGCAATGCCAGGCCTCTTCCAGCAGCAGCCGCTGCTGCGGATCCATGTACCGGGCCTCCCCCGGGGGGATATTGAAAAACCGGTTATCAAACCGGTCTGCATTCCGGATCACTCCGTACCATTTGCTCACACTTTTATTGGGGGTATCCGGGTCGGACGAATAACAAGCGTCCGCGTCCCAGCGTTCAGGGGGAACTTCTTGAATGGAAAACTCACCTTTTTCCAGGTTATTCCAAAATGCCTCGTAGTCATCGGCACCCGGGAACCTGCAAGCCATGCCGATAATTGCAATGTCGTTTCTTTTGGATTTTACTTTAGATGACATCTTTTCTCCCCCTGTATTCCAACGTCCGGCACCCAAAGCGTACCGAAAAAAACCTGTCAAACCAATTGTGCCAAATCAACTGTGGGGCTATCTTACGCATTGAAAATTATTGTTAAAATTGCCGGATGGTCTGCCGTATCATCGAGAGAAGTGGGCGCCGGTACCCTAAGCGATGTCCAACGCCTTTATCAAGGAAGGGCAAATGGTACAACTTTTCCTTCCGCCATTTTTATAATCCTGTCAGCCGTATCAAAATACCTGTCATCATGGGAAACCGCGATTACGGTTTTTCCTAAGAGGCGCATATCATGGATAAAGGAGGTGTAAAACCGTTTCCTGAATTCAGGATCCTGGTCCGCCGCCCACTCGTCAAAGACATAGATGTCCTTGTCTTCGAGCAAGCCTGCCAGATACGCCAAGCGTTTGCGCTGCCCTGTGGAAAGGTTTGTATTGGTGAACCTGTTGTCTTTGTACGCCGTCTTTTTTGCAAGCCCCATGGTCGTCAAAAGATCGTTCACCCGGCCGGCATCTATATTTTCAAGCCCATAAAGTTTTTTAAAGATGTAAAAATCGGTAAATACGGTGGAAAAAAGTTCCCTGTAGGTTGTAAACTCCGCCTGATCGATTTTTTCCCCGTTGACGGTCACGGTCCCCGCATCCGGATAGTACAGGCCGGTCAACAGCTTCATGAGCGTTGATTTCCCGCTGCCGTTACCGCCCACGATGTAGACCACTTCCCCCTTTTTGAACGAAAAGTCCACCGGTCCCAACTGAAACAGGACATCCCCGTTTTTACCGGGATATTTAAATTCCACCGATTCAAGGGAGATGGACTGAAAATCGGGCGCCTTTGGCATTTCCTCAGGGATATGGCGTTCAAAACCATCAATGAGATCGTTCAGCTTGTCTATGTTCACCATGGACACCGACACAAGAAA
The DNA here is from genome assembly GCA_913041495.1 of uncultured Desulfobacteraceae bacterium. Taxonomy (GTDB): domain Bacteria; phylum Desulfobacterota; class Desulfobacteria; order Desulfobacterales; family Desulfobacteraceae; genus Desulfobacter. The sequence continues at coordinate 16,467 of CAJWHT010000062.1, read as the reverse complement.
ATACTGGGGCATGATGCTGATTCCCATCATCATGGGTCCCCACAGGAAAAGCAGTGACGAGGCAAGGCCGACAACGTGGTCGTTTTCGATCACATCCACCAGGGGCAGGAGAAACACAATCACGCCGATCAGGCACAGGAATGATGCGTTTACCAAAAGGAAGGTGTCGTTGAGTTTTTTTATGGCATCGCTTTTTAGACCCTGCACCTCTCTGGCCAGGGATTTATAGTCTTCGTAAAGGGCCTCATTTTTTGCCCGGTTGATCTTGATTTCCTTAAATCCGGTCAGGACGTCATTGAGCCTGTCAATCAGCTCGGCTTCCTTTTGTTTGGCAAGCCCCATTTTCTTTTTCACCGGCATGGAGGCAAGGGAGTATAAGGCAACCGTCACCGCCATGAGAAGAATCATGAGCATGGCACCGGAAAGGGAGATGAACATCATATAGACAAAAATCGAGATAAAGGAGACGATGCCTTCCACGGACATGATCAACGAGGGTATGGTCCGGAAAAGCACACCGGTGTCCTCGGTCAACCGGTTGTAAATTTCGCCCTTGCCGATATTTTCAAGAAACCTGAGTTCCGTGAACCGGATTTTTTCCAGAATATCGATGCGGACCTTTCTGGAAAGCTCCCCGGCCAGTTCCGAGGTTTTGATCATGTAAACCTTTTTGGAATGGATATGCAGGACGATTAACAGGAAAAGCATCAGAAAATGACGCGGGTTAGAGGAGATCTCCTCCCCCCCGATGGCGCCGTTGACGGTTTTAAGGATAAACGCATAGGAAATGCCGGCAATCACGGCGTGGGCGAAGATAATCTTCTTGGACATCGCAATATGCTTGTTTATAAATTGAAGAATCTCTTTCATGCCGCCACGATTCTCCCTTCTTCCATTTTTACGATCCTGTCCGCCGTATGAAAGTATTGATCATCGTGGGATACTGCGATGACCGTTTTCCCCATGGCGCGCATATCATCCAAAAAGAGGCTGTAAAATTTTTGTCTGAACTCGGGGTCCTGATCCGCAGCCCACTCGTCAAATACGTAAATTTGTTTATCCTCAAGCATCGCCGAGACATAGGCGATTCGTTTTCGTTGTCCCGTGGACAGATGGATTCTTGAAAACTTATCCCCCACGTATTGGGTCTTATGATCGATCTCCATTCGGCCGAGAAGATCATTCACCTTGGACCCGTCAATATTTTCCAGACCGTACAATTTTTCAAAAATATGAAAATCCGTAAAAATGGTTGCAAACAGTTCCCTGTATTCCGGGTACCGCTCACGGGTTATTTTCTTGTTTCCCAAGGAAATGCCGCCGCCGGGCTCGGGATAGTATAAACCGGTCAAAAGCTTCATGAGCGTTGATTTCCCGCTGCCGTTGCCTCCGGTGATAAAGACAACCTCTCCGCGTTTCACTGAAAAGTCAATGGGGCCGATCTTGAACAATTTTTCCCCGTCACTGCCCCTGTAGCAATATTCAACACCCCTTAATTCAATATCCGTAAAGGCATCCGGAACCGGTGCCGGGCCGGTATGGTCAGCTAAGATGCCCTCGAATTTCGCATCAAGTTCATTGATATGGTTGATGGCCACCACCAGCATGGTGAATTGCCTGGATAACATGAAAATCATGATGAAAGGTCCCCACAGAAAAAGCATGGATGAGACAAGAGAGGTGATGGTTTCCTTTTCTGTGACCCCCACAATGGGGAGAACAAAGACCGTGGCCATGAGAATGATAAAATAAGATCCCATGGTTAATACCACGCTGTTGTCCAGTGCTTTTGACGCTTCGATTTTGCTTTGTGCCGTTTCCTCGGATATGGATTCGATATCGGCAAAAAGATCGTTGTTTTTCTTGTAGTTTATCCGGATTTCCTTGAACCCGTATAGAATATCGTTCACACCGTCAAAGAGTTCTGCCTCCTTGACGTCAGACGCTTTGAACTTTCTTGTGGCCGTTATAATATACCGCTGGTAGGCCACAAACATCACGCCCCCCACCACCAGGATCAAAGCAAGCCCCATAATGGACAGATAACCGATATAGCAGAAAACAGCCACAAGGGAGCACACCGACTCCATGATGAGAAACAGGGGGGCCGCCCCCTGGGAAATGGCATCCGTGCTCTCGGTCAACCGGGTGAACAGGGCACCTTTTCCCATTTTTTCCACAAAGGGAAGTTCACTGTTCCGGATCTTTCCGGTGATATCCACCTTGATCTTCCGGATGAGATCCTCTGCTGCCTCGGTACCCATGTTTACCGAGCGTCTTTTAAAAAAGACATGAACCAGGCAGGCCGTAACGAACATCACCAGAAGACTGACCTTCAGGGAATCGTTGCCTTGGGTAACGTGTTGTATCGTACCGTTGATACCGGCCAGGGCCAGGGCATAGCTCAGGCCGGAAATAATACTGAAGAGGACAATTTTTACCTTTGGTGCCCCAGAAAATTTATTAAAAAATTCTATGACTACCCGAACGACCTGAAGCCCCATGTATTGTCCACCTCAAAACCGCCTTTAGTTACAAAATGATACCGCCGAATCTGCAATGCGCTTTAAAATCTGCTTTTCCTGCGTGCCGTCCCGGTGATGATTTTCCCCCGGGAAATCTCAAAATAGGAGACGGCTGGCCGATGACGGACGTCAGCCAGCCGTCCCAACTATACTACCCAACACTTACTTCTTTGCCCCGGACCCAGCGCTGGCGCCAGCGGCGGAAGCAACGGTCTTACCCTCTTCGAACTGCTCGGCAAAATATTCTTTCATTGCCTCGGGGTCGAAGTTGAGAAGATTTCCGCCGGCTTCAAAATGAGCCACAAACACTTTTCCCACTGCATATGTGGCAGCACCACCGAGAAGACTCATGGTAGCGGCACCAGTGGCCCACCCGATGAGGGGAACGGCCTTGAGCAGGGAAAATGTGCCCGGAACTACGGAGACGGGGAGAACACCGCCCACCAGGCTTGCGATCAGGGATTTGCCTACATTTTTACGAAAGGGAATTTCGTAAAGTTTGGTCAACCTGGCAAGCATTTCCAGCTGGATAGTGGCAAGCCCCACCAGATCTACCATGGGAACGGGAACCAGACCCAGGCCAGCGGATATGATCACCCGGTTTTTAATGATACGTTTTGCTTCTACAAGTTTGTCGATTTCTTCCACGACAGCGTCTTCAACCTTTTCTTTTTCTTTTGCTGCTACCATACGAGCCTCCTTTGTTTAAATACACGTTCCTAAATTTTTTGAATCTATTTTTAAAAAAAATACATTCAATCCAAACTATCCTTACCGTTTCCAACCGTTGCCTTGGTACAAGTATGGCCGTCTTTAGTCAGCACCTTTTTTTCTTTAGGATGCCGACGGTCAGATGCCACCACCAAACAGAGTCCGAGCAGTGGGGTCAGGAGAATTGATGCAAAAAAGTAGCCCCAAAACCCGAATTTCCGGTTGATTCCCAACAAGGCCACGATCGCGCTCAATAAAATAATCGTTAGAAATATCCCCATTATTCGATATCCTCCGTTTACCGCACCGGTTTATACGCCGGCCGGATAGTTTCTTCCCAAGCGTTGCCGCAGTCCCATTTTTCCTTATTGGTCAGCCGCACGCTCTTTTTTGCCGTTCGTCTGGTCCTCATCGGACCCTTTTTTGCCGAGCAGGCCTCTAAAAGGATTTTCCATAAAAAAGCGGCCTTTGGCCGGATGACTTATGGAGGGGTCCTCCATTGCGGACAACTCAGATGCGCTCAGACCGGATGCATACTGCTTTGATGTGTACTGATCGTCGTGAGCCTGACCACTTAAGTTTTGGCCGCCGTCGCTTTGGCCACTGTGTATCTGGCTGCTCTGCATCTGACTGCTCTGGCTCTGGAAATGAGATCCGGATGCCGGGGTGTCTTTTTCCTCCCCGTCCACGGCATCTTCTTCCTTATCTTTATCTTTCACCTTGTGAAACCCGGGCAACGGATAATCTTGCGTATCCGGTTGCGCCGTTGTATTAAGGGCGCCTTCTGCGTTAAATATGATGGGCAGTCCCCCTTCGCCGCCGCCCACGACCACAACTTTGCTGTTGGGAGACTTGGCCAGTTCAAGGGTTGCCATGATCCCCTTCCATTTCAGCAGATCCGGGGTCAGGCTTGTTTTTATGATATTCTGATATTGCTGAATACCGATGGCTTCGTTCTCCTTCCGGGTAATTTCGGCCTCTGCCTGCTTAATTTTGTACTTGTATTCCAGAAATCGCTGTTGCTGGCGCAGCTTGGCCTCAATGGCCGAATTGATCAGATCGGGCAGCTTTATGTTTTCCACAATCAAGGCATCATAAACGATGGGAATCCGCCCTGTCTCTTCCACCACCTCAATGAGCAGTTTATCCTGAATGATATGCCGCGCCGTGGTGTAAAGTTCTTCGGGAAGATATTCACCCACCACCTCCCTGACCGAGGAGATGGTTGACGGAATAATAATCTTCCGCTCAAAATCCGGCCCTACTTTCTGGTGGAGGATCGGTGTTTTTTCCTTGTCCAGATAGTAACGCACGGAGACGTTTACCTGAATGGTCAGCCCGTTCTGGCTCAGAACGTTAACGGTCTGCTTTTTCTCCTGAACACGAACATTGTAGATAAACATCTTATTCCAGGGCAGAATAATACTCAGGCCCTCAGGGTAGACCTTTTGGATATCCGTCCCGTCGTTGAAAAGGCGCCTGTAAAGGACCCCAGCCTGTCCGGGATAGATTGAGATAAAAATTCTCTCCCAGAAAAAGAGCAGGAGAAACAACAGGATCAGCAGCCCGGTGATGATCCATCCGACATTATCCCTGACAATTTGCTTAATATTCATCAATTATAACCTTTTAAAAGGCATCCTGGCAATAGTGCGTTCATGGTTTATTTCAGTTTCCGCGCCAGTAGAGGTCAAGGCATCCTTCGATGCATTTGACCTCGTTCAACGTGCAGTCCGCATCCGGATCAACCTCATCGGTTACCGTTCCCCTGCACATGGAATAGGACAATGGACACTCCTGGACACAGAGCAAAAACTTGCCCATGCTGGGGGAGGACTTTATATTCTGCCGTGCCAATGCAAGGATATCGGTCAGATATTGCTTCCGGCATACCGACAGACGCGCTGAAAGATTGGAAAGTCCTCTATAGCAGTCGTTCCGCTCCGACACCACGGTTTGGAATTCATCCTCTAGCTCTGACAATTCAATGTCCTGAATCATTTCGTAACCCAATACCATCTGGTCGTAAAATTCCCAAGCGCTCCTGTCCGTTTCAAAGGGGCTTGCCAGCACAAGGTAAAGCGCCGTTGCCCCCAGAAACACCGACACCACCTTCCAATTTATTTTCGTATGAAACTGCAATGTCATTGAAACCCTTTTATCCGGAAGCAATTCTCCGATACGCCCCACGAAATATCCGGCTTGAAACGGGGGGAATATTTATTCAACGTGGGCAAAGACGGCAATAGTTCTCCCCTCCGTATGTAGGAATTCAGTAATAACCGAAGTAATTGAGTGTTATCAAAAAAAACAGGCGATAACAACCGAAAAACGTATTCTATTGAAATTATCATCCCGGTCTAATTCACCCGTTTCGCCACCTGTTTCAGGCGTTTTGAGTCAGAGGACACATCAGGCCCTACACTTTTGTCAACCCGGTGGAGCACCTGGGTCATCGCATTGGCCAACACCGATACATTGGGAGGTTTAAGCATTGAGTAGTGGTTTCCTGGAATCTGCTCCACACGGAATTTGTCACCGGAGACGAATTCACCCCACCCAAGCCCGGGATCTTTTGGTGCCATGATCTTTTCTGCCGAACTGAAAAAATACGTTTCCCCGTCATACATCCGGGGCGTATAATTTTCCATGGCACGGCTGTTGGCCGTAAGGACCTCATAATACCGTTTCATCTGTGGAAAATCAGTTCCGGAGGGCATGACGTCCATCTCAAGTATCCTGTTCAACGCATAGGCAATACGGGCATCGCCATGGTGTTCTTTCAATTCATAGCTTTTTATGGGAATCGGTTTACCCAACAGATTTTCCAGGTCGTTGATCATCAGGAACAAATCATCCCCCTGTTGGGCTGCCTTTTTTTCCATGTCCAGCATCAGGGCGGGCAGATAGGTGTCAATCATCATGAGCACGGCTACCTTTTGTCCTGCCGCAGTCAATTGCCGGGCCATCTCAAAGGCCAAAAGTCCCCCCATGGACCAGCCGCCGATATGGTATGGCCCTTCCTTTTGCACATCCCTGATGGCAGCCACATAATAGGCGGCCATGTCCTCGGCCCGGGTAAAGATCTCTTCTTCTTTATTGATTCCCGACGCCTGTAGGGCATAAAAGGGGCGGGTGGCCTCAAGCCTGCTGACCAGCTCCCGGTAGCAGAAAACGGTCCCGCTGACCGGGTGGACACAGAAAAAGGGAGAGACGGTTGTTTCCGGGGCAATCCGCACAAGGGGAGAACCGATGGCCCCGGCCGGCTCCGGCAACACCCCGGGGCTGGGCTGGCGTTCCTGGACCACGGGTATCTGGGGGGCCGCCGGGCGCTCAATTGGTGACGTTTCCTCCAACAGATCTCGAATATGCCCGGCCAGCTCCAGAATCGTGGGCATTTCCAGAAGTGCTGCAGCAGCAATGGTGACCCCAAGGCGTTCTTCGATCTCCGTTGCAATCTGAATACCGGCCAGAGAATCGCCTCCCAACTCAAAAAAGTTATCCTGGGTACTGACATTCTCAATACCCAGAAACGTCTGCCATATGTCTGTGAGAACCGGTTCCACATCTTGTCCGGTTGCGGCAATGGGGGCGCCGGACCGGGCGGCCGTTTTCTGCAATTGTTTTTCTGGTCCATACCTAAATTCCTGTCCGGTGGTTGACACCAGCACCTGGGGTGTCCCGGTGTTCACCACATGGGCCAGGATACGGTTGAACACCTCGATCCCTTCCGGAGGCGTTATGCCGTTTCCAAGATCGAACTGCATTCCGCCATTCCGTGGGCGCTCTTTTTTCCGGGGTTCGGCGGGCTCCGAATTGTCTTCGGCCAGGGTACTGCCTCCTAGCGGGCGCAAATTGTATGCATCAATCGCCACCAGTTCAACGCCGTCTTCATCCATTATCGTGATATCGAAACAGGGCATCCCTGTTTTGGTTTCCTTAAGCCTCACATGGCTGTAAAGGTCGCCGGTAAGCGGCCCTCTGACCAACAACCGTTTGTAGGAAAAAGGGAGCCCCTCCAATGCCGGGTCCATCATGCTCAGAAAGCTGGTCCCGATATCTAAGAGGCCTGGATGAACCAGATAATCCGACAGATCCGGCCGAAAGGCCTCGGAAAGTTTCAGGCGGGCCAAGCCCTGTCCTTTGCCGGCCTTCACCCATTGAAGGGTGTGCCAGCGCGGCCCGTATCGATGCGCGATTCCAGCTTGCAGCGCCGGCACATCTATTTTGGCAAAGTCCATGCTGCCCTCTTGGGTACAGGCGTCTTCAATATCTCCGACATCATGTTTCCGGGGGTTCTCATCCGCTGTGCGCCCGATCCATCCCTTTGCATGTACGTTCCTTTTGCCCGACGCATCCCGGCTTTCAATTGTGAAGTCGAACCCACCGTCTTTGGCTGCAAGCGTCGTGTGCACGTCCTTTACCGAATCATCTGGCACCATCACCGGACTCAGGAAATAGACATCCCGGATCTCAACCGTGCCCGCATCTTCGCAGTCCGTGATAGCGGCCACGGCTAGTTCCAGACACGCCGTACCGGGGAGAATGGCAAGGCCGTCGTTCACCCTGTGTTCATCCAGCACCCAATGCCCCCTTGGGTCCAGGCGGCTGACATACCGTATCCTTTCCGGACCGTCGTCGAAGCGCTGGTGCAGCAGGGGATGGGCTATGGGTTCTAAGCTTTTGGGCCCGGGGCCGGAATCTTTTGCGGTGAATTGTTTTGCTGAATCCGCCGCCATGCCCACTTCCTGCCAGGCATCCCAGTTAACGGCCACGGTGGCACAGCCGTTTTTATTCTCTCTGGCCTGCGCAAAGGCATCCAGAAATGCATTGGCCGAACAATAGGCCACCTGTCCTGCGGCGCCGGACACGGATGACAGGGAGGAACAAAGAAGGAAAAAATCCGTATCTATGCCTTTCAATACCTCATCAAGCACCCGTGTGCCCGTGATTTTCGGCCTCAGCACCGCATCGGTCATCGCCCGGGTCCGCCGGGGGATCAGAGCGCCGTCGGCGGTGCCGGCGCAATGGATGACGCCATTGACGGCACCGAACCGTTTTCGTGCCGCCAGGACCACAAGCCGCATGCGCTGGGTATCGGCGACATCGGCATTGGCCACCAGGACCTCGGCACCTTTCTCTTCCATGTCCATGACGGCTTTGATTTTCCGACTGATACGGTCCTCATCGCCATGGGTATCAAGCCAGTCCTGCCATTGGGGTTTTCGCGGAAAATCGGAATGGCCCACCAGGACCAGTTTCGCCTGCACGGACTCGGCCAGGTGCCCTGCCAGGGTAAGGCCGATCCCACCGAGCCCACCGGTGATAAGATAGACGCCGCCGTCCCTGAATACCGGCATATTTTCATCGGGTTCTGCGATCCGGACAGGCTCAAACGCCTGAACAAAGCGTTCCCCCTCCCGGATTGCAATAACCTGATCCGGTGATCCGGAAACGATTTCCGCAGCCACAAGATTAAGTGTCCCGTCGTCATCGCTCAGCTTCCTCGCGGTTGCCCCCACATCAATACTGCGGCATCTGATATGGGGATACTCCAGGCGGATGGTCCGCACCGGTCCGAGCAGCACCGATTTTTCAGGACAGAGTGCGTCATCGCCGGAGACCCTTAGCATGGCGTTTGAAATCACCGCCACGTCAATCTCAGCAGCCCCTTTGATCTTCCCCAGGGCCTGGGCGATATAAAGCAGGCTGTAGAAGGTATGATCGAGGGTCAGCCCCGACGCGGCCTCGGCCATTGCCTTGTCCTGATTCGCCGGGGTAAGGCTCCACAGGTGAACAATCTGCCCCGGCACAACACCCGTGCGCTGAAGTTCCATCACCACGGTTTCGTAATGGTCCGCCTCACGGGGATCTATTGTATAGGTGGTATCGTTGTGCTTTTCGAATATCTCTCCCGCCTGCACCCTGATAATATGCCGCCCGAAGGTTTTCAATTCATCAACCAATCCGTCACCCAGCCCGTAGGAATCGGTAAATACCAAGCAGGCCATATTTTCCGTGGCTGACGGTGTTTCCCGGGTCATGCGTTTCCACACGGGCCGGTAAAACCAATCCGAAATATCTGATTTCCGATCGGCCTTTTTCCCCTGGCCTTCCACAGGCCCGTCAATGACCTCAACAGGCTTTCCGGGCCGTTCAACCCAGTGCCGCCGCCGTTCAAACGGATAAGTGGGCAGGGGCACACGTTTTGATACCTGATCGCCAAAGAACGCCTGCCAATGGATCTTTTCGCCGGCAATCCAACGTTTGCCGAGGGTTTCAAGGTCTGCGGCCGAAGCGGTATCCACCTGGTTTGCTTCAAGGAAGGGGGAGTCTTCTGAACCCGCATGCCCTCTGAATACGCCCCCGGCCGACCGGAGTTTCTCCACGGCTTCCCCCGTATCCCGGCACACAACAAAGGCCCTGTGCGCAAATGTTTCCCTGCCCACCCAGAGGGTATAGGCCACATCCGGCAAATCAATATCCGGATGGTGATGTAAATGATCTGCCAGATTTTCGATCATGGCATCCAGGGCATCATCGGTTTTGGCGGAGAGCATCAACAAATTGAGCCCCCGGGATGCCGCCGGTATTTTGGCTTTTGGCGCCTCTTCAAGGACCAGGTGCGCATTGGTGCCGCCGATACCAAAGGAACTCACACCGGCGCGCAGCGGCGTCTCCCCTGTTTCCAGCGCATCCAGTTTGTCATTCACGTAAAACGGACTTGCGGCAAAATCGATGTCCGGATTGGGGACTTTGAAATGGAGGCTGGGGGGAAGCATCCGGTGATGCAGGGAAAGCACCGTTTTGATCAGGCCGGCAACCCCTGCGGCAGCATCCAGATGGCCGATATTCGTTTTCAGTGACCCCATGGCACAGAACCCGGTTTTGACGGTGCTTTTCCGAAATGCCCGGGTGAGGGCGGCAACCTCCACCGGATCACCTAAGGGGGTAGCTGTTCCATGGGCTTCTATAAACCGCAGGGTGTCCGGCGAAATGCCCGCCGCAGACTGGGCAGCGGCGATGACCGATGCCTGTCCATCAATACTAGGAGCGGTGAAACCGATCTTGGCACGTCCGTCATTGTTTACGGCAGAGCCCTTGATAACCGCGTAAATCATGTCGCCGTCCGATACGGCATCGGCCAGCCGTTTCAATACCACCACGCCGACGCCATTGCCCTGGACAGTTCCCTTTGCATCCGCGTCAAAGGCCCTGCAGTGGCCGTCCGGTGACGCGATCATATCCTTCTGATACAGATAGCCCCGGGTTTGGGCCGGAGAAACGGAGGCGCCGCCGGCCAGGGCCATATCGCAGTCCCCGGCCAGAATGCTTTTAACGGCCATATGCACTGCCACAAGGGAGGTGGAACAGGCGGTCTGCACGCCGATGCTGGGGCCGGTCAGATTCAGTTTATAGGAAGTTTGGGTGGCCAGGAATTCAGCACCGTTTGAAAAGGATATCTGGTAGCTGCCGGCCGTCTTGAGTATATCGGGATTCCCATGGAGGTTCTCCAGAAAATAGCCGTCCATGCTCTTGCCCGCATAGACGCCGACAGGCACCCCGCAGTTCCGGGGATTGTACCCGGCCGTTTCCAGTGCCTCCCACGCACATTCCAGAAAAAGGCGATTTTGGGGGTCGGTCACCGATGCTTCCGTGGGGGAGAAGTCAAAAAATGCCGCGTCAAACATCTCGATATCCGGGATCGTGCCGCCGGCCCGCACATAGTCGGGGTGGTCCAGCATTTCGGGATCAACCCCGGCATCCAGCAGTTCCCGGTCCGAAAAGACGGCAATGGACTCAACCCCTTCTTTCAGGTTCTCCCAGAACCTTTTGATATCCGGTGCTCCGGGGAATCGCCCGGCCATGCCCACAATGGCGATATCCGTTGCCCTTCCGGACGGACCAGACGGATCCAATGGATCTGTCGAATCCATAGGACGGCCGTGCAACTCCGCCGGGTTTTCGGACACACCTGCGTCTTTGCTTCCGTCCAGATATCTGCTGAGGGCATCGATATTGGGATGCTCAAACATCCGCATAACGGGGATATCACGGCCAAAGGATTCTTTTATCCCCTCCACCACCTTCATCAACAGCAGGGAATTGCCCCCGATGTCAAAAAAGTTGTCGTGGATTCCCACCGTTTCAAGATTCAGCACCCGCTCCCAGATCCCTGCCAGCGTCTTCTCGGTATTGTCACGGGGAGCTGCGTAGTCTTCCTGCCCCCCGGGCGTATCAGGCTCGGGAAGGGCTGTTTTGTCAATTTTACCACTGGTATTCAGCGGCAGCGCATCCAGCACAGCAAAGGCTGAAGGCACCATAAATCCCGGAAGCGTTGCCTTAAGGGCATCCTGAATATCCTGGAGGAATGGTATCGCAGCTCCGGTTTCCGGAACAAGATAGGCAGCCAGTTGCAGATTGCCGGCAGCATCCTCCCTGGGAACCACCACGGCATCCCCAATACCGTCACAGGCCCTCAACCGGGATTCAACCTCTGCCGGTTCCACCCTGAATCCGCGGATTTTCACCTGGTGGTCAATTCTTCCCAGAAACTCAATTTGACCGTCCGGCAGATACCGGCAAAGGTCACCGGTTTTATAAAGCCGGCTGCCGAAGGCACTGTCAAAGGGATTGGGGATAAATCTTTGCTCTGTCAGATCAGGACGATTAAGATATTCGCGGGCCAGGCCGGCACCGCCGATATGCAGTTCCCCGGGCACCCCTATGGGAACCGGGTTCAGCCGCTCATCAAGGATATAGGCCAGGGTATTGGCAATGGGCCGGCCGATGGGAAGCCTGCCTTCGGGGAACCTGTCCGGATCGACTTTGTATTCAATGGAGGTAACGCCTGTTTCGGTAAGGCCGTAGACATTGTAAAAATCCACTTCCCGGGACAACCGCCGGGCAAGATCCGGCGGACAGGCCTCTGCACTTGCCAGGATACGCCTGACATGACGGGATTTCTTAAAATCAAAGGCATTGAGAAAGGAAGGAACGGCATCCAGATGGGTGATCCTGTGCCGTTGCATATAGTCCTGGAACACCTCCGGATCAAGCAGGGTTTCTTTGGCCACCAGCACCAGGGCCGCCCCCGTTGACAATGCCAGCCAGATCTGCTCCACGGAGGCATCAAAACTAGGAGAGGAAAACTGAAGGATGCGGTCGCTTTCATCAATCCCGAAGGCCTCCTTCTGGGCCGTGATAAGATTCACAAGGCTGCCGTGCGCCACAAGTGTTCCCTTTGGCTCTCCGGTGGTACCGGAGGTATAGATCCCGTACACCAGGTTGGCAGGCCTTGTATCGCAGGGCAGATTCTCTTTGCTTTCCCCGGAAACCCGTTCCCAGTCCCGGTCCAGGCAAAAGACTTCTGCACGGCTTTCCGGCAGGGCGTCGCACAGGCGTTCCTGTGTCAACATCACCTGCATCCCGGTGTCGTCCAGTATAAAGGCCTTTCTTTCCCTTGGATATTCCGGATCAACGGGCACGTAAGCACCGCCGGCCTTTAAAACACCGAGCATGCCCACGATGATATCCATGGAACGCGCCATGCAGATCCCCACCAGCGTATCCGGGCCCACACCGCACTTTTGGAGATAACGGCCCAGTTGGTTGGCCCGGGCATTCAAAGCGGCATAGGAAAGTTGACTGTCTTGAAACACCACGGCCTCAGCCGCAGGTGTTGCCGCAACCTGCGCCTCAAAAAGGTGGTGGAGGCATTTGTCACGCGGATAGTCCCTTTGGGTGTCATTCCAACGGGTTAACAGCAGACGGGTTTGGTCCTCATCCAGCAGCGCCAGGTCAGCTACGTGTTTTTCCGGGTTGCCCACAGCATCCTGCAGGAGGTTCACATAATGCCCCGCCAGCCGCGCCATGGTCTGATGCGCGAACAAATCAGTACTGAATAAAAGGGTGCCTGTGATGTCGCCGCCCTCTTCCCACAGGTACAACTCGATATCCATGGCAACTGTCACATTGCCCAATTCGGTGCGGCTCACCTCCAGGTCGCCGAACCGCAAGGCCTCCATGGGGGCGTTTTGCAGGGCGAACATGACCTGTACCAGGGGATTTCGGCTGTGATCCCTTTCGGGCTGCAATTGGGCCACAAGCTGTTCAAAGGGCAGGTCCTGGTGGGCATAGGCATCCAGGGACAAATCCCGGACACGGGCCATGAGTTCCCGGAATGTCGGTTCCCCGGTCAGATCCGTACGCATCACAAGGGTATTTATAAAACATCCGATCAAGGCTTCGGTTTCCGCATGGGTCCGGTTGGCGATGGGGGACCCCACGGCGATATCTTCCTGCCCGGTATAACGGGACAACACCGCGGCAAAACCTGCCAGAAGGGTCATGTAAAGGGTGGTACCCGCCTTTCGGCTCAGTTTTTTAAGCGCTTCGGAAAGATGCGTTGGCAATCGAAACCGAACGATATCGCCCTTTGAAGACAACTGCGTCGGTCTCGGGTGGTCCGTGTGAAGGTTCAGCGTGGACAGGCCCTCCAATTGCCCCGTCCAATAATTCAGCTGGGTTTCCAGCAGGCCGCCGCCGCACCGTTCCCTATGCCAGTATGTAAAATCTGCATATTGGACAGAAAGATCCGGCAACGGTGAGGGGTTTCCCTGGGAGAATGCATCATAAAGGGCGCCGATCTCCCGGTTTAAAACCCCCATTGACCACCCGTCCGATATGATATGATGCATGGTCAAACTCATGAGATGCCGGTTACGCCCCGTTTTGATCAGCAGGCAGCGAAACAGCGGGGGCGTTGCAAGGTCAAACTGATGGTTTCCTTCAGCCGTTACCAGGTGCTGAATCTCATTTTCTTTTTCATCTTTCGAAAGATCGGACAGATCCTTTAAAACCACCGGTATATCCACATGGGCCATGATACGCTGCACCGGTATGCCTGTTTCCGAAACAAACCCTGTGCGCAGGACTTCATGGCGTCTAACAATCTCTTTTAGCACCCGGCCCAACACATCCGCATCCAAAGGCCCTTGGATATTCAGGGTTGTGGAGATATTGTACAATTGTTTATCCCGGATGAGCTGGTCCAGGAACCAGAGCCGCTCCTGGGAAAACGACATGGGTATGGATTGGGAATCATCGGGCCGCATGGGGATTTTATCCGCATCCGGTGCCCGGTTGACTTCCAATCCGGCCGCAAAGGATTCAACCGTGGGGCGTTCGAAAAGGTCGCGGACCGACACTTGTGCGGAAAACAGCCTGTTGATCCTGGCAATCACCTGGGTTGCCAGCAGTGAGTGGCCGCCCAACTCAAAAAAGTTGTCACGGATGCCCACCGTCGTCACCCCAAGCACAGCGGCCCATACGTATGCGGTCATTTTTTCCGCCGGGGTCCGGGGCGGGGTCTTATCTTTGGCTGACATGGACAGGTCCGGTTCAGGCAGCGCTTTTCGGTCGATCTTTTTGCTGGGTGTCAATGGCATCTCATCCAGAATCACAAAGGCCGACGGCACCATGTAGCCCGGCAATTGTTCATGAAGCTGCCCCTTTAAAAGGGAAACCATATCCCCAGAGCTGTCATCGGAAGGCAATATAAAAGCCGCCAGCCGTTTATCGCCGGGGGTAAGTTCATGGGCCACCACTGCAGCCATTTTCACCTGAGGGCAGGTGGAGAGAGCCGTTTCGATCTCACCGAGTTCGATTCTAAAGCCGCGGATCTTGACCTGGTCATCGGTTCTCCCGATAAAATCAATGTTGCCGTCGGGCAGCCGGCGGCACAGATCTCCGGTCTTGTAGAGGCGGCCGCCGGCCGTACCCGTGAACGGGTCCGGGATGAAGCGTTCCGCCGTCAGGCCGGGACGGCCCAGATAGCCCCGTGACACACCAATGCCGCCGATGTGGAGTTCACCCGGTACACCGACGGGAACGGGACTGCCGAATCTGTCCAAAATATAAAGCCGGTAATTGTCCAATGGCCGGCCTATGGGCGGCCGGCCAAAGGGCAGCGGCCCAAAGTCTTTACTATATTTCCATACAGATGCGATAACTGTTGTTTCCGTGGGGCCATATCCGTTTATAAAGTTCCGGCGCTGTCCCCAGCGCTTTGCAAGTTCCGCCGAACAGGCCTCGCCGCCGACAATAAGTGTTTTCAAATCGGGCAGGGCGGCCTTTGGCATCACATGCAGCGCTGACGGGGGCAATAGCGCATGGGTCACCCGCTGATCGGTCAGCAGCCGAATCAACTCGGAACCGGGCATGAGACTGTCCCTGGTTCCCAGGCAAAGGGCGGCGCCGGTCCCAAGGGCCATGGCGACTTCATGGACAGATGCATCAAAACTCATGGATGCAAACTGAAGGACGACGCTTTGGGGAGTTAACCCCAAGGGGGTTACCGATGCGTTTGCCAGGTTATACAGGCTGCGGCGAATGTTGACCACCCCTTTGGGTATCCCTGTGGAACCCGAGGTGTAGATGACATAGGCAGCATTATCCGGCGTGGCGCTTATCGGTATATCACTTCCCTCCTGATCCAATACCCCAGCATCTTCATCCGGACAGATCACATCCACATCCATGCCGGCAAACTTGTCTGCCAGATGGGGCTGGGAAAGGATGATCGCCACACGGGAATCATCGACCATGAATTCAATGCGCGCTTCCGGATGCGCCGTGTCCAGGGGTAAAAATACACCGCCGGCTTTTAAAATGCCCAGGATACCGGCAATCAAGCCCACCGAACGCTCCATACAGACGCCCACCATCACCTCCGGCCCCACACCGCGGGAAATCAGGTGGCGTGCAATCTGATTGGCGCGCCGGTTTAATATACGGTATGAGACCCGCTCATCGCCGAAAACCAGGGCAACGGCCTCCGGATTGTTTTGTGCGTGGGTCTCAAAAAGTTGCTGAAAACATCCGTCGGCGGGGAGCACCCGCCGGGTGTCGTTCCATTCCGTCAGAAGCCGGTAGCGTTCTCTGGCCCCCAGAATGGACAGGGCCGAAATACGCTTCTCCGGCCTCCTTGCCCCATCTGACAGAAGGCGGATAAAATGTCCGGCCATCCGTTCAACGGAGGCGGGTTCAAAAAGATCTGTACAATATACGAAAAAGCCGTGCAACCCGCCGTCCTCTTCCCACAGGTGGCACTCCAGATCCATCCGGACGGTGATGGCGGCCAGATCTGCCGGCCGGATCGTCAGTCCTCCCATTTGCAACGCCTCCATGGGTGCATTCTGAAGGGCAAAGGTCACCTGGACCAGGGGAT
>CAJWHT010000061.1 GCA_913041495.1 uncultured Desulfobacteraceae bacterium | reverse complement strand
AGGTCCCGGCCCATGTCCGCCATCCTCACAAGAAGACGGTCCACATCCCGCTCATTGGCAATACCCGCAATGGATTCCAGGATGATGGGGACCAGGTCGGCATTGGATTTCGCATGTTCAGTATTCATGGGATAAAAATAGTGCTCCTTTTTCCCGGGATCAACCCAGTGAAATTGTGGAGATTTTGTGTACGGTATAAAAGATTTGGTACCGGCTATTTTGACCCGTCCGTTGTCAGGGATCCAATATGAAATCCGTTATATAAATATTTTCTGCCATCTCCCTCTCCAGATTAGTGGATTCCGCGGTACCCGGATGATGGTGCCCGGGAAAAATAAGGGTCTGCGGCGGCAGGGGCAGAATCCTGTCCCGTATGGAAGAGATCATGGTGTTAAGGTCACCGCCGGGCAGGTCGGTCCGGCCGGCCTCCCCCACAAAAAGGGTGTCTCCTGTAAAAAGGCGGTTCTTCCATAAAATACAGGAGGATCCCGGTGTATGGCCCGGGGTATGAATAAAGGATGCCGTCTGGTTGCCAAAGCGGAGTTGATCCCCGTGATCCAGGGGTCTGTCCGCAGGATGAGGCGGCGGTAGACCCACGGCGTTTCGGATAGCGGTCCTGACATCCGGATCACGGAAAAATTCATCATCTGCCCTGTGGAGGCAGTAGGGAATGTTCCAGATCATTTTAAACGATTCACACACAAAGAACTGGTCTGCATGGCCGTGGGTGAGCAACACTAGGGCCGGGGTCAGCCCCCGGGAATTCAGATATTGGGCCAGATCCTCCGCCCTGCCGCCGGGATCGATTATAAGGCATTGACAGGTGTCTTCACACACCAGGACATAGGTGTTCAGATGATAGGGGCCGGACATAATCCTATGCATGTCGGAGGATTCAATCATAATTATCACCCATCTGCGGGGTCACGGCGGATGCGATCAAAAACAGCCATTTATCCGGGCCCGGCCAGCAGCTCATCCATGACCGCGTATAATTCATTGGGAAGGAAGGGTTTTTTAAGAAACCGACACCTTCGGTCCTTCAACTGCTCGTCCATGGTCTGCTCCGGTACAAGCCCTGAAATCAGAATCACGGGCAGGGTCCGGAACCGGGGCGGCCCGTTCCGAAGGATCTGCATGACATCCCTGCCGTCGCTGGCCGGCATGGAAATATCGGAAATCAGCATAACGGCCCCGGGGTTGGCCCGCAGGGCATCCAGGGCATCATCCCCATTGGAGCAAGCAAGGCAGTCATCCCCCCGGTCTTCGAGAATATCCTTCAGGAAGGCCCTTACGTCCCGGTCGTCGTCTGCCAATACAATTAATGCCATAGTCACGTCCTTGCTCAAAGATGTGAGTTGCAGCTCATATGTTTTGGTCCAGAGAATTCTGATGTTTATTATTATTCAGATGGCCCGCCCCTGTCAACCAGCCAGGAAGAATCTATCAGGAAAAAACAGGCTCGCACCCTCATAATTCAAATTAAAAGGAAAGTGCCTTTCTGATCAGCATCGGCTCGTATCCGAATACGGCATTGAGGTGGTGAAGCAATGCGTGCTGCCCCTCGTTTCTCCATTTTTTCGTAATCACGGCATCGGCCTGCCGGTATGCAGAAAGCAGTTGACGGATATCATCCGTTGATTCCGGGGATTGGGGCTGCACCTCAATGATCAGCCCAAGCCAAAATGAACTGACCCCCATGATAAATGCCGGCCAGCGCCTCTGGATTTCCGGTGACCAGTTCGGATCGCTGGTGTCACCAATTCCAGAGCGTTCAGGAGTTGCCGGATCATCCAGGATCACCTTTTCCACGATGCCGGCCGTCACGGCCCTGTGCAACACCCCGGATGTTTCAACAGCGTCAAAAACCGAAGATGCCGTTCTCGGGGTTCCGTAAAAAAGAAAGGAAAACTGATGCCCCGCCGCATCCCTTGCCGCCCGCCTGTGGAAACGCCAATAGGGAATATTATCCCCGTATTGTGACAGCACCGGGGCAACCACGGCATGGGCGAGCAGCAGATCAACGGCACCCTTGGGCCGTTCTCCTTCAGGCCAGGCAATCTTAAACCGGCACTTCCACCAGAAGGCATCCTCGATAGCCTTCATTTCATGGGGAAAGTTATGGGAGGCCCCCGGAATGTCGGAAAATTTTTGCACCCCGCATCCGTACGTCACTATCAAAACAAGAAGAACCAACCCGGGCAATTTTATAGAGAATCCAATCATTTTCATTTTTATCCACACTCCGCATACAAGATTACGCACACCTACAATATCTACGTTCGGCCCACACCGTGTCAACCGTCACTTTCATCCTGTGGTATTAAACACCCGGCCGGAAATGAAGAATGCTCTGGAGTTACGAAGCGCTGATGCCCCATTGCAAACCCGGACCCGGGATGGTAAATTGAAGCTTGATTTAAATATCCAAGCATAAGGACTTGCAGTGGACACTGAACAGCCCCTTGAAGATCTGGTTACCCTTCCCGTCACCCGCTACCGGGCAGGTGCCCTCACCCCCGAAAAAAGTCCCGTGGCCGTTGAAACGCCTCTCACTTTTGTGGTGAACGGCCATGAGGTGGCCACCCTCATGTGCACCCCCTCTCATCTTAAAGCCTACACGATCGGATTTCTGTTTACCTCAGGCATGATCCGGTCGGCGCAAGATATCCTGGACTGGGATCTGGATCGGCGCAAATGGCGGGTGGATGTAACGGTGAAGGATTTCACCGATCCGGAGCTTTTAGGGCAGCGGGTATACACTTCGGGCTGCGGCAAGGGGGTGATGTACACCTCCATGGTGGAACTGGCCGCCCGCCACCCCATCGAATCAGACATCCGGATCAGCGGGCAGGCCATCATTGATGCCATGGGCTGGCTGGCCAAATGCTCGGAACTTCATAAAAAGACGGGCGGGGTGCATTCTGCCGCTGTCAGTATAAACGGGGAATTGCCGGAATTTCACATCGATGACATCGGCCGGCACAATGCCGTGGACAAGGTGATCGGCACCCTGCTCATGTCAGGCACCCCCACGGACAACCTGGTGCTGATGGGAACGGGCAGGGTATCTTCGGAGATCCTCCACAAGGCGCGGCGGCTGGGTATTCCCGTCATCGCCACCCGGGGGGCCCCCACCCACCAGAGCATCCTTCTGGCCGAAGAGATGGGCATGACCATTGCAGGGTTTGTCAGACCCACCAACTTTGCCGTATTCACCCATCCGGAACGGATAACCGCCCCCTAAACAACCGATATTTCCAGGGGACCAGGCACAAAACAATCAAACGCAACGGCTGCATTGACAGCCTCTTAAAACACAGGGAGAACGCACATGAGTCAGAAAATTTTCAACCAGGCACTGGTATATGAGAAAAAAATCAGGGATCTATACATTTCCGCCGTAGACACCATTGACGATGAGCGGGGGAAGGCCATCTTCAAAGGATTGGCAGATGATGAACAGTCCCACGTGGATTTTCTGGAATATGCCTTGGATATTTTGGCATCTGAAGGGGAAATCGACATCAACCGCCTGACTTCCGCCATCCGTGTTCCCGGGGCAGCCGAAATCGAAAAACTCACCGCCCGGATTCCGGAGCAGATGCTGGGGGACACCAAACGGGTGCTCAACGCGGCCTTGGCCCTCGAAGTCGAAACCTCAAAATTCTACGCGGATGCCATAACCAAAACCTCGGGACGTATTGCGGATATCCTGAAAAAATTCTACGACATCGAACAGCGCCATGTGGATGTGGTGCAGATCGAACTGGACCATGCCATGGACAACGGCCACTGGTTCAACTTCATGGAGATAGATATGGAAGATTAATTCCTTGAGGCACCTGAAATGGACCTGAGTCTGCTTACCCCCGATATGGCCGTTGTTTTCGGCTTCCTCATACTGGTCACCCTGCTGTTTATCCTGGATATATTCCGGGTGGACATGGTTGGCCTCCTGCTCATGGTGCTGCTGCCCCTGGCCGGAGTGATCACCCCGGCCCAGGCGGTTTCGGGCCTGAGTTCCAATGCGGTGGTGTCCATCATCGCCGTCATCATAATCGGCCACGGCCTGGACAAAACCGGGGTGATGACACTATTTGCCAAAGGGATTGTCAGGCTGGCCGGCAAGAGCCGCACCCGGGTCATGGCCCTGATTTCAGGGACTGTGGCTGTATTGTCCAGCTTTATGCAGAATATCGGGGCGGCAGCCCTGTTTTTACCCGCCACCCACCGTATGTGCCGGCAACTCAACGTACCGGTCTCCCAGATTCTCATCCCCATGAGTTATTGCGCGGTGATCGGCGGCTGCATCACCCTGGTGGGTTCCAGCCCTTTGATCCTGCTCAATGACCTGGCCGCGTCGTGGTGGGCCAACAACAAAGCGGCGATGGGAGATGGACTCTACCAGCCCTTCGGACTGTTCAGTGTCGCCCCCATCGGGATATCACTTGTGTTGTGCGCCATCCTGTACTTTATGGTCTTTGGCAGATATATCCTGCCGAAGGCCCAGGTGGCCCAGGATACCTGCTGCCTGCTGGACCACGATCTGGAATGCACTTACGGCCATGAAGTCTCTTCCGTATTCGAACTTACCGTACCCCAGCATTTCTATACCCGCCGGCTGGAGGAACTGGAACTTCGACCCCGTTACCATGCCACCGTGGTCTGTATCTCCAAACGCAACGACAGGTACAGGGTGCGGGTGCCCGGACGGGCAGACGTGGTGGAGCCGGGCGATGTCGTGGGCATCGTTGGAAACCAGGAGCATGCCCTGCGGCTGGCAGAGGATATGGGATGGACCCTGGCCCCTGATCTTGACCGGCTCAACGGCGTGTTAAGTCCGGACCACTCAGGCATTACCGAAGCCATTGTCCCTCCGAGATCCGAACTTGTGGGCAAGACACTTCACGAGTATGGGTTCAGAAAAAAGCTTTCTTTGAATCCCCTGGCCATGTACCGCACCGGCAAGCTGATCCTGGAAGATATCTCCGAAATAAAAATTCAACCCGGGGATGCCTTTCTCCTTTTCGGGGAGTGGGAGCGGTTCCACCTGGCAAAGCCGAAGAAGGCCCTGGCCTTCACCCAGCACCTGGAGGGGGAGGTGATGTATCCGGAAAAAGCCTGGACCGCCATTGCCTGTCTGGCGTTGGCCCTCATCCTGGCCCTGGGTTTCAAGATACAGCTCTCCGTCTCCCTGCTGGCAGGGGCCGTAAGCATGATCCTCACCCGTGTGATGGATCTGGACGAGGCCTACCAGTCCGTGGACTGGATGACCGTGTTCCTGCTGGCCGGACTGATTCCTCTGGGTGTCGCCTTTGAATCCAGCGGTGCTGCAGCCTTTCTGGCCACAGCAATTGTCCAGGCCACCCAGGGCAGTCTCACGCCGGTACTCCTGTTTCTCATCATCGGCTGCCTGACGTCTTTTTTTACCCTGGTGACGTCCAACATCGGGGCCACGGTCCTGATGATCCCCCTGGCCATGAACTTGGCCCTCCAAAGCGGGGCCGATCCCAGGATGGCCGCCCTCCTGGTGGCCGTGGCCGCCTCCAATACCTTTGTCCTGCCGACCCACCAGGTGAACGCCCTGGTGATGCGGCCGGGCGGCTACAAAATCCGGGACTTCATCCGGGCAGGCTCCGGCATGACCCTTATCTACATAACCGTGGTCATGGTGCTGATGGTCTTTTATTACGGCATCGCGGGCTCTTCTTGAACTGGAGCTGTTCAAGCCGGCCCGGGCATGGTAATATCCCGCGCCATATTAACGTACAGGTAACGCTTTATGCCCAAGACCAAAAATATAAAATACCAGCGAGTCAGGACCCTGCCCAACGTCATTATCCGGGAAACGGACGAGGCGCCTGGGGGCTGTCCCTGGCAGTCCTTTGCGGATAACAGAAGAACCATACTGGAACTTGGCTGCGGCAAAGGAGAGCACAGCATAGGGTTTGCCTCAGCCTTCCCGGATGCCCTTTGCATCGGTGTGGACCTCAAAAGCCACCGCCTCTGCTCGGGAGGCCAGCGGGGACTTGAACTTGGGCTTACCAATCTTTTTTTCCTCAGGGCCAGGGTAGAACGCATCATGGATTTTTTCCGGGAAGGCAGCGTCAGTGACATCTGGCTGACCTTTCCCGATCCCCATCCCAAGCAGCGGGGTATCAAGCATCGCCTCACCTCCCCGGGGTTTCTGGAGATTTACACCCGGCTGCTTTCCCCCGGCGGAACGGTTCACCTGAAAACCGACAGCCTGTTGCTCTATACCTACACCCGTGACATGGTGGACGTGTGGGGAGGGAATATCCTTGTTTCCACAAGGGATCTCCATGGCGGTAACCCCACGGGAAAAGGCGCCCGGGACATTGTATCGGCCTTTGAGGCCAAGGCCCTGAAGCGTGGGGACACCATCAAATATATCTCATTTACACTGAACCAGGAGGCCCCATGAGTGACGATCGTATAGAAGCGCTGGAAATCAAGGTGGCCTTTCAGGAAAAGGCCATCAAAGAACTCAACGACATCATCTACGCGCAGCAGATGGAACTCGACCGGCTGGCCCTCCGGGTCAAAACCCTGATGGCATCAGGAATAGAATCGGGCAGCGACGGACCGGCCAATGAGAAACCGCCGCATTATTGATGCGGCATAAAAGGTCAGGTAAAGGATCCCGGCCGCTTAATCGGTCTTATGTGCAGCGTCCTTGGTATCCGTATCCTGAAAAAACCTGAGCAGGGGATCGGAACTGATAATATAGTAGGCGTTGCCTTTGTTTTCCGCCTCCGCCTTGTCCAGAATCTTGACATCCGAATGCAGTTTCACCGTGGCCATGATGGAGAGGGGGGTTTTCTTTTCCCGGGCCAGATCATACTGGTCCCGGGTGAACTTGCCGGCCTTGCCCCAGGCCCAGTAAACCACCTTGTCGTGGGCTTCCACGGTGGGATCATCATAGGCCATGAACAGATCGCCCAGGACGTTCTGCACCTGGGCCTGGCCGATATCTTCAAATTGCTCAAACACCACCAGGACTCGGTCCGTGGCCTTATCCGCCACCACGTTCAACGAGCCATCCATGAACCTATATACCTTTTCGGACCTGGCGGTCTGCATGTTGTTTTCAGCCACGGTCTTCTGGGCATCGGTGAGTTTGGCGCAGAGTATATAACCGTTGCGCTGGATATTCAGATTTCGCACGGTGGTAAACAGGTCTTCCAGTTCCCCGCAGGTTCCGGGCAGGGCAGTCATCAGTATCAGAAAACAGGACAGGCTTAATATTTTTATCATAGTTCCTCAAAAATTCAGGCAGGGCAGGCGGTGAACGCTCACGCCTGCCCTGCCTTAGGTTGCTGTTGAAGTAAAGAAGCTCAATGGCGCATTATTGGTTATAACGCAGCTTGTTCTCTTCTTCAATAAGCTTCATGGTTTCAGCAGAGCCGCCGGTCCGGGTCCAGATATGTTCAGGCCGTGCCAAAAGTTCCTTGATATGTTTCTTGTATTTTTCGCCTTTGCCTGCATGGTCTGCCAGCTCCTGAACCTCTGGCAGGAAGTCATGATAGAAGTTCCGGGCGATTTCATACATGCCGTGCCAATGGGTATAGTCCGGGGCGAACATGGCCGCCGCCATCCGGGCCCGCCGGCCTTCATGGTGCCAGATCTCAAACCAGGTAAAACCGATCTTGTGCTGGAAGCCGGTGTTTTCCCAGATACCGTCGGCCTTCAGCATTTTAACCAGTTCAAGCCCGGGTTTGGCGAACTTGTCGTTATACAGGTTCACCAGGTCGTCCAGCTGGCTGTAAAAATCCCTGACCTGGTTGACGCCGTGGCAGGACTTGCAGACTTCCTGCATGGATTCCCGGCGCTGTTTCCAGGAAACAACCGAAGCAATGGTCTTTTCCTCGATGACTTTCTTCAGCTTGTCCCCTTCGCGGACGTAGGATTTCTTCTTGGCTTTCTGGCCGGCTCTCGGGGGCTGATCCCCCGTGATGTCGGTGACACTGCCGTCGGTGAACGTCACCCGGTTCAGCTTGGACGAGATGGGAGCCCTAAGGTTCCAGGAAATCCTGTCGCCCACGTTGTGGCTGTTCTTGGCCACGGAACCGTTGAGCTTGATGAAAGATCCCATGTGGCAGGTGGAACAGGTGGGGGCGGTGTGGTAATCGTCACCGAGTACCCAGGAACCGTCCTTGTAGATGTTCATGCCGTTGGGCTGGTTGCCCTTTTGTGCCGTGAAATAGGCGATGCCGTGCTTGGATTCCTCGTAGATCTCCTTTTGGGGATGATCCGGTCCCAGATGGCATTTGCCGCAGTTTTCAGGCTGTCTTGCCCGGGACGCGGAAAAATCATGCTTGGAATGGCAGGCGTTGCAGACGCCCTTGGTGCCGTCCGGGTTGATCCGGCCGATACCCGAGTTGGGCCAGGTGTTGTAATCCATCTGCGGGGCGTCGGTCTTGGACCGCAGGGTGTTGCCGTCCTTGTCCCGTTTCAGGGCGACCACAGACCCGTGGCACTGCCAGCAGCCCGACGCCATGTTACCCTTGTTGGTGGGCATGCCGCCCACGGTTTCCGCCAGCATATTGTCCAGGGACGCCATAATCTCACCGGCCGTGGCATGGTGGGAAATGGCCATTTCCTTGGCTTCAGGCTCATGGCACTTGGCACAGTCGTTCGGAGAAAGGATCGCCTTGATGAAGGCACCTTCATGCTGGTACCCCATCTCATCCCCTTTTTCTGCCGCATGGCAGGTGTAACAGCCCACCTGACCTTCCTTGGCGGCTGCATGGGCGGAATTCTCCCACTGCAGGACCAGGGACTTGTTCTCTTTGAGATGGCAGGTGATGCATTTTTTGTTCATTTCCTGGTTTTTGGGATTTTTCACGTCAAAGGACGCCTGGGTCAGGGCCATGGCCGTGCCCGCCGTAAAAATCCCGAAAACAATAATAACCAATAATGACCTTAGTAAAGTCATAAATGTTACCCTCCAGTAACTATCCGTTAACGTTGCCAGCCGGTTTTGCCGTTCCCGGCTGAGTAGTTCCCTTCGTGTGAGCACATCACCTCCTTTCCATGTTTTTTATTTATGATGCTCCTATTTGTTTTAAAACTTTTCAGGTTTTGTTTTCCCCTGCCCAGAAGGGAAAAATCCGGCTCAACCCCCAGAGAATAATAAATGGGATGGACATCACGACAATCACCGCAAGGATGCCCTCCTTGTCGAACCATTCGGGGTGAAACTCGGTATATCCCCGGGCGCTTTTGCTCATAAGCTGGCCGCCGATGACCACATTCCAGCGCATGATAATCACCTGCAGCAGCAAAATGGCCGATACCACTGCCGCCAAAAGATTGTAGACCGATGCTTTGAGCTTCATAAGCCCCATCACGCCCAAAAGCAGCAAGGGAATCACCGAACAGATCTTCACCTGCCAAAGCCAGAAAGAAGCGGCCAGCGGCCCGTTGAGCAGTCCTTCCACCATGTGATGGTACCCGGTTTTAAGATAGGTATGGGAGAAGACCTCCAGCATTTCAAACGAGAAGGCCAGGATGAAAAACAGGGTCAGGGTTTTAACCATGGTAACGATACAGCCGTGGTCCACCGGCCGGCCTTTGAATCTGCGGATCAGGATATAGGCCAAAATGACGGCGGAGATCCCGGAAACACAGGCGGAAAAAAGAAAAATAACCGGCATCAACGGCGTGGACCAGGTGGGATTGGCCTTGACCCCGCCGAAGATGAATCCCACATAACCGTGGAGTACAGCGGCGATGGGGATGCCGATCCCCACCAAAAACTTGATGATTTTTTCATCCAGGGCCATGGCTGCAGGAGACAGATCCGTACTGTCAAAGGTAATGGTCCTGTAAATGAACTGGAGCGGCCCCTTTGAGGTTTTCCGCAGTTCCACCAGCACCGGCCGGTAGACAAAGAGAATAATGAACACCAGCACCCCCATGGAGACGGCAAAGATATAACCGAACCCGGCCATGGCCGAAGAGGGACTGGGGGTGAGCAGCATGTTGAAATTGCGTTCGGGACGCCCCAGATGAAGCAGGAGCGGCAGGGTGGCGCAGCTCAAAAAAGCCAGGGCGAACAGCAGGGAAAACCGGGCCACGGGCTTCAGGCTCTCCACCCGGAAAAGATAATACAGGGCGGCGATAATAAATGCCCCGTCCACCAGCCCGGTGATGTAAGGATAGAGCACGATCATCATGGACCAGTGCACGTGAAGGTCGTTGGGGAATACATAGTTGGACACCAGCATGGTGGATGCGCCGATGGACTCGGACGCCTTGCTGGCCAGCATCATGATCGGATTCATCAGACCACCTCCCTTCTGGCACCTTTGTAGTAGAGGGCTGGCCAGGTGCCCATTTCCTTCTTTAATACGGTCAGCACCCCGGGACCTTTGAGAATTTTATAGACCTCGCTCTCCTTGTCCTTCATGCTGCCGAATTTGCGTGCAGAGGTGGGGCAGACATCCACACAGGCGGGCAGCAGCCCTTTGCGGACCCGGTGATAGCACCAGGTACACTTGTCCACCACCCGGGATACCGGATGAAGATAACGCACCGAATAGGGGCAGGCCTGGATGCAGTAGGCACAGCCCACACAGCGCTTGTCATCCACCAGGACAAATCCGTCGGGCGAAGTGAAGGTGGCGCCCACGGGGCAAACCTGGACACAGGGGGCCTCCCGGCACATGTTGCAGAGTTTGGGAACAAAAAAGGTGTCCCGGACCTCCTCCTGGATATCGGACCTCGGATTCTGGTACCCGTCCAGCCCCCCGTTGGGGGCATCCACGTATACCTGGTCGGAGAAGCCTTTGACGTAGCGTTCCACCCAGGTGCGGTAATTGCCGTCCGGCACGTTGTATTCCCGTTTATCCGCCACACAGCAACTGCCGCAGCCGATGCAGCGGGTGATGTCCACGATAAAGGCAAATTCCTGGTCCAGGATGTCGTACGCGTGGTCCCGGATTCCCGGAATCTGTTCCGGCGGCATCTGATTCTTGGGAAACTGTCCTTCAAGCCCGTCCGACCCCATGGGAAATACCAGGTAAAGGGACCCTGCGATGGTGCCGTTGAGCACCTTTTTCAAAAAGGAGCGCTTTTTCATGTCCGGCGACGGCGGCTGTATCTTCATATCTTTTCCTCCGTAAGTCCCGTGATCTGTCTGGCCCGCTTGATGTACTTCAGCGGGGCATGGACATGGTGGCACTGGTTGCAGTTGTGGGTAAGTTTGACCTTCTGGGATTCCAGGTGTCCTGGCATGGCAACGGTTTTAATTACCTGCTGGGACCGGGCCTTGATTTCGGTGTTGTGGCAGCGCAGGCACAAGGTGGTGATATCCTGGTTCGTTTTCACCGGCAGGGTGCCGATCTTTTTTTTGCCGTCCGTATGATCGGCCCAGGGGCCGTGGCAGAACTCACAGGAAATGGTGCTGTGCAGCCCTGTTTTATGAACCTTGGCCTCATAGGTGTGGCAGGCGTAACAGGATGAATTGGTCCCGTGCCGGATCGGCAGTTCCGTATTTTCAGCAATGGCATCCGCACGATAAGGACCGTAAACGCCGAAAGAATCCGGTACCAGCAGCCCCTTGAGCAGCAATCCGCTGCCCGCCATGATGCAGATACCTAAGGCCAGGATGACCAGACGCATCTTGTAGCTTAGACCCACATGCACCTCCTTTGTGATGTTGGCTGGACGTCTGGCGGACCTTTATGCTTTTTTGGTGTCAGGCCCGGAACAGACGCACAGGTATGGCTGTCCATGTTAATGACTTATCTGACGTTATAGGCAAAAGAAAAAATTACCAGCAAGGAACGATTTTGTAACAATTGCAACAATATCATTACACCGGGGTTACGGCAATATTTTTATCAAAAATACAGCGACTTGGAAGATGTCCGCAACTTTGACTTTGACCAGGCTTTAAGTTTGGTACATACTTGGTGTAACCTAAAGACGGACAATTGCCAAGGAGGCGCCATGACCTTTATCACATCAGATCCGGACAGATTTAAAATTACCCTGGAAGTGGTTCCGCCGGAAGGCGCGGATACAGCCCGGCTCATGGATAAAATTCTGCCCATCGCCAACCTCAGCTTTGACGCCTTTTCCGTGGCATCCAACCCGGTGGCCAAACCCCGGATGTCCGCCATGGCCTTTGCTGCCCTTCTGCAGCAGAAAACCGGAAACCCCGCCATTTTGCACCTTACGGTCAGGGATCACAACAGACTGGGGCTTACGGCAGAACTTTGGGGGGCAAAAGCCATGGGTATAGACACGGTGATTGCCGTTACCGGCGATCCTTCCGCAAAAAACACAGACCACCCGGCCACCACGGTCAATGACCTGAATGTGTTCGAAATGATCACCCTGGCAAAGGATTCGGGAATGACCACCGGCGCCGTCCTGGATTTCCGGCCGGAGGTGGACGGGCTGGCTCACGAAATCAAACGAATTGAAAAAAAAGCCGCGGCAGGGGCATCGTTCATCGTTACCCAGCCGGTGTACGATTCGGATACCGCCAACCGGATAAAACAAGGGATTGCCCATGTACGGGTACCTGTCCTTATGGGCATCTTACCGCTGCTAACGGCGCGGCACGCCAGGTTTCTCCATGAGAAGGTGGCAGGCATCGCCGTACCGCAGTCTCTCAGGGAAGCCATGGACACCGCAGCGAATCCCCTGGATGCGGGGATAGAAAATGCCTGCGACATGCTGGCCCTGGCCAGGCATACGTTCGCCGGTGCCTGCGTCATGCCGCCCTTTGAACGGTTTGACATTCTGGACCAAATCCTTTAAGTTAGCAGCCATCAAAATACGACAGGGACACAGATCAAAAAAAATTCATCAGCGATAGGATACACAAGGGTTGGATTATTTCACAGTCAGGCCTTCCCAGACACAATTTTTTAAAACGGTTCCATTCTATTACCAGTCCGAAGAAGGCGAATTCCTGCTGTACAAAAAAGCAGGGGATATGCTTGATGCGGAGCGGACGGAAAACACCCGCCACCCTCATCTGTTCATCAGCAACAAGGACAAGGATACCGCTCTCAAGGAATTGACCACCGGTTTGAACCGGGAGTTTGAAAGGCTTCTTCGCCAGGGCGGAGGGCTTCTGGAAATCAAGCAGGCCCTGGGCAATATCGTCAGGGAAGCGCTCACCCCGGGTCAGGAAACCGCCATGCTGGCCCTGCCTGAAACCATAGATATTCTGTTCAAGAATATGGATCAGGACCATACCACCATGGAGTATCTCGCTCAAATGGCAACGGCCTCGGAGTTCATGGTGGAACACACCGTCAATGTCACCGCCCTGACCCTTCAATACTGCTTTTTCAAAAAGATGAACGAAGGGGAAACCAGCGTATACGCTTTGTGTGCCCTGCTCCATGATGTCGGGGTCGCCACCCTGGACAAAAGCCTGGTGAACACCACCGAGCGGCTGACGGAAAAACAATTCCAGCGATATCAGGCCCATGCCGAAGCCGGACACGACATGATCATCTTAAATACCGATTTTAATATCGCCGTTGCAAATGTGGCATTGGAACACCACGAACGGCTGGACAAGAGCGGCTACCCCAACGGCATCAATACCCTTTGCATGGAAAGCCAGCTCATCGGATTTATCGATTGTTACGAAGCTTTGACGTACAGGGACAAGACATTCAGAAAGGCAAAAACCCCGTTTAAGACCCTGCACCTGATCAAAGAAGAAGTGATCGCAGGCAAATTTTCGCCCCGGCTATTTAAGGCGTTTACCTCCTGCCTCACCCGGTGAGAATCCAAATATCAGTCCGGATCCATTACCCGTTTCACCTCCTGAATAAACAATTTCTCGGTGACCGGTTTAACGATATAGGCGTCCACCCCTTTTTCCAGGGCCTGATTCATGGTTTTCTGCACGGCTTCAACGGTAAGTATGATAAAGGGTATGGTGCGCAGACCGGGTGCCAGTCGGATTTCCGTCAACAACTCCATCCCGTTCATCACAGGCATATTCAGGTCGGATATGATCAAATCCGGAGGATGGCGTTTAATCTCTTCCATGGCGGAACGGCCGTGGCCGGCTTCCAGAATATGTTTTACCCCGCCGTTCTCTAAAAACCTCCGGACAATCCGCCGCATGGAACTGCTGTCGTCCACCACAAGTACCCGCAGATCTGATAATGAAACCCTCATGATATTTCCCCCAAACGTTTGAACACCAGATCCTTGACCCCGAAAGGATATGCCTGGCCGGACAATAAGGAGGCCTTGGCAATGTCCCCGGAGATTGCTTCAGAACCCGCCCTGGCCCTGTCCTTGAAAAAATCCATCAGCGTCAGCCGGATCACCTCAAAGGCGATTTCATCCCAGGGGATCTCCGCCTCTGTGAACAGGCAGACCTCCGTACTTTCGGGGGTGGGGCCGAAGTCGTGTGAGGCCAGTTCGGCCAGGAACATCATATATATCTGGTCCACATAGAGAATATTGTACATCCGGTACGGTCCGATCAGTTTCACCCGGGCCCGTGTCTCTTCCAGGGTTTCCCGGACAGCCCCATCCTGCACCGACTCCTGGTTCTCCAGGTAGCCGGCCGGCAGGGTCCACTTGCCCTTCCGGGGCTCGATATTGCGCCGGCACATCAGTATCCTGTCACCGGATACGGGAATGGTGCCCACCACCATTTTTGGATTTTCGTAATGGACATGGCCGCAGGCCAGGCATACGGCCCTGAGATGGTCATCGTCCTCGGGAATCCGCTGGGTCATGGGACTGCCGCATTGACTGCAGAAATTAATACTCATTGATTGTCGCTTTCACTGTTATTCAGGTGTTCCCTTCGGATGTCCCGGATCTTTGACTTGGCCTTTTCCACCCATTTTTTACCGGTCAGTTTGAGTTCCCCCGTCAAAGACGGGTCTTTTTGTTCAGGTGCCGATCGCATTCGCTTCGCCCGTTTATCCGGTGCCGGATGACTGGCCAGCAGCGAATGGGCAGATGACGCACCGGCAAGATTCTCAAGGGCACGTGCGGCGGTTTTCGTCGCAGCCTTGTGGCTGTATCCCAAGGCCTTTAAAAAGGCCAATCCGTAGTCGTCGGCCGCCCGCTCCTCCTTCTGGGAAAACTGGGCATTGGCAAGGGTCTGGACAAAACCGCCAAGGGCAGACCCCGCAATGGCACCGGCGGCATTGTCCTGGGAGGCGATTCCCTTTCTCAGGGCAGAGGCGGCATAGGCCATCATCAACTTCTTTTTGCTGTGCTTTTCAACCACATGCCCCATTTCATGGCCGATGACAAAGAGCAGTTCATCATCGGCCATCCGGTCCATCAGGCCGCTGTAGATGCGTATGGAACCGTCGGCCATGGCAAAGGCGTTGACCGGGTCCGCCAGATATACCCGGAAATCCCAGGTCTGTCCATCCACATCCGGCAGATTCCGGGTCAACCGGGAAAGCCTGCGGCCATAAGGAGATCCCGGTCCGGCCAGCCGGTGCTGCCGGTCAGATGCCATCGACGCCCTGGCCGCCAGATGGGCCACCTCCCGGTCGCTCAAAGTCACAGCTTTCACCGCCTCCACGCCGGCTTCGGTTGCCAGTTGAAGGTTTGTATCCTCACACCCGGCAAAGATCAGGCAGATCCCAATCACTATGGAAACAAAAATCTTCATCTTACCCCCTTATCGTAAAACCTGGACGCAGACAAGGACAAACGCCCTGAAAATCAATCAAATCCGGATTTCCCCTAATTTTTCCCAAGTTTTTCTTGGTTCACGTCCCGCTTTATAGTATCGTAATCATTGCCTTGGGTTTACGATGATAATCACCTGGTGCAAACAACAGGTCCGGCACGGCCGGCTGAAACCGGCCAAATTCCATTGAATATACCGGACGCGACACATCCTACTTTTCCCTACAGCACGCGGGAGATAAAGCAAATGGCCGATATCCTTATTATAGACGATGAACCGTCAGTCCGAAAAATAATCGCAACCTTTCTGGAACGAAACGGCTACCAGGTCCGCACCGCGGACAGCGGTGTCACAGGCCTGTTGGAATTTAACACCAGACGCCCGGCCCTGACCATCACCGATCTGATCATGCCGGATAAAGAAGGCCTTGAACTGATCCGGGAAATGAAGGCCATCGCCCCTGATGCCAAAATCATAGCCATGTCCGGCGGTGGATTCGGCAAGGCCCAGACCTACCTCAAACTTGCCGAAAAATTCGGTGCGGCCCGCACCTTTGTAAAGCCCATAGACTGCCAACAAGTCCTCACCCTGGTCAAAGAAGTTATAGGAGACTGAGATTCCGGCAGATCATTGCACGAACATCGCATGGCCTTTCCATCAAATCCGGAAAGCGCCCTTAGCACCTGATTTGTTGACATACCAGGGAATATCGACTATTTTTCCAGATTATGAGTGAACCAACTCCAACTGCTGACATAACCGCTGCTCAGCC
Source organism: uncultured Desulfobacteraceae bacterium (assembly GCA_913041495.1). Taxonomy (GTDB): domain Bacteria; phylum Desulfobacterota; class Desulfobacteria; order Desulfobacterales; family Desulfobacteraceae; genus Desulfobacter. Next base: position 10,548 of record CAJWHT010000061.1, on the reverse strand, counting down.
CGCTGCATCCGGATCCCCGGCCGGTCCGGAAAATAATTTCATCGACAATGACGGTGCCGGCCTGATTGAGCTGGCCTTTAAATGCCGCCTGATATCCTTGCATCAGGAAAGCGTCCTGATGGAAACATTTGCGGAGAAACGGCGCACCTTCCCGGGTTATACGGTTTTGGACCTGTTCCGGGAGACGGATATACTTTCAGAAGAAAGCCAGGCCTTTCTATTTGCCGTCCGGGATCACCTTGAAATGAAAATGCTGGACAAAAAATTCGGTGAACTGGGGGTGGCAAACCAATTGATTGATCCGGAGAGTGTGCAGCGGGCACTGGATATCCAGAGCGCCATTTTCAAAGAGACCAGCAAGAGCAAACTCATCGGTGATATTCTTCTGGAAAATGAAGAAATCACCCTGGCGGACAAGGCAGCCATCCTCCTGACCCAGGACCGGATCAAGGACGAACTTCTCTCGGAAACCCTGAACGATATCGCCGCCACTGAAATCGAAAAACTCAATATAAACATGCGGTTCGGCGCCATCGCCGTTAAAAAGGGCTATGTCACCATTGATCAGCTTAACCAGGCGCTCCGGCGCCAGAAGCAGGAAGTTGAAGAAGGCAAGGAACGCCGGTACCTGGGACTGATCCTCAAAGAAATGTTTGACCTGTCCGACGATGCCCTGGGCCGGATACTCAAAATCCAGAGAATTCTGGAAAAAAACAGGCTTTCCCTGGAAAAGGCTCTGGAAAAGTACAACTCGGAAACCCATATCAACAAGCGGCTGGCCACCCTGTTCACCTACCGCTTCTCCAAAAACAAACTGGAAGCGGCCCTTTCCCGGGCCAAGCACGGCTTTGAAAGCATCAGCGTCCAGGACCTTAAACGGTGGCTTACCACCGTCGGTATCAGCCACGGCCTTTGCCCGGACGAAGAGATCGCCGCATTCCTCAGGGCCAAAGAAATCGGCGATGAAATCATTATCGCCAAGGGCACACCACCGGAAAAAGGACAGGACAGCTGGCTGGAGTTCTATTTTGACGCGGAGTTTCAGGCCACAGACGACAATCCGGACCAACATGTGCTGCCCATGGTTAAAAAAGGAGATGCCCTTGCCCGCATCGTTCCCGCGAAACCCGGTATACCGGGCAAGGATGTAAGCGGATTTTCAATTGCCGCACCAGCCCCCAAGTCCGTTATCCTCAACTGCGGAGAAGGGGTGATCCGGGAACAGGACCTTTACCTGGCCGAACACGACGGCATCGCACTGCTCTATAAAGGAAGGACCCTTTTTGTCAAACCCAGGGAGATTGCCATTCCCGTCCGCCACCATACCGGCTCCGTTGACACAGACCTTGGAGACACCTATGAAGGGGCCCATCTCAAACTGGACGGATCTGTGCTGGAAAACGGCCGGATCAGGTGCCACAGGCTGGAAGTGTCGGGAAATGTTTACGGCCAGGTATCTGCTGCCGGCGATATCATCGTCAAAGGCAATATAGGTCCGGGCCATGCCGACGACACGGCGGAACCTGCAAAGCTGAAGGCAGAAGGGGATATCCTGGCCGGCAAAACCATATCCAATGCCATTTTAATCACCGGAAAAAACCTCAAGGCCCCGGGAGCAGACCTGAGCGCCACGGCAGTCCAGGCGTACCAGGATATCACGGTGAAAAACGTATTGAACCAGGGTCCGCGCCCCTGCATCCTCCAGACCGGGAAAATCCCCAATCTCAAAGCCGAAGGCATGGATATCCTGATCCAGGCCCGGCAGGATGAACTGAACCAGCTGATGTGTTCGGATGAAACCGAAGAGCTTTCAGAATGGCTCCGGCAGAAACTGGAAATCAAAGACGTGTATCTCCAGCAGCAGGCCTTCTTGAAATATGTGGTCAACCTGTGCAAGTGCCCCCCCCTGGCAAGCCTGACCTCCCTGTCGGACAAACTGCTGGCCGCCAAAAAGAATCCGGGAAAATGGCCGGAACTTGGCGAATTGCCGGATGATTCCAGCCAGGTACTCACGGATTTCAAAAAGGACTTTATCGACGAAACCCGTGACATGGATACGGCAGCCCTTGAATCCCACGCCCGGGAACAGGCAGACATCAAATACGGCATGTACCGGGCAGCCGTCAGTGCCACCCGCAGATATCACCGGGAATACGAGGAAAAGAAACGGCAGCTTGAAGAACGGATCAAGGCCAATGCCCCCCAAATCCGGAAAATGGAAGAGCTTATTAAAAAGCTGAATATCAGAAAGGACACCTTCCTTTTGGGACAGGTCCACGAATCACAGCCGATTCCCCCCGCCATCCGCGTCAAAAACCAGGTGGCCCGGGGTACGGTGATCAAGGGGAAACAAGCCAGGCTCACCGTTGACCAGAACATGTTCGGTGTCAAATTCACGGAACAGCCCCCTTCCGCCGGAGAACCGCCGGAAATCCTCATCCAGGGATTCTACGATTAACGGCCATGCCCAACGGGCAGAAGCTGGGCCGCCCTTATAGATTGCCCGCTACAGATCGTCCTTTATTTTTCTTTCAAACACAGAGGCGAAAAAGGTATCAGACTCGCCCAGCACGTGGGTGTGTATCTTTTTGAACTCCTTTAACAGCGTTCTTGCCAGGGGGGTGAGTTCAGATCCCCCGCCGGTTTTCCCCCCGGCATTCCGGATGAGAAGGGGCTGCCCCAGGCCTTCTTCGGTGGCTTTGATCTTTCCCCATACGGCCCGATACCCCATTTTCAACTCTTTGGCAGCGGCACTGATGGAGCCGCACCGGTCAATGGCCGAGAGAATCCGGAACCGCCCCAGCCCGAAAATCACCTTTCCGGAGTCATCCTCAATCCATACCTTGGAGCGTATGCTAAACGGTGTGTTGCTGTCCATTTCAGTGTCCGCCTCTTTTTGTGTTTCCCCGGGTTACCCACTTAGATGTCACCGGCATTCATATCACACCGGTTTTATCTGGGAAAGCCCTGGGCTTGACAGTACGCAAGTCAATCACATATACAAATGATCATACCATGACACTCTGGAACCAGGATAAATATACCCGGGCCTGGCGCTTCGCCGCAGGGGCCCATGCCGGCCAGGCCGTCCCCGGTGCGAAGACCCCCTACCTGTGGCATATCGGCCTGGTCGCCTCAGAAGCCATGGCCGCAGCAGCCCAAGAGCAGGTGAACGCCCCGGATCTTCTGGTCCTCTCCGCCGTTCTCCATGATGTGATCGAAGATACCCCGCGCACCTATGAGGATATTCTCTCCGTCTTTGGTCCCCAAGTGGCAGATGGGGTATCCGCCCTGACAAAGGACGAGAATCTTCCATCAAAGGACGCGCAGATGGCTGACAGCCTGGAACGAATTCAAAGACAACCCGGAGAGATCCGGATGGTCAAGCTCTGTGACCGGATTGCCAACCTCCAGCCCCCACCGGCCCACTGGAATGCACCCAAAATCAAACGGTACCGGGATGAATCCCTGCTGATTCTAAACAGCCTGGGAGGCGCCAGCCAATACCTGAGCCAACGGCTGGCTGAAAAAATCCGCACCTATTCAACCTATTTTCCCACGGACTGACAAAAAAATTGGCGCCTGGCCAACTTTTTTTAATTCCGTTTCAGGCACGGCCCCTGTTAATCGTGGGTTTTCCATGTTTTTTCAAGCCGTTTTAGTTCTGGCACACAATCTGCTGTCTAATCCATAAGCGAATATGATATTGACCCGGGGAGATTCCCGTAGCAAATTATAAGCATATCGATTTGAAAATCAGGCGGGGGGAGTATGACACAGGTTTTATACGTCAGGCAAAAAACACCGGTCATGGCGCTGAGCACTTGGATAGAGCTGACCAAGGCAGGGATTAAAAACCCGAGGAGCAAGGCCCTTAAACGGTTGGACACGGCCCTTGGAAATTACCACAAGGAAAAAGGCGGCGAAAAGGCCCTCAAAAGCCTGAATGACGCCTTTCAATCCTGGTGCAAAAAAACAGGGGAGCACCGGTTCAAGCAATCCGTTCGGAACCGCCACGGGGCGGTATCCCAGCTTGAACGGCAGATTGCCGAGGCCATGTCCCATGCCCCGGTGGTCTTTATCGACAAGGAACTCCACGACGCCATTGATTTTATGGAAAGCGAGCAGATCCGGCTGAACCGCATGGTTTTTTTAGGGGCCCGGGTGGTGCTCAAATCCAAAGCCTATGAAGATGCGGCCGACGAAATCAAGGAAAATGCGGAGGAACTCAAGGATAACCTGGCGGAACTCACCGGAACCGACCTGTCCATCCCCGAAACCCTGTCCATGGATTCCCTCAGGGACAAGATCACCGGCGACATGGGGGAACTGTTCGGAGGAGAGCTTTGCACGGTGATGCAGTTTGTGGGGGAAGAATCCTGCAAAGACATGGCCGAAAACATCATCGAGGGGATGATCCCCATCTATGCCCAGCTCAAGGCCGGTGCCGAGATGGTCAAAGCCTGGACCGATGTGGCCCAGAAAGTCTACAAAATCAGGGATATCAATAAAAAAAGCGACATCGTCAACACCCGGGACCCGGCCGCAGCTCTTGAGGCCATCATCCGCCTGCTCAAACGGGAACGGACCGTTCTGATCAAAGACGCGACCGCTGCCACCGCCAGCTTTGCCTCCTCCGTCACCACAGCGGCCCTGGACGGGGGGACCGTCAGCGGCGCCATTGTGGGAACGGCCACGGCCGTGGCCAACCTGGCAGCCTCCATCGTCAGCTTTGTCCGGGACATCAAGGAGATGAAGCGGGCCAATGCCCTCCTGGCCAAAGGGGTGACCCACCTGGGTATTTTCGAGGCCTGCCCGCTGCTGGGCTGCTATCTGTTCTCCCCGGAAAAAGCAGGGTTCCAGTACTCGGCTTTCAGCGGCCTGATCCGCCAGAGCTTCACCTCCTGGGGCACCGAAGGCTATACTAAAAAGCTGGAGTTTGACCTCACCAAAAAGCTGAAAACCATCAAGGAAGAGGCGGACCGCCTCATGGACGATTCCCGGATGACCGTTGTGGGCATCGGCAAGGGTGAGGTGATCCGGGATACCCGGGACCCCAAAAATTCGGTGGTGCAGCGTCTGGCCCTGCGGCCGGTGACGATCCGGGAAACCGATCCTTTGGCCCGGATCCGGATGCTTCACCAGATCCGGCGGCGGGTCTACCTGAGATCCATAGAGAAATTCGATAAATCCACACTCAACCATGTGGTGACACGGAACTGGCGTGCCCTGATGACCGATATCCGGCAGTTTGACAGATCCACACTGAAACCGGTCACCCAGACCAAGCACCTGGATGCCCGCAGCCTCCTGATGCAGGATATCCGGGATTTTGACACCTCCTCCCTTAAATCCGTGAACACCCGGACACATGATTCGGTGGCCCAGCTTCGCAGGTTCCACCAGGATGTGGCACAATTCCGCCATCTGGACCACCTGCCCATGTCCCACACCTTTTTCAACCGGGAGATGTTCGTAAAAAAGCCCTTCATCAAAGGGGTGATCCCCTGCACCTATGCCCGGCAGATGATCTCCTTGGAAGAATGGAAAGCCGCAAGTTCCATCCGCGGCATGCGCACCAAGCTGACAAAGACCATTGACGATGCCCTAAAGGACTACGGCAAAGCCTTCATGTCCACCCATAAACCCTACATTGATCTCCAGCGAAACAGGAAGACGGAAAACCTGACCTTCCTGGAAAAAGGCGGGGAATTCATCCTGGAACGGTTGGGCAACCTTGCGGTGATCAAGGCCGTGATCAAAAACTGGATCGATGTGAAACGGGACAGGGAAGTGTCAAAACGGCGGCCGGCCGTAATGCAGCTTTTCCAATGTGTTATCCAGGAGGAAGAGGCCCTGTCCGGCCTGATGGATGTGTTTGAATTTTACAAGTCACAGGCTGCGGAACTGGGATTATAAACAGGTCCGGCCTCCTTTTTATGATTGTGATGCCAGCGCCAGCTTCGTCACCCGCGTTATAAATTCTGTTTTCGCAACGGTATAGGCATCCCGGTCGTACCGGAATTCTGCTGCAAGCTTTGTTTTCAGGGCGGCATATTCCGCTGCCACCGCCGGGTGGGCAATCAGGTAATCCCTGAAGCTGACCCGCTGCCATAAATCCACTCTTCCGGCAGCCGCCATATGAACATGGATGCACTGCCCCTTAAAGCCCTCCGGGGTGTACCCTTTAACCATCATCAGGTGATCCACGTGATCTGCCACGTGTTGATATCCGCCGTCTGTCATTTTTCGAATGATCTTTGCTTGGGCGTCCTCAGCCGCCGGAATCTCCACCAGGATATCGATGGTGGGTTTGGCCGTAAGACCGGGCACTGCCGTGCTGCCGAAATGGACAATCCGGCGGACGGGGCAGCTTCCCAGGCACGCCTGGATATGTACCTTTTCTTTCTCAAAGCGGGCAGGCCACTCCGGCCGGTATTTTGAAAGGATTACCGGAAACAATCGCCCAAGCGCTTCCCGTGACAGTTGATTTAGTTCCCTTGACATTCACACACCTGTTTTTCAATATTCACCGCACAGGCCTTGTACTCCGCTGTCAGGGTCACCGGATCAAAGGCCGGATTGGCCAGCCAGTTGGCATTGTTTTCCCGGAAGTGGAAGGCCATCCAGACCAGGCCTTCGGGGACCTCTTCCGTCACCCTGGCCCGGACCGTTACCTTTCCCCGCCGTGACGACACCCGGATATACTCGCCATCCGCAATGGACATGCGGGCTGCATCCCGGGGAGAAATGTCTGCGGTTTCCTCGGAAAGCAGGTCGTTGAGGCCTTCGCACCGGCCGGTCTGGGTCCGGGTGTGATAGTGGTACAACCGTCTGCCAGTGCTCAGGACAAAGGGATAATCCGCATCCGGCACCTCGGCCGGCGGTGTCCAATCCACCGGCAGAAACTGCCCTTTTCCCCTGGCAAAGGCACCGCCGTTATGGAGAAATCCCGTACCCGGGTGATCCGTACTCGGACAGGGCCACTGCAGGCCGTCCCCTTCAATACGCCCGTACTTGATGCCCCCCAGGTTCGGCGCCAGCACGGAAATTTCATTGTCCCAGATCTCCCGGGCACTGGCGAATTCCCATTCCTGGCCGAACCGCCGGGCAATCTCCCGAAATATCCACCAGTTGGGTCTGGCCTCCCCCGGCGGCAGGCTCGCCGTTCTCACCCGGCTGACCCGCCGTTCGGAGTTGGTGAAAGTACCGTCATTTTCGCTCCAGGCGGCGGCCGGGAATACCACATCCGCAAACCGGGTGGTCTCGTTGAAAAAGATATCCTGGCAGATCAGAAATTCGGCCGCGGCCAGTTCTTTTTCCACCTTGGCGATGTCCGGTTCGGTATTGGCCAGGTTTTCGCCGAAAATATAAAACGCACGGACCTTTTTTTCCTCCAGTCCTTCCATCATCTCGGGGATCATCAGGCCGATTTCTTGTGGCAGACTATCAACACCCCAGAAGGCCTGGAACTTCTCCCGCGCCTTGGGATCGGTCACGGCCTGGTAACCCGGATACACATTGGGCAAGGCCCCCATGTCGCAGGCCCCCTGGACATTGTTCTGGCCCCGCAGGGGATTTACCCCGCCGCACGCGACCCCCATATTGCCCAGAAGCATCTGGAGGTTGGCCACGGACACCACATTGTTGCGGCCGCAGGTATGCTCAGTGATTCCCAAGGTATAGCAGATCATCACCGGTTTGACACGTGCAAGACGCCTGGCGGTTTCAACGATGAGTTCAGGCTCTATACCGCTGATGGCTCCGGCCCGCTCCGGCGGATACTTTTCTACCAGAGTCCGCAGCTTTTGAAAATCTTCCGTATGATTTTCCACAAAGGATTTATCGTAAAGTTCTTCTTTTATCAACACATGCATGAGACCGTTGAGCAGGGCAATGTCCGATCCCACCGCAAGTCCCAGGTGAATGTCGGCAAACGCCGCAAGCTTGTGCCGCCTGGGATCGGCCACGATCAGGGACGCCCCTTTTTCCACCGCATTCTTCACAAAGGTGGCGGCCACGGGATGGGCCTCGGTCATGTTGGACCCGATGACAAAAAACATTTTCGCCTGTCCAAACTCCCCAAAGGAGTTGGTCATGGCGCCTGAACCGAATGATGCCGCAAGACCTGCGACGGTAGGGGCATGTCAAGTTCGGGCACAATGGTCGATGTTGTTGGTTTTAAACACCGCCCGGAACAACTTCTGCATCTGGTAGGAGTCTTCGTTGATGGATCTGGCGCAGCTGACCCCGGCCACGGCATCCGGGCCGGACGCCTTTATGATCTGCTTTAGGCGGTCGGCGGTGTAGTCCAGGGCCTGTTCCCAGGAAACTTCCCTGAACTCTCCATTCTCCCGGATCACGGGCATCTTTATCCGCTCGTCCGAATAGATGAAGTCGTAACCGAACCTGCCTTTGACACAGAGCCTGCCCTTGTTTGGGGCGGCATCCTCAACTCCTGCTACCTTTACGATCTTTCCGTCCTTAACATGAAGTTCCTGCTGGCACCCCACCCCGCAATAGGGGCAGGTGGTCCTGACCTTTTCCACCTCCCAGGGCCGCCACAGATTCTTAGCCTTTTTGTCCACCAGCGCCCCCACCGGGCAGGCCTGAATGCATTCCCCGCAGAAAACGCAGTCGGAATCGGTGAGGCTGCTTCCTTTAACGGTGGTTGCCACATCCCTGCCCCAGCTTTTGTCCATATCGATGGCCCGGTTCACCTGGATCTCGTTGCAGGCCTTGACGCAGCGGCCGCAGCCGATGCACCGGGAGAAATCCCGGACGATCATGGGGTTGCCCACATCCGGCACCTCCTTTTTCCAGGCCGTATCAAACCCACCGGCCTGGGCCTGGTATTCATAGACCAGGTCCTGGAGACGGCAGTCTCCCCACACAGGACAAAGATCAAAGGAAGACTCCATCCGGCCGGCATCCATCTGGAAATCAGTAAAGCCGGATGTCATCCCGCCGGATACGCCGCAATTGTGGTTACCCGTGGCAACCAACGCCTCAATGGCCTTTTTACGGGCTGCCCGGACATCAAACCCGTCGGTTCGAATATCCATACCTTCCCGGGCCGCAGCATCGCAGGCACGGATCATCCCTCTTTCCTTTTCCGCCACCAGGCAGACCCCGCAAACACCTGAAGCGCTGGTGCCTTTGAGATGACATAGGGTGGGAATCCTTATGGAAAGGGCATCACAGATCTCAAGAATCGTCTGCCCCGGTTCAAAAAAAGTCCGGTGGGTGTTGATCGATAGAAACGGCATATGAGCCTCCTTATATATGACAGAAAGAACCGTGCGATCGTTATAAACAGGCATTGGGTACCACAGGCAATTCGATGTGTCAATATTGACATAGCGAAAAATACGGCCTGTGTCCCGGATGTTGGCAGAATTCCCAACAAATCCCCCAAACTGTTATGGTGCTATTTTTTCGATCTGTGGCTGTTACCCTCCGTCAAAGAATGTACACTGCAAGGAAAACCGACATTGCTGAAACCATAAGGAGAAGATCCCATGCCCCACCCTGAAAACGTATTCAATACGGCCCTTTCAGAGTTCAGAAGCCCGGCTTTGTTTGACCAGGCCAAGGACCGGGCCCTCGACTACATGAATGAGATCCACGGAGAAACATCGCAGGAGAACCCGCGCCCGGTCTATCCCAATCAAAGCGCCCTGGACGGATTGTCCGCATTTGACGAGCCGCTTCCGAAAGATCCCGGCAGCAGCCGGGAGATTCTGGACCTGCTGCACACCTTCGGCTCCCCTGCAACGGTTGCCCAGACAGGGGGGCGATATTTCGGCTTTGTCAACGGGTCCGCCTTCCCGGCAGCCCTGGCCGCCAAATGGCTGGCCGACGTCTGGGACCAGAACGCCGGCCTCCACGTCATCTCCCCTGTGGCGGCCAGGCTGGAACAGATTTGCGAGGGGTGGCTGAAAGATTTATTCGGCCTGCCGGAATCCACGGTGGCCGGGTTTGTCTCCGGCACATCCACCGCCACCTTCTGCGGCCTTGCAGCCGGCCGGAACCGGGTCCTGGCCAATATGGGCTGGGATATCAGGGCAAAAGGATTGTTCAACGCCCTAAGACCCCGGGTAATCATCGGGGAGCAGGCCCACTCCACTGTTTTCAAGGCGCTTTCCCTCCTAGGGTTCGGCCTGGACGACCTGGAACGGGTGCCCTGTGACAGCCAGGGCCGGATGCGTGCCGATTGCCTGCCGGATATTGACGCCACCTGCCTTGTGATTCTCCAGGCGGGTAATGTCAACACCGGCGCCTTTGATCCCCTGGACGAAATCTGCAGCCACATCCGCAGCAAGGCCAAGGCGGCCTGGATCCACATTGACGGAGCCTTCGGCCTCTGGGCAGCGGCATCCCCGGAACTTGCCCACCTGACCTGCGGCATGGAAAAAGCGGACGCCTGGTCCGTGGATGCCCATAAAACCCTCAACACCCCCTATGACTGCGGCATCGTTCTCTGCCGTCATCCGGATCATCTGGTGTCTGCCCTTCAGAACAGCGGGGATTACATCATTTACGGCG
>CAJWHT010000060.1 GCA_913041495.1 uncultured Desulfobacteraceae bacterium | reverse complement strand
AAGTTTTATTTCTCCTTTTTCCCAATCTGCTCTACCTGATAACTTTGGTGCTGTCCAACACGCGGTTCCTGAGGATTCCCTGAATTTGGAAGTCAGGGCCGAAAGTAACCTAAACTTGCAGGAAGACCAATGAAATTTACCGATCCGTATTTGCTCTTTCTTCTCTGGGGCCTGATCCCCCTGGCCGGGCTCCTGGTGTACGGCATCCGCCGGCACAAACGGATCTTGTCGGGATTTGCAGACCGCGGCATGTTTTCCCACATTCTGCCGGGACTGTCCTACACCCGAAGGTGGGGGAAGTTTGTGCTGGTCCTGGCCGGATTTGCCCTGGCCGTCACGGCCCTGGCCGGACCCAGGTATGGGTTCAGGTGGGAGAAAACCACCCAGAAAGGCGTGGATATAATGATCGCCCTGGACTGCTCCAGGAGCATGCTGGCGGCGGACGTCAGCCCCACCCGCCTGGAGCGGGCCAAGCGGGAGATCATTGATCTGACGCGCCTGCTCCGCTCGGACCGGGCAGGACTTGTGGCCTTTGCCGGCCGGGCCGTCCTCCAATGCCCCCTGACCCTGGATTACAATGCCTTTGCCGTGTTTCTGGATGCCCTGAACCCGGATTACCTGCCCGTGGGAGGCACCAATCTCAACGAGGCTGTCCGGATGAGCGTGGACGGGTTTGATCCGGAATCCGATACTGAAAAAGCCGTGATTGTCATCACGGATGGGGAGGATACCTCCGGCCTGGGTGCCGAGGCCCTGATGGATATGGCCAAAGAACTTGCCGAACAAAAGATCCGTCTTTTTGCCATCGGTGTGGGTGATCCTTCCGGTGCCCCCATTCCCGATCCTTCCGGCGGGTTCAAAAAGGATGCCTCAGGAAACATCATCCTTTCCAGGGTGGACGAAGCCACATTGAAAAACCTCACCGCCGTCACTGGCGGCCGGTATGTGAGATCCGTGGCCGGTGACATGGACCTGGAACAGATCTATACCCGGGACATCCTCAGCACCATGACGCGGAGCACGCTGACCCAGGGCCGGAAAAAAGTATGGGAGCACAGGTTCCAATGGGTGTTGCTGCCCGCCCTCATTCTCCTGCTGCTGGACTTCATGCTACAGGATCATAAACCTGCCGGGCCCGGCCGGTGGACAAAGACCCGCAGCCTTCTAACGGTACTTTTTCTCTGTGCGTCCATTGCGGTATTCCCGCAGGAAAACCTCCATGCCGGCATCTTCTCCTCCCATGTCAAAGAGGGGATTGAGGCCTACAACAACCAGGAGTATGAGAAGGCGAAAAAGCTTTTCATCGATGCCCAGCTCGATTCCCCGGAGGAACTGAGGCATTATTACAATATCGGCACCGCCGCTTATGCTGCCGGTGAATACGAACTGGCAGAGGCAAACTTTGCCCAGGCCGCAACCGCCAAAGATAAGGCGCTGCGGCACAACGCCAAGTTCAACCTGGCCAATACCCACTACCGCCAGGGCCGTCTGGACCAGGCGGAAAAGGACTATGAGGACCTGCTCAAAGAGTTCCCCGAGGATGCCCAGGCCCAGGCCAACCTGGAATTTGTGCGCCGGAAGAAACAAGAGGAACAGGAGAAAAAAAACCGGCCGCAGGACGGAAGCGAAAAGCCGGAAGGGGATCAGCAGGAGGGGAATCAGCAGGAAGGAAATGATCAGAAGTCCGGAAAAGGAGAGCAGAACAACGATTCCCAGAAGGGTGAGGATAAAGAACAGGACGCTGATAACCCGGGCAAGCCATCTGAGTCCCGGGGAACCGGAAATAAAAACAAAGACGGCCGAAAGAAAAACGATCCAAATAAAGATAATCCAAATAAAGATAATCAGGACAAAAGGGCCGGAGAGAAACCGCCGGTGCCTGCACCCAAAGAAGATCCTGAAGAATCCGGGGGTCAAACCGGTGAAGAACAAAGCAAGGCGCCGGACGCCGGTACGGCCGGGACAGGAGACCCATCCGATCCCGGGGATGATGCCGAAGGGCGTTTGCTGGACAACCGGCTCAACCGGTTGTCGGATAAGCCCGGGATGGCGTTGATGCCCGGGGGGAATGTCAATGTGGAACGGGACTGGTAAGCCGGAGGAGATATGAAACGACACCTGATAAACAATCTGTGTTCAGGGGGGATGATCATACTGGCCCTTCTGCTGTTATTGCCCGCTGCGGGATACGCTTTCTCTGCCACCGCCCAGGTGGACAATACCCGCATCACTGCCCAGGATCTGGTGACCCTCCAGGTGGTGGTGCAAGGGGGACAGGCCCAGGTGGACCTTTCCCGTCTGACGGATTTTGAGGTGCTCTCCACGGGCACCCGGACCAGCAGAAGCTTTGTTAACGGCAACTGGCATCATGAGGTGGTGTACACCCACAGGCTGATGCCCAAGAAAACCGGGGTGTTGATCATTCCGCCCCTGACCGTGTCCAGGGACGGAGAAGCTGTCATGACCCGGGAAATCCGGATTATGGTCTCGGAGGTGCCCCTGGCGGACCGGGATAACCGGGATTTCTTTGCCCGTGCCCGGATGAATGAGTCAGATGATGCGGATATTTTCCTCGGGCAGCAGGCGGTCTACACCCTGCGGCTGTATGCCGCCGGGAATTTTGCCGGGGCCTCTTTTGATCCGCCTGATTTCTCAGGGCTTGCGGCACGGGAGCTGACCAAGTGGAAGAAGTACACCCGGAATATTGAAGGCCGGGTTTATGTGGTCAACGAGATCCGCTTCCTGGTCCAGGGGGAGGCCTCCGGGGACTTTGAAATCGCTCCTGCGGTGTTCATGGCCAAAAAACCGGTGGACGGTGGAAACCGTGATCCCTTTGATTCCTTTTTCGACGATTCTTTCTTTCGGACCACGCGCACCCGGCCGGTCCGGGTGGTGTCCAATCCGGTGAACGTCACCGTTCGTCCGCTGCCCCCCTATGACGGGGCCGGTGTTTTTTCCGGCCTTGTGGGCAGTTTCAGTGTTTCGGCAGTACTGGATAAATCACGGGTTAAAGTGGGGGAATCCGTCACCTTGACCCTGACGGTTAGGGGCACCGGCAACATCATGGATGCCGGGCTGCCGCCGCTGAGTATCGATTCCGGCCGGTTCAAGGTCTACGCGGATACACCGGTGGAGGACATCCGGGCCGGGGACGAAGGGCTCACCGGGGAGAAGATTTTCAAACAGGCGCTGGTCCCGGGGATTCCGGGTAAGATCACCCTTCCCGCAGCAAATCTGACATTTTTTGATACGGAGGCCGGGGCGTATAAAACGGTTTCCACGGCGCCCCTGGAACTGGATGTGGTGCCGGGGGAACCTGTGACTGTGGTGTCATCGGAAACGCCGGTGCCGCAAACTGGAAGTACCAAAGAGGATGTGGTTTTGCGCAACAGGGATATCCTGGATATCCGGGAAGATATATCAAGTATCCGTTCCGATACCCATCTGCCACTGCACTGGTTTCTGGTTCTTTTAATTTTACCGGGAGCGGGCTTTGCATTGACCTGCTTTGTATCCGGAGTGCGGCGCCGGGAAAAAACACCGGGGGAAAAGCTGCGGAGCCGGGCCAGAGCCCATCTGGATACTGCAGCTAAACTTGGCCCCGGGGATCCGGAACTGCCGGGTAAACTCCAGGCCGCCCTGACCGCCGCTGTCCTGGCCACGGGAAACAAACCGGCCGAAAGCCTGACACGGGATGAAGCCAGGCAGATGCTGCAAAGGGCCGGGACGGATACCGATGTCATTGACAAGGTACTGGACCTCATGGACGCCATGGATGCCGCCCGGTTCGGTGGTGCCGCCGTCACCGCCGATACCGCCCGGCACTGGACGGATCAGGTCCGGCAGGTGGTAAAAGTGCTCTGCCTGATTCTCTGTTTCGGTGTGGCGGCGCTGCAGGGGGCAAATCTTTCGTCCGTATTTGCTGATGTATCTGATGCACAGCCGGCCAATGGCCAGCCCGCAGATATGGCAGGCGTCTTCATCGACAGCACCCGGGCTTACAAATCCGGGGAGTACACGGCTGCGGCCCGGGGGTTTGAAACCATTGCTAAAACCGGTGTAAAAAATCCGGATTTGTTCTATAATGCCGGCAATGCCTGGCTGAAGGCCGGTGATATCGGACGGGCCGTTCTCTGGTACGAACGGGCAAGCCGGCTGAATCCCGGAGATCCGGATCTGCGGTTCAACCTGGCCCACGCCCGGACCCTGGCCCGGGACAAGGTGGATACCACCCTTCGTGTGACCGATATTCTTTTTTTCTGGCAGGGAATGGTATCCTTAAAGCAGCTTCAAATCATGGCCATCGGCGGCTCCGTCATCTTTTTTACCTGGGCCGGTTTCCGGCAGGCAAGACGGCGGCGGATATTCAACGGTGCCGGTATTGCCGTCCTTGCCCTGGCCTGCTCGATAATCCTGGTCACCGGTCTTGAAGCTTACCGGCTGAATGCCGCATCTTCGGCCGTTATTTTGGCCGATGCGGTGGCGGTTAGGTCCGGCACCCTTGATACGGCAACCCCCTTGTTCGATCTTCATGCGGGCACCCGGGTCGCGGTTCTTGACATTAAGGGGGACCATCTGAAAATCCGCTTTGGCAGCGGCAAGGTGGGGTGGGTGTCGCGCAGCGAGGCAGAAATCATCTAACGGATCCATAAAAAAGGGAGAACGATCATGGAAGAAAAACATGTGTTGGTCCCTGTGGCCCAGGGCATCGAGGAAATGGAGGCCATTACCATTATTGACGTGCTGCGAAGGGCAGGCGCGAACGTCACCGTGGCAACGGTGGACCGCCTGGACATCGAAGCGGCCCGGGGCATCCGGTTTAAGGCGGACTGCCTGATTGACGACTGCCTGGGAACAAAATACGATCTTGTGGTGCTGCCCGGAGGCATCCCGGGGGCTGAGAACCTTAAAAATTCAGATACCCTGAAACAGGTACTGGTGGATCAGGCGGAGAGCGGCCGTTTTTTCGGGGCCATCTGCGCCTCTCCGGCAGTGGTGCTTCATCACCACGGCCTGGTCACCCCCGGGGAATGCACCTGTCACCCCGGGTTCACCCATATGATTGACAACGGAAACGTGCAGGAACAGGCGGTGGTGGTCTCCGGAAATTGCGTCACCAGCCAGGGAGCGGGCACGGCATTGCCCTTCGCCCTGAAACTGGTGGAGATCCTCTTTCCCGCGGAAGTTGTTAAGGATGTCCGGGGCGGACTGGCCATTTGACCCGGGGCGTTGCCGAAAGAATGTAAAAAAGAAAAAACACGGGAAAAGGGAATGGATATGAAAACGCCGGGGGCGGACAAACGCCGGCAGCGCCTGCTTCAGCTGGCCATGGGCGGCCTGCTGATTCTCATCGTAATCTTTGTGGAACTTCTGGCGGTGACACCGGAAGGGGTTTACGTCTACACCGGTGAAGGAATACGGGATTTTTCCATCGGGGCGCAAAAAACGGCCCTGCTCAAGGAGATCAACCGGAACCGCGGTATCCGGACCTTGACGACCTGCCACCCCGAAAGCCGCCTGGACATTACCTCCCGAAAAGGGTTTGAAATGACTGCACAGATGGCGGCGGCCCGGTTCTGGCGGTGCCTGGACCGCAAACACGGGGTATACCTCTTTGAATTCTCAAAGGACCACCGCCTGATTCGGATTATCCATCTCAACGACCTGCCTGACCCGGATGATCCCTTTGCGTTGTTTTTTCAGTGCCCGGATGACAAGGATGGCCCGGACCGCTTCCTGGAACGCCAGACCCGGTACCCGGTTTATTATCGTTGAACCTCAAGAAGATTTAATATATAACCACCTATCTGTCCTGTCCGGGGAACGGAGGGGGCATGAAAATTCGTTTCAATAACGGCCATGGGCCGCCCAGTTTCTGCCCTATGGGTATGAATTTTATTCGGTGTGCCCACAATAAACTATGAAAGATTTCAACTGGTTGTGTGGTTCTTTCATATAAATATTTAAGGTATTGCATTGATTATGAATCCTTCAAATGCACGGATAGGGGTTGTGGGGGGCGGCAGTTGGGGTACCGCACTGGCTAAACAACTGGCGGACAAAGGCTATCGCCTGGATCTTTGGGTGTACGAAACCGAAGTCCGGGAGCAGATTGAAAGGGACCGGGAAAACAAAGTGTTCCTGCCCGGATTTTCCCTGCCCGAAGGTATCCATCCCACCAATGATCTTCAAACGGCTGTGGCGGACAAGGACTTAGTTCTCGTGGTGGTGCCTTCGCATTGCATGCGGGCCATGGCCGGGGAAATGAAGCCTTTCATCGCAACCGACACCGTTGTGGTTTCCGCCTCTAAAGGTATTGAGAACAAAACCCACCAGACCATGACCGATATCCTGTCCGAAATCATGGATCATATCCCGGCGAAAAACTTCGCCGTTTTATCCGGCCCAAGCTTTGCCAAGGAAGTGGCGGCGAAAATTCCTACGGTGGTGGCCTCCGCCGCCATAGACCGAGGGGTGGCCGAATTTGTACAGCAGGTGTTTGCCGCCCCCTCATTCAGGGTCTACGTGAACGATGACCCCGTGGGCACTCAGGTGGGGGGCGCCATGAAAAATGTCCTGGCCATTGCCGCCGGGATCTGTGACGGTATGAACATGGGGCTGAACCCCAGGGCCGCCCTCATCACCCGGGGACTGACGGAGATGAACCGCCTGGGCACCCGCATGGGCGCTGATCCCCTGACCCTCTCGGGCCTTGCCGGTGTCGGTGATCTTCTGCTCACCTGCACCGGGGAGCTGAGCCGGAACTATACCGTGGGCAAGCAGATCGGCCAGGGCAAAAAGCTGGACGATATCATATCTGAAATGCGCATGGTTGCCGAAGGGGTGAAAACCACCCGTTCCGTTTACAACCTTTCCCGCAAACTTCGGGTGGATCTGCCCATCTGCAATGAGGTCTACGCCGTTCTCTTTGAGAATCGTCCCGTAGATGAGACCATTGTCCGTCTCATGAACCGCTCCTTAAAACATGAATTGGATGGGGTGCTGGAGGGATAACCTGTAGGGATAAGAGATAGCGATTCGATAAAAAAAGAAACGGGCCTTGCAACGGATGGTTTCGCTGCAAGGCCCGAATCGTTTTTTATATTCCCCTACCACACCTCAGGGTAGGCGACATCCACAAAGTTCTGCTCCATCTTGAACTTGTGGTCCCGTTCCATGGATGCCAGATCCTTGAACACCAGCTTCAGCTCAGGGTCTTCACAGTTTTCTGAGAGAGCCGTATATTTTTTCATGGCGATCTCTTCGTTTTTCATGGCCAGGCCGATGGCATTTTTCAGATCCATCTGGGGGGTAACTTCGGGCATCTCGATGGTTTCGGCCACCTTGAAATCCTTATCGCAGTTGAAATGGGCGATGGTGATATTCTCCTGGTTTAAGATCTTGGTCAGGATCTGCTCGTGCTTTCCCTCTTCCCTGGCAAAATTTTCAAATGTTTTTGTCAGAAAATCATCCTTCAGGCCTTTGGCCACTTGCTCATAAAAGGTCCTGGCATCAATTTCACTCTGGATGGCATCCTTGATCACCTGTTTGTATTGTTCCAAATCCATGGGTTTCCTCCTTTTTCAGCGGCATCAGAATTTACGTCGAATTATTTTGAGGATATAATACCCCATCGATCCTTTTACCGCAACAGTGGTCCCATCACAGTGGTCCCATTACAAAGGAATGTATTTAATCAGCGGTGCTTTGGGTGACTTTGGGGGTTTTGAGATTATTGCTTTTTTACCTTTCCTTGTGTAAAGTTAACAGCATCCAAAGATAAAAAGTCCCGGCGGTATCATACGAAGTCCCTTAGATGTAAAGTTTCCTGTTTTAAGGATACCATTCGAATCTTTGAACCGTCGGTATTTATGAATGGCTCATAAGTTAGCGCTTGTCCTTGATCCCACACAGAAGGAAGGGAAGCATAAATGCCTGAAAAACCTACCTATGAGGAACTTGAAAAAAGAATCTGTGAGCTTGAAAAAAGATATCTAGCGGATTTGCCCATAAACAATCCGGAGCACTATCATAAAATGCTGGATTGCTCCCCGTCCGTTATCTACTCCAAAGATGTGAACGGCCGGTATACATCAATCAACAGGCAATTTGAAAAGCTGTCAGGTTTAAAGCGCAAGGACATATTATCAAAGACAGATTTTGAGCTCTTTCCTGAATCCGTTGCAAGAAATTCTGTGGCCAATGACAAGCGCGTGATGGAAACAGGGGCGCCGCTGGAAGTCGAAGAGTTTGGTCCGGTGGACGGCCGGATGCACATCTTTTCCTCGATCAAATATCCGTTAACCGATGACAATGGAGACATTTACGGAATCTGCGGGGTTTCCACAGACATTAGCGAAAAAAAAGAGTACGAAAACGCAGCGCAGGAGAGCCGGGCACTTCTTGAGGCGACCAACCGAATGGCCAGAGTGGGGGGATGGGAACTGGATCTACAGACACAAAAGGTGCTCTGGACAAGAATGACCGGAAAGATACATGGGTTGCCGGATGGCTTTGTCCCCTCCCTGGAAGAGGCGATAAGTTACTACCATCCGGATGATCGACAGATGGTGGAAGAACATGTGAACCGGGCTGTTGAAAAAGGACTCCCGTACGAATTCGATGCCAGGCTGATGACAAAGGATGGCCAACAGCTTTGGGTCCGGGCAATGGGAGAGCCGATCATGGAAGATGGCCGGTGTGTGAAGCTTACCGGTACGTTTCAGGATATCACCAGCCTTATGCAGGCAACTATTTCGAGAAAGCAAAGCGAGGAAAAATTTCGTTCCCTGTTTGAAAACATGAGCAGCGGTGTAGCGGTTTACGACGCCACGGAAAATGGAGATGATTTCATTTTCAAGGATTTTAACAAAGCTGCAGAGGCATTGGAAAATGTATCGCGGCACGCGCTTCAGGCAAAGCGTCTCACCGATGTTTTTCCCGGTGCAAAAAGATTCGGCATATACGATGTTCTAAGGCGTGTTTGGCGGACCGGAGAATCGGAACACTTTGGCCCTCGTTTTTACAGCGATGACCGTGATCCTGGGACATGGCGGGAAGCATGGGTGTACAAACTGTCCGGCGGTGAGGTTGTTGCCGTTTATAATGACGTTACAGCGCAGAAAGCCGCCGAAGAAAAAATCAGGGAAAGCGAAATCCTGTTTCGGACCATTTTCGATCGGGCGCCTTTAGGTATCTCCATCATTGATTCCCCTACCGGGCGGTTTTTGCAAATAAACGAGACCTTCTGCCGTATCCTCGGTTATACAGCTTCCCAGATGCTGGATATGGATTTCATGCAAATTACCCATCCTGAGGATCTTCAGGAAGATCTCGACAATATGGCGCAACTTAGGGCTGGTGAAATTTCCAGCTTCCAGATGGAAAAAAGGTATATAAGGAAAGACCGGCAGATCGTGTGGGTTTCTCTTACGGTTTCCCCCCTCTGGGAACACAGTGAAAAAACAACCCATATGGCCATAGTCGAGGATATCACCCTCCGGAAACAGACCCAGCTAGAACTTGAAATGTCAAGAAAGGATCTTCTGCTCAAGACCAAGATTTTGCACACCATGCTGACAAGCGAAGGGGGGAACTTTTACGACGAGGTTCTCTCAATGGTGTTGCAAGGTATGAAAAGTGAGTATGGTTTCTTCGGATATATTGACGATGACAGCAATAT
Organism: uncultured Desulfobacteraceae bacterium; assembly: GCA_913041495.1. Taxonomy (GTDB): domain Bacteria; phylum Desulfobacterota; class Desulfobacteria; order Desulfobacterales; family Desulfobacteraceae; genus Desulfobacter. The sequence continues at coordinate 17,591 of CAJWHT010000060.1, read as the reverse complement.
GATCAGTCCGTCAATGACAACGGATATCTGGGACAAATGCAAGATGTCGGACAAAAGGGCGAGCTTTCCAAAAGAGAAATGGGCTGGCCTGTGGGGAAAATCGCTGAAAGAAAAACGCCTTCAGGTTTCCAACGGCTCCCTTTCACCGCCCGAAGGCCACCTGCCGATTCGCCGGGCGGCGGCCTGCCCCATTATCCATTCTGATCAACTGGTGGGCCAGATCACCGTTGCAAATAAAAAAGGGGACTATACGCAAAAGGATATCTCATGGTTGCAGGACATATCCGAATTTATCGCACCGATCCTTTTTACGCGGATTCAAAAGGATAAAGAGGAAAAACGGCGTTCCGAGGCTGAAAAGGCACTTGTAGAGAGTGAAGAAAAATACCGAAAGCTCTTTGAAACCATGTCTCAAGGCGTCGTGTATCAAAATGCAACCGGTGAAATCGTATCGGTCAATCCTGCAGCCGAAAAAATCCTCGGCAGAACCTTTGATCAAATGCGGGGTGTAACATCCGAGGATACGGGGTGGCGGTGCATCAGAGAGGACGGCACGGATTTTCCGGGGGAGGAACACCCTTCGATGGTCGCGCTGCGGTCCGGGGCTCCGGTGGAAGATATCGTCATGGGAATTTATATTCCCGAAACGGATGCGTATAGGTGGCTTGTCGTAAATGCCGTGCCGCAATTCCACCCTGATGAACGGCATCCTTTCCAGGTTTATTCAACCTTTGATGATATCACAGAGCGCCAGCAAGCGAAAAGACAACTGGAGGAAAGTGAACTGAAATACCGGAATCTGTTCAGCAGTATTCGGGACGCTATCCTGATCGCTGATACCAAACGTAAAATTGTGGGCTGCAACCCCGCTTTCACAGATCTGTTCGGATACTCGGAAACTGAAGTTCTGGGCCGGCCGACCAGATTTGTTTATGAAAGCGAGCATCAGTTTCTTGAACTTGGAAAAAAACTCAAAGAAAATGTTGATAACACCTCATTTGTTTACACGGTCCGGTACCGGAAGAAATCGGGAGAGATCTTTCATGGGGAAAGCGGGGTCTTTTATCTGAAAAATGCCGATGGCGAAATCACCGGTTTTATCGGTCTCATCCGGAACGTGGAGGAACGTTTGAAGGCGGAGCAAAAGCTCAAGCGCAGTGAGGCCCGGCTGAAATCTCTGGTGGATAATCTCTTTGATGCTGTCATCGTAACGGACCGCACAGGTGTCATTCGGTTCGCAAATACTGCGGCATGCAAGCTTTTTGGAAAAGAAGCACATGACATGATCGGCCTAGAGTTTGGTTTTCCAATTACCATGGACGAGGCGTTCGAAATCAGTATCTCTCAGCAAGGCAAAGGGTTTCGACAGGTGGAAGCCCGGGCCACCGCCGCCGATTGGCACAGGGAGGCGGCCCATCTGATCTCTTTGCATGATATTACCGAAAGAGTGGTTGCCCAGCAGGAACGGGATAAAATCAACCTGCAATTGCAGCAGAGCCAGAAAATAGAGTCCATTGGAAAACTGGCCGGTGGGGTGGCCCACGATTTCAACAATATGCTCACGATTATTCTCAGCTACGGCCAGGAATTGTTGAGGGATTTACATCCCTCCGACCCCTTGCATGAGTGTGCCGTTGAAATCGTGGATGCCGGAAAGCGCTCGGCAGATTTGACCCGTCAATTACTGGCCTTCAGCCGCAAGCAGACCTTGCAGCCGGAGGTGTTGAATCTCAACAGTATTATTCAAAATATCGAAAAGGTACTTCGACGGCTGATCGGTGAAGATATAGAACTTCAGACAAAACTCGCCAAGGACCTGGTATCTGTGGAGGTCGATCCCGGCCAGATCGAACAGGTCATCATGAATCTGGCCGTTAACGCCAGGGATGCGATGCCTGTCGGCGGCAAACTGATCATTGAGACGGAAAATACCCGATTGGACGCAGGGTATGCGGAATCCCACCCCGGTGCCGTTCCGGGCGAATATATCATGATCGCCGTCACGGATACGGGGTGCGGCATGGACAAAGACACCCTTGCAAAAGTGTTCGAACCGTTTTTCACCACCAAAGAGAAAGGCCGTGGGACGGGGCTTGGGCTTTCCACCGTATACGGCATTGTAAAGCAGTCCGGTGGCAATATCTGGGTCTACAGCGAGCCGGAACAAGGAACAACGTTCAAAATTTACCTGCCCCAGTCAGCCAAACCCCTGTCCGATGGAAGAATGGCCATTGAAGAAAATTCCATTCGCGGGAAAAAGGAGTTCATTCTTGTGGTGGAAGATGAGCCGTCTCTTCGCAAACTGTGTACAAGAACGCTGGAATCGTTGAACTATGAAGTCAAAAGCGCATCAAACGGCGGCGAGGCGTTGCTGTTGATAGAAGAAAAGAAGTGGAAACCGGACCTGATCCTTACGGATGTCGTGATGCCCGAGATGAGCGGCAAGGTGCTCATTGACCGGCTGAAAAGGACGCTGCCCGATATCAAGGTCTTGTATATGTCGGGCTACACCGACGATGCGATTGTTCATCACGGCATTCTTAATAAAGAAACGCCTTTTATCCAAAAGCCCTTCACCATAGAGAAACTGGGAAAGGAAATACTAAATATTCTCAGCAATGTATCATAATGTTTTGAAATTAAATTCAGGAGACAAAAATGGCTAAAGCTACCTCAAGGGGTTCCGGAAAGAAGCGTCAGGTGAAAAAAAGCCCAACAGGGATTGAAGGTTTGGATGACATAACCGGCGGGGGGCTTCCCGCAGGCCGGCCCACCTTGTTATGCGGTGGTGCTGGATCCGGAAAAACCCTGATGGCCATGGAGTTCATCGTAAAAGGCATCTCCATGTTCAAGGAAAACGGCGTCTACCTGTCTTTTGAAGAATCGAAAAATGAGTTATTTGACAATGTTGCCTCCCTGGGCTTTGACATGGATGTTTTTGATGCGCAGCAACATATTTTTGTCAGGGAAATTGACCTTGGGATGCATGATTTTGTTGAGTCCGGCGACTACAATTTGGATGGCTTATTTGCCCAGATCGAATATGGGATTGACTGTGTTGGAGCCAAAAGGATCGTGATTGACGGTATTGAAACCCTTTTTTCCCATTTCAGCAGGGAGAGCATTATTCGAAAGGAATTGAAAAGAATATTCCGGTGGCTTAAGGGAAAAGGTGTTACGGCGCTCATCACATCAGAACAGGGCGGGACACCGGGAAGCATCACCCGGCATGGCATTGAGGAATACATCTCAGACTGTGTCATCATTCTGGATCACCGTATCACGGAACAGGTCGCCACAAGGCGGCTTCATATACAAAAGTACCGGGGGGCGCGGCACGGTACAAATGAGTATCCTTTTTTGATCACGGACAACGGAATCTCCGTTTTTCCCATAACCGCAACACAACTGGACCACGACGCCTCATCCCAACAGGTATCCACAGGTATCCAAAAGCTCGATGACATGTTCAGGGGCGGATATTACAAGGGCAGCAGCATTCTTATCACCGGAACGGCCGGAACAGGAAAAAGCAGCTTGGTATCGTATTTTGCAAACGCCGTATGCGGGGATAATGAAAAGTGCCTGTATTTTGCCTTTGAAGAATCCGCAAGACAGATCGTCCGGAACATGGGATCCATCGGAATGGACCTGCAAGGGTTTATCGATAAGGGGCTTTTAAAAATCCATGCTGCCCGCCCGATGCTTCAGGGCCTTGAAATGCATCTTTTGACCATGCATGAGATAATAGAAAAAGAACAGCCCAGTGCCGTGATCCTTGATCCCGTGTCAAACCTTGACTCCATTGGAAGCGTGCTTGACGTCAAGCTGATGTTCATCAGGGTTATTGATTATTTGAAACAAAACGGCATTACGGCCCTCTATACGGCATTGACCCCGGGAGACAGCATGCCTGAGGCCACGGACGTTGGTGTTTCATCCATCATGGATACCTGGATTCTCCTGCAGAATTTGGAACGCAACGGACAAAGAGAGCGGTCTTTGTACATCATGAAATCAAGGGGCCTTGGGCACTCGAATAAAATTCGAAAATTCCGGATATCTGACAATGGGATAGATATTGATACGGATTCCCAATCATCTTGAATGACATTGGAGACGCAAATGGATTCTAACAATCCGGATACTTGGGCATTCCACCTATTTGTCTCTGAAAAAAGTTCGGATACAGACCGGGCAGTTGCCTTGCTGGAACAGATCTGCCAGCAATACCTGGAAGGAAAGTGTCAGATAAAGGTCGTTGATATCCGAGAAAATCCGGTTTCCGCCGTTGAGCTGAATATTATCGCCACCCCGACTTTGTTGAAACGGCATATGGGTTGCGAAAAACGGATCATCGGTTCCATCTCGGACAAAGACAAACTGCTGTCGCGTCTTGGCATTGAGATGGGAGGATGATCCCGGGACTAATTTTTGGAGGGCCGGCTATTTTGTGGACACAATATCGGTGTTCAGCTTGATATGAACCATGGCATATTCATTTGAAAAATTTTTTCCCGTGGTGTTGGAGTCCCTCTCGGCATAAGCGCCTTTCACACCGATGGTGACATATTTATTGGCCAGCCAGTCAGCGGCAAGGGAGATGTCCCAGGCATCGTCTTCCCGAGCGCCGGACTCATAATCGGAATTCTGGTAATTACCGTCAAAGGTAAGGTTCAGCCTGTCGTAGAGCAGATAGGTCAGGACGGCATTCATATGGGTTGCTGTAAAATAAGACTCGCCGGATCCTGCGCTGTTATAATCCTGGCCGACGCCGATAAACACTGAATATTTTGGGGGAAGGCCCTGGCCCTCGGGCTTCTGACCTGCGACAGATGCCTGCCAGACCACTCCGCCGAAGTCTTCATGTGTGGTTTTTTCAAATTGCCTGTCATGGTACCCGAAACCACCGGAGAATGTGAGAAATTTTAACTGGTGATTGACCTTGAGCATTACCTGCTGGGAGTCATAGTCAGAGGTCACGCTGTCATAATCTTTCTGCCAGTACTGGTAATTGAGATCAAACGAGGTGGCGGCGTCCATATAGTACCATAGGTCAAAAATACCCCGGTGCTCGGTATCATCTTCGCCAAAGCCTAAGTCATCGTCCTTAAAGTCGGTGTTTTGATAGGAATACCCAAGCCCTGCACCGAATTTTTTTGCGAACTTGACCAGCAGGGTCGGAGAAATCGATGAAAGATCGTATTCAAACCTGTCCACCCCGTTGCTGAAGGCATCGGCACTTGAAGGATCCTGGGTCACCCAGTAAAACCCGTCAAGGCCCAGCCGTATCTTGTCTGTCACCTGGGAGGAAGAGGTCAGGGTGGCTTTATGGGATTCAAAATCAAAATCCGAAGCCTTGCGTTCCCCTGCCGGGACAGTATCCTGGTCATCATACCGGATGATGTCCACACCGTAATCAAAATTCAGATGGGTCTTGTCCGCTGCGTATCCGAACGCAATCCCGGGATTTGTGCTGTAGGTGTGAACCGTTCTTTCTCCACCCTCTGCCTTATGAAAGTTGGAATCTATGGCAAAGGTCGTATCAATGTAGGGCGTTACCGTGGTTTGCCCGGCAGCAAAGGAACCAGGTGCCAGAAAAATGACCCCCCAAATTAAAAAAACGGAAAAAAACAAAGGTTTCTGTGTTCGGAACATGGCTGTCTTCTCCAAAGAAAGGGTTAAGATCCATCCAAATATAGAAAAACAGAGAATTCCAGTTGCCGCCATTGGATGATGGCATTTCAGATTAGTGAATATTTAGAAAACCTTACCAAGAATCAAAATGATATTCAATACATTGTTTCAGGCGGTCTGGCAAACCAGACAATTGCGGCTGACAGGAAACTTGCCCCGGCAAACAGGAGAAACGACCATTGGTAGCTTTGGGTGAGGTCGAAGATCATGCCGGCGATCACCGGGCCGAAGGCGGCACCGGGCATGGTGATCAGCCCGATCGTGCCTGAGACGGTGGCAAAGGAGGGCATGCCGAAGCATTCTGCGGTTAAAAGGGATTGCATCATGATCAGGGGGCCCATGGTCAGGCCGAAGACCAGGGTGCACAGGTAGAGAATGAAAACATGGTGGTGAAAGGCCAGGACAGTGACGGCCGTGCCCTGGAAAAGCACACAGCAGATGGTAACGTAGCGGTTGTTCCAGCGGTCCACAAAAAGGCCAAGCAGGAGGCGGCCGGCGATGCTGGCCCCTGCGGTGATGCTCACTGCGGCGGCTGCGTTTGCGGGGGATAGGTATTGGGAAAGAAAAGAGACCTGGTGGATCAGGTATGCGATCTGGCCGGCAAGGGCAAGCATGAAGGCCAGGGCGATGGTCCAGAAGGCAAGGGTTTTCATGGCCTGGCCCCGTGTCCAGCTGCGGCCGGGGCCATGGCCGCAGGCGTCATCGGTTTCAGCCATGGGGGCATCCGGGGGGAGGCCGTCCGGAAACTGGTTGATGTCTGCCGGCCGGTGTACGATGCCCAGCAGGGCGATGGGGCAAATGATCGCTATGTAAAGGCCTCCTAAGACCAGAAGGGCCGTGGTAAGCCCCATGCGGAGAATCAGAAAACTGATGAGGGGGACAAGGATAACCCCGCCGGCACTCAGCCCGGTGTTGGCGATGCTCATGGCAAACCCCCGCCTGCGGATAAACCAGTTGGTGATCAATGTGTTGGCCGGTATCAATGCCGTGGCGCAAAACCCTGTGGACATGATCAGATAGGCCAGAAACAACAACGGCACAGAATTAATCCTGGTGAGGGCGTAAAGGCCGGTGCTGAAAACCAGGGCGCCTGAAACAAGGAACCATTTGGGGCCGTACCGGTCGATCCATCGCCCGATGATTGCCCCGGTGATACCGTTGGAGAAAAAAAATAGGGTGATGGCGGCGGAAACCGTTCCCTTGGACCAGCCGTGTGCCTTCATCAGCGGGTCCAGGATGAGGCTGTGACTGTAAAATCCGATGCCTGAGGACACAAATAGAATCAAGGAGGCGGAAAGGACGATCTGCCACCCTATAAACGGTGCCGGTGCCGGGGTTGGAAAATGATTGTCAATTTTATGTGTCATACCAGTTTATAGGGCGTGAGAGTGCCGATCACAAGAAGTTTTCTTTGGGCCCAAGTAGAAAAACATGTTTGAGGATCTCAGGGGGGGCTGAACGGTTGGATCCGTGATTGAAGGTAAAAAAATGGGATTAATTTTTAAGTGCGGAAAGTATCTCCCGGCAGGCTGTTTTCGACCCGCCCCGGTGGGTGCGAATGTAGTCCAATACCTTTTTTTGCCTGCCTGTGGTGTCGCTTTTGTTCTTGAGGTGGCCGATCATAGCGGTGGCGACATCCTCCGTGGTTTTGCAGCGGGTGATGATGCCTTTTTCAAAGATGTCCTTGCCCACCCATATGAAGTCATCCCAGAAGGGGCCGGTGACTGTGGGCACCCCCAGTACGGCAGGCTCTATGAAGTTTTGCCCGCCCAGTGGCCGCAGGCTGCCCCCCACAAAGACGGCGTCCGCCAGGCTGTAAGCCTTGCGCAGTTCTCCGAACCGGTCCCAGAGAATAATCGCAGGAGCCGAAACCCGTGAAGATAACTTAGATCTTAAAATGAAGGGAATACGGTGCTTTTTTAAGAGACGGCTGACAGGGATGATCCGGTGCATGTGCCGGGGAAAAACGGCGATGATTTGCTCCGGTACCGCAGATTGCAGTTGTTTGAGAAGAGCTGCCAGTTCCGGTTCCTCCTGCCGCCTTAAAGAGGCAATGATGGACAGGGGCAGATTGCTGGGGACCAGGGCTGATATGTCAGATGCATCCGCCTGCTCCGTATTGGTATCCATGATATCGAACTTGATGTTTTCCATGGGGCTGATATCCGATTCAGGAAACACCCCGGCCCAGCGTTCCACATCCACGCAAGAGGTGGCAAGAATCCGGTCCGGGGCCAGGTGCCGCCACAGGAACCGCGTGGCGCGGTAGTGCCGGCCGCTTTTGGAGGACATCCGGGCATTGAGGATGAGTATTTTGGTGCCCCTGGTTTTCAACGCATGGAGCAGGGCAGGCCAAAGCTCCGTTTCCAATAGGACCATTACTTTGGGGGCAATGTGTTCCACTGCTTTGTTCATGGTTCGGGGGATATCAAAGGGAAACAGTTCCAGGGTCAGGCGGATATTCGGGTGTAGCCTGCCGTTGGCAAGTCCGTTGTCAAGGATCTCCATGCCCTGGTCCGTGGTGGTGGTGACCAACACCCTGACAGGGTCTTTAGGTTTCAGGGTCTTGAGGATGGACACTGCCAAAAAGGCTTCCCCTGCCGAGGCTGCCTGCAGCCAGATATCGGCCGGTTCAAAATGCCTCCAGCCGGTCCGTCTCTCAAAGGAATGGGCCAGCCGTTGGTTCCGCTTTAAAAAAGGGAGGGCCAGCAGCCAGAGGATATTGTAAAATCCTAAAAAATTGGGTATAAATGCACACTTTGTCATGGGGCGCTATGGTCTCATGTTTTTTTGAAATTGACAATACGTTTACCATTAGTTTGCAAAGGTTTTGCACCTCTTTGCTTTGTGTGATGCCAAAGACCTTTGCAGGTAAAAGACCAACGACACATCTTATCCAAACGAAAGCGGTTCAATAGAATACCCATGAAAAATAAACGCGCCAGACTGTCCCGGGACCGGTGGAGCAAAATCTTCGAACTGGTGAAAGGGTACTGGAAGCAACTGATGCTGGCTGCCCTGTGCATGATCGTTGTGGCCGGGGCCAACGGCTCCATGGCCCTGCTGGTCAAACCGGTGATGGATGATATCTTCATTGCCAGGAACAAGGAGATGCTCCTTTTGATACCGGGCCTGGCCATCCTGGTTTTTTTCCTCAAGGGGGCCGGCACCTACGGCTCCGAATACCTGATGAACTATATCGGGGAGCGGATTATCCGCTACTTTCGGGACGGGCTTTACGAGAAAATTACCGATCTGCCCATCTCCTTTATCCATAAGGAGAAAACAGGGGCCTTGATGTCCAGGATCACCAATGACGTCAACATTGTCAAAGGCATGGTGTCCACGGCGGTGATCAATATTTTCCGTGATTTTTTCAGTGTGATTGCCTTTTTGGGCGTTATCTTTTACCGGGATTGGAAACTGGCGCTGGGCGCTTTTATTGTGCTGCCCCTGGCCTTTTACCCCATCCTGATTTTCGGCCGCAGGGTCAGGAAATTTTCCACCGGCACCCAGGAAACCATGGCCGATCTGAATGCATTTCTCCACGAGACTTTTTCCGGGGCAAAGATCATTAAAATTTTCAGTCTGGGGAATTTTGAAAAGGCCCGGTTCAAGGAGAAAACGGCGGAGCTGTTCCGGCTGGAAATGAAAAAAGTGGTGTCCAAGGCCCTGTCCTCCCCGGTGATGGAGTTCTTAGGAGGCTTAGGCATCGCCTTTATCATCTGGTTCGGCGGGATGCGGGTGATCAACGGCACCTCCACCCCGGGTGTGTTTTTTTCTTTTTTAACGGCGGTGATGATGCTCTATGATCCGGTAAAGAAACTCACCAAGATGAACAACACCATCCAGGAAGGGGTGGCGGCAGCTTCCCGTATCTTTGACATCCTGGAAGAGCAAACCGATATCCGGGAAAAGGATAACGCCCAGGTTTTAAATGCAGACGCCTGCGACGTACATTTTGAAAATGTCTCTTTCACCTACGGCCCGGATGAAGACCCGGCCCTCAAAGATATCAATTTGAATGTGGCCCCGGGGGAAGTTCTGGCCCTGGTGGGGATGAGCGGGGGCGGGAAAACCAGTCTGGTCAATCTCATCCCAAGGCTTTATGATGTGTCTTCGGGCAGGGTCTCCATTGCCGGAAAGGACGTGCGGGAGCTGACCATTGATTCTTTACGAGCCCACATCTCCATTGTGACCCAGGAGCCCATTCTCTTTAATGAAACGGTGCGGGAGAACATTCGTTACGGAAAGATGGACGCCACGGACCTGGAGATCGAAAATGCGGCCCGGGCGGCATTTGCCCATGATTTTATCCTGAGGTTTCCCAAGGGGTACGACACGGTGATCGGGGAATTGGGTTCCCGGTTGTCCGGCGGGGAAAAACAGCGGCTCTGCATTGCCAGGGCGCTTATCAAGAATGCCCCGGTGCTGATTCTGGACGAGGCCACATCCGCCCTGGATTCCCAGGCGGAAAAGGTGGTGCAAAAGGCCCTGGAAAACCTGATGAAGGGGCGGACCTCCTTTGTCATAGCCCACAGGCTGTCCACCATTGATTATGCGTCTCGCATCATCCTGCTCAAAAACGGCAGTATCGCCGAGCAGGGCACCCACGATGAACTCATGGCCCTTGAAGGGGCCTATTATAAACTGCAATCCATGCAGGCGGCCAAGACGCGCTCTTCAGCCCCTGTCACTGCTTAAATTAATCCTAAGGAGTTTTCTTCATGGCAGTCTCAAAAGAATTGCTCGAAATCCTGGTCTGTCCCCAGTGCAAGGGGGATGTGGTTCTCACCGAAAAAGAAGACGGGTTGGTCTGCAATGCCTGCGCCCTGGAATATGAAATCCGGGATGACATCCCCATCATGCTCATTGAAGAGGCCAAGCCCCTGAACCCGGGTGCCTGAAGATGAGCATCCCCAAACCGCCCGATCCGGCCAAACTCGTGATTTCCGTTTTCATGAAGGAAAGGACGGATTTGGGCCGGATTTTCAGTGATCTGGAAGAAATCGGGGGCCCATTGGACGTGATGTCCCCATGGCTTGATTTTGATTTCACAGACTACTACTATAAGGAAATGGGCGCCCCTCTGTACCGCAAACTTCTGGCCTTCAAGCCCTTGATCGGGCAGGATGAACTTGCCGGTATCAAGCTTTTCACCAACCGGATTGAAGGAAGGTTTGCCGAAGACGGACGGCGCAGGATCAATATTGATCCCGGATATCTTTTGCCCAGCCGCTTTATCCTGGCCACGGGAAAGGACTACTCCCACAGGATTTACATCGGTGAGCAGATTTATGCCGATCTGACACTGATGGTCTCCAAAAACGGCTTTAAGACCCTGGAATGGACCTATCCGGATTATGCCTCGGACCAGGTGTTCCGCTTCCTCGGGCAGGTGAGGGAAAAGTACCTTTTAGATTTAAAACAATACCGGATGTAACAACACACGCTTTAGAACAAGACAAGGGATAACCATAATGATTAAAAGCATGACTGCTTTTGCCAAGGCTTCTTGTACCCGGGATGCCCTGACCGTGGATTTGACGGTCAGATCCTACAATTCCAGGTACCTGGATTTCAGTGTTTACCTGCCCGAGTCCTGCCAGCCTTTTGAAGAGGATATCAAACGGATCATGGGGCAGTACCACAGCAGGGGGCGGATCGAGATCCGCATGAACCTCACGGACCAGTCCGAGGATCAGGACCTGTTTGAGGTGGACAAAGTCAAGGCGCGGGCCTATTACAAGGCTTTGAAAACCGTGCAGGAAACCCTTTCTCTTCCCACCGATATCCCGCTGGAAACCGTTCTTGGTGCCCGGCAGGTCATCACCGCCGCCAAGCCGGAGGTGGATGAGACCCTCTTAAAATCCGTGGTCTGCGAGGCGGTTGAGGCAGCGGCAAAAGACCTGGACCGGATGCGCAAGCAGGAGGGGGAAAACCTCCGCAAAGATCTTTCCGGCCGGCTGGACTGGATCGAAGAGCAGATGAAAGAGATCCGGACCCAGGCCGACTCCGTGCCCAAAACCTACAAGGCCCGTCTGGAAGAGCGGCTGGCTGCCCTGACGGCGGATGCAGACGCTATCGATCCGGTGCGCCTGGCACAGGAAGTGGCCGTCCTGGCGGACAAAAGCGATGTTTCCGAAGAGATTGTCCGCATCCACAGCCACCTCCAGTTGTTCAGGGAAATCATGGATGCCCAAGACTCCCAGGGCAGGAAACTCAATTTCCTGATCCAGGAATTCAACCGGGAGTTCAATACCATCGGATCAAAGGCCGGCAACGCCCAGTTGTCCCATGGGGTGGTGGACCTCAAATCCGAACTGGAAAAGATTCGGGAACAGGTACAGAACATCGAATAGTAAAATTGAGAATAGGAAAATCTTTGAACAGCTTCAAATAAAAAAAGTCAAAAGGGGTGTTATGGAACAACTGCTGTTAAATATCGGTTTTGGAAATACGGTCGTGGCAGACCGGGTGGTGGCGATTCTTTCCCCCAATTCCTCTCCCATGAAGCGGGTGAAGGACGAGGCCAGGGAGGATCGGCGTCTGATCGACGTCACCCATGGCCGGAAAACCCGTGCCATTATCGTGACGGATTCCAACCATGTCGTTCTTTCCGCCATCCAGGCGGAAACCGTATCCTCCAGGTATGAGGCCCTCATGAACCAGGAAGGCGTAGAAGAGGAGAAAAAGGGAAAATAAGATGGCAAAGCAGGGAACGCTTTTTGTGGTATCGGCCCCTTCCGGGGCGGGAAAGACAACCCTTGTCCGGGAGGTGCTGAACCGTTTTGACGGGGTGTCCTATTCCGTTTCCCATACCACCCGGCCCCCGAGGACGGGTGAGGTGGACGGAAAGGACTATTTCTTCACGGATACGGATACATTTAAGGCCCTGATCGATGACGGACGGATGCTGGAGTGGGCCAAGGTACACAATAATTTCTACGGCACTTCAAAGGCCTTTGTGGAGGAACAACTGGCCTTGGGGAAAAGCATCATCCTGGATATTGATGTCCAGGGCGGCCGCCAGATTATGGACAAAAACCTGGCGCTTATTTCCATATTTATCATGCCTCCTTCCCTGGAAATTCTGGCAGAACGTCTCTCCGGCCGTGGGACGGACAGCGAAGATGTGATTCAAACCCGACTGGACAATGCCAAAGAAGAGATGGCGCAGCGCTCCTTTTATGACCATGTGGTGGTCAACGATGATCTGGATACGGCCGTTGAAGAGATCTGCTCCATTTTTGCCCGGGCCATGGAGGGATCCTGATGGGGGGAAACCGGAAATCCAGACCGGACAGGAAGCCGGGCAGGACGACAGCAGGAAGAGTCAAGGGCAGGGCGGCAAAAAACAGAAACAGGAAAGCCCCGGGCCCCACCCAGGAAATCCTCTACGGATACCATTCGGTTTACGAGGCGTTGCGTTCTGGCCGGCGGCAGTTCGATGCCGTACTTCTCTCGGACCGGCGGTCGGATCCCCGGGTGGAAAAGGTCGGGAAACTGGCCCAGGCAAAGGGCATTCCGTTGCAGGATGCGGACCTTGACACCCTGGAACGTCTTGCCCAGGGGGGAAACCACCAGGGCATTGCCGCCCGTGTTTCCGTTTTTCCCGTAAAACCTGTCGAAGATATCTGGGCCGAACTGCGGAACCGGGAGACCCCGTTTTTTATCCTCATGGCCGAAAGTATTGAAGATCCCCACAATTTAGGGGCGCTCATCCGTACGGCGCTGTGCGCCGATGTGGACTATATTGTTGTTCCCAAGGATAGATCCGCCCTGCCGACCCCTGCGGTGTCACGCACCTCTGCCGGGGCCATGGAGCATGCCGATATTTTTGTGGCCACCAACCTGGCCGCCCTGATGCGGGATCTTAAAAAAGAAGGGGCCTGGATTTCCGGCCTGGACGCCGGCGGTGATAAAGAACTGTTCGACGCCGATCTTACAGGCAATCTCGTCCTGGTGGTGGGGGGCGAGCACAAGGGCATCCGCCCCGGGGTTCGCAAGGAATGCGATTTCATCCTGTCCATTCCCATTTCCGGGAAGGTGAATTCTTTGAATGCATCGGTGGCCGGCGGGGTGGCCATGTATGAGGCCCGGCGCCAGAGGGGATATGGCAATTGATGCCGGCATTCATCTGCTTGAGAAACGGCTCGCCGGTCACAGGCCGGTAAGCCTTCCGGGTAAATCCCGTATCACCCGCGCCTGCACCTGTATTCTCCTGAACGGCAGCGGTGACGACATGGATCTGCTTCTCATCCGAAGGGCCAGACGCAAGGGCGATCCCTGGTCCGGCCATGTGGGCCTGCCCGGAGGAAAAATGGCTTCCGGCGACGGCAGCGGCCGGTCCGCCGCCGTCCGGGAACTGATGGAGGAGACAGGCATCAATGTCCTTTCCGGTGGGCGCTACCTGGGCCGGTTGTCCGATCTGCTCACAAGAAGCCATAATAACCGCCGTCCGATGATGGTGACGCCCTATGTGTTTCATGCGCAGACCAACGGGACGACACCGGAGATCCAGGAGGATGAGGTGGCGGATATCTTTACATTGCCCCTGTCCTTCCTGCTGGACAACGGTAATCGCCGTTCCTTTTCCTATCCTCTTCGGGGCAGACATGTCCGCCTTCCCTGTTACGTTTTCGAAGGCCGGCGGATCTGGGGGCTGACCCTGATGATGCTCAATGAACTGGCCGGCGTGTACCGGGGCAGGCATCAGGGATATCTGACATGGGCAAGGCGGTATCTGGGGTTTCATTGACGACGTTTTAAAGGGCGGGGAGGGCAAATGAGGCGAATCCTTTCACATCTCGGCCGTGAGTTGGCTGCCCTGATCTTTCCCGATAAATGTCTGAAATGCGGCACTTATATTACCAATGCCGAAGCCGGTCATCTCTCCACCAGCTTTTGCACGTTCTGCACCGGTCCCGCGTTGCCTGTCTATCAGCCGCCTTTTTGCACCTGCTGCGGCGTCCCCTTTGACACAGGCGATACCCATCTGTGTGAATCCTGTCTCAAAGCACCTCCCGATATCGGAACGGCCCGGGCGGCGTTTACGTACCAGGGCCTTATCCGGGAGGCGGTGGGGTTGTTCAAGTACAATTCACGGCTCAGCCTGGCAAAACCCTTTGAAGCCTGCCTTTATGAAGCGTTTACCGATTATTTTTCTGATGTCCCCATAGATCTCATCCTTCCTATTCCCCTGCACCCTGCAAAGGCCAGAAAGCGAGGATTCAACCAGTCGTTTCTCCTGGTGCGGAACTTTCGGGCTATTTACCGAAAACGCTACGGACAGCCCCCGCCCTGGCAGGTGGATATCCAAAGCCTTGTACGGATAAAGGAAACACCCACCCAGACCGGGCTGGACATCGCGGAGCGGGAACGGAATTTGAAAAATGCCTTTGCGTGGGGGGAGGGGAGGGACATTGAAGGAAAAAGCCTGCTGCTCATTGATGATGTGTTTACCACCGGGGCCACCTGCCGGGCAGCGGCCAAAACCCTCCTGGATGCCGGGGCCGCCCGGGTGGATGCCCTGGTGCTGGCCAGGGCGTGATTAAGTGGTAACCACATTCCAGACCCCATAGTACATCTGTCGCTTCTTGCCCATCGAAAACTCGCAAAATGCGTGGTTTCAGGGTGTTGAGTATTAATAATAGTGTGGCTTCTGGTTACACTATCGAGGGGATTTTATTTTTGACATAGTCTTCAGGATAAATTTGAACTGAGCCCCCCACAATACCTCTGTTTTTGTATACTGCTTTCAGATAGGCTTGGGCGAGCATGTATACCATTAATGCTCATCTGGGAAGGTGAGTATATTTCAAGAGCCTCTATAGATCGTATCTGTTCAGTCAATTTTCATGTTTCTGGTTGCATTTTTTTGTCCGGAGTGATTATTTCAGTCTAAGTGATAATACGCTTTTAATAAAGGCCCTTCATTTTCAGTCGTTTATCACCCATATTTTCATGATATGCGGTTATTATCTTGGGAGGATATCTGCCACCAGCATATCAGGCAGCTAAACGAAATCGTTCAATTACTTGTTAATAAATATGGAATATTAAAAAGCATGATTTTGCGTCTACAATTTTATAGTAAGATTAAATAGTGGGGAATATCAGTATGCCTCTCAGTTATAAAAGATGGCTTGATATGATGTGCTTATTGGTGATTTCCCTCACGATCTGTGTAATTTTTTCATCATATATTGAATCGTCCTCAATGAAACTTTATTTTATTACCCTTTTATATCCAGATTGGGTAAAGGTTCTAATTAATAGCCTATTGGTAATGATAATCTGGCAAGTACTATCCCAATTGGGAGGGTATCGAGTTAGACGCCCTGATTTAGGTTCATTTTTTAAATACCCACCGGTGTGGTTTTTTGGTGTGTTGGGAAGTGTCATTTATCTATATTCTCTTTCACTTTTTCGATACGGGTATTTAATTGATCTTCAAGGCCTGGGTTTAAGCATTTGTTCATTATTACTCGGAATCACTGTGGTTTCAATCTACAACTTAAAAACGCCAAAGGGAATAGTATCATCGGACTTTGAATGTAAAGGTTCTGATAGCTTTGATGAACTTATCGGTGAACCAGAAAATCTAATCCAGTGGATAGAAAATGAAAATCCAATTGAACGACCGAATGATGATTTTTTTGGTTATTCAATTATCTCTGAAAGAGTTGCCGGATTACTGCGAAATGAAAAGATACAGACAATTGGTATAGTGGGGCCTTATGGGTGCGGGAAAAGTAGTTTGATCAATCTAATTAAAATGTCGTTAGTGCAAAACTTTGAGTCACAGAATCACAAGGATGAAAAATTTTTCGAAGGCAACGTTTTAACGTGCCAAGTTGATGGGTGGGGGAGGTCAAAAGATTTAATAGTTCGCCAAATATTGGCGATAGCGGTTAGACGGCTTTCGTTAGAGGTTGATTTGTCTTTCGATTGTTACATTACCGTCTGGGTACCAAAAGGCT
This sequence comes from uncultured Desulfobacteraceae bacterium, assembly GCA_913041495.1. Taxonomy (GTDB): domain Bacteria; phylum Desulfobacterota; class Desulfobacteria; order Desulfobacterales; family Desulfobacteraceae; genus Desulfobacter. The sequence goes on along the minus strand of CAJWHT010000060.1, from coordinate 909 downwards.
CTTTCTGGTTCAAAAAATATAATTGCAGCAATGGCTTCGGCATTATTGGGTTCAGAAAAGGATCCTGTTGATATTCTGAAAAGGTTGGATATCATCCTACAGTCTATAAATACGAGGATGGTTATCATTTTAGAAGATTTGGATCGGAATGTATCGAAAGATTCAATCGATAAAGAAATGCCTTCTCTATTAGACCGGTTGAAATGTTTGGAACAAGTCTCGTTTTTTTGGCAATTGGGACAGGGCAAGAATATTCTGATATTCTTACCAGAATCTGTGAACACTTGGAGACTTTGTCATGATCAGTTTCTCAAGAAAGATTGAAATAATCCGTTCTGTCAAAACTTTTTGTATCAAGAAATATGAAACTGATCATAAGATCCCAGATAAAAGCATGATAGAAAATAGATTGGGAATAGATTTGGTTGCAGATGATTTGGAAGCAACATTAACTTACATGCTTGGGACTCAAAAGAGTACACCAATTGTATCAACCATTAAAACAATTCGTCTATTAAAATTGGTTTTGAGAAGAACGATAAAAACATGGGGGTCACTTCATGGCGAAGTGAATTTCGATGAAGTATTTATTTATAATGTTTTAAGATATTGTGCTCCAGAAGCCCATGGGTTCCTGAGCAGGTTTTTCCGCGAAATAAGGGCATTGAAAAACGATGATAAGGGAGATAGAAAAAAAGTATTGCAACAAAGATGGGACTCCATAACAGAGGATGTGGAATGGGACAGAAATGATATAGAATATTTGATAGCTATTTTATTCCCAATGTGGAGGGGCAGTGGGGTTTCATCTCAATACCTTCAAACAGTGACAATCGATGATCCTACAGATTATTTGCCAGAGGACGGACTTGAGTTGACACCTTGTCAAAATTAAGGGTGGTCATATAT
>CAJWHT010000059.1 GCA_913041495.1 uncultured Desulfobacteraceae bacterium | reverse complement strand
AGCTCCTGCACCGCCGGCTGCGCCCGCACTACCAGCAGCACCAGCGCCACCTGCGGCACCGGAGCCGCCACTGGAGACAGCTCCAGCTGCGCCAGCACCTGCATCCTGAGCCATGGCAACGGGGGCTCCCAGAGCCAGCATGAATAAACTTACGATAACTGCGACTGTTTTTTTCATCTTTTCCTCCTTAACGAATTTTGAACTAAATTTGACGTTATATTTTATCTTGGATCAGCTTGTTTCGTTTGGATATCACTATATGTATTATGAACAACCTTGGTTTTAGAAATTAATCCAGACTATAGTACAATGTCAACTCAAAGAAAAGATTTTTTTTACTTTTTTCTTTACGAAGAAGCATGAAACAGATTTATTTGTTTTTTTAGATATAGCTCCGCTCTGTCGGTTACAGGTCTGTGGCCGACTTCGTGCGGTTTGGTAACACTTTTCCCATTTGATCTTTGACTATGGGATACTATTAAAATGAATTTCAACGTCCGAGAACAGAGAACTATTTTTCATATTTGAAGTCTTTTGTAAAGGGTTTTGTTGCCGGATGTTATAAGATTTTACAAAATAATTTGTGGGATAAAATATTCATCTTGTGATAGAGTTCGGACATTGGGAATATGACTTTTAAGAATTAAGGAAACCAAAAAAATGTGTTTGGCTGTGCCTTCAAAGATAATTGAGATTAATGAATATGTAGCAAAGGTTGAGGTGGATGGCGTGGTGCGGGACGCAAGTATAATGCTGTTGGACGATGTTGGAGTGGGAGACTACGTGATCGTTCACGCTGGTTTCGCTATCTCCAAAGTGGATGAGGCTGCGGCCCTCCAAACCATTGCTGATATGCGCACCATTTTGGAACTGGGATCAGGACAGTCCTGATTCTACAGGGATCGTTTTTGGATCAGGCAAAGCAGATAAAAATCCGTGGGATCGTCCAGGGGGTGGGCTTTCGGCCTTTTTTGTACGGGTTGGCATTGCGGCATAATCTTGTCGGGCAGGTGGCCAATACTGCGGATGGTGTCGATCTTCGGATAGAGGGGCGTGAGGCTTCTTTGGAGGCTTTTATCTCGGATATACCGGTAAAAAGACCTGTGATCAGCCGGATTACATCAATGGCGATTGAGCCTGTCGCCCCAACCGGAGCAAGGCAGTTTGAGATTGTGGAAAGTCGCGGTGCTACCGAGCGGTTTACCTTGATTTCACCTGATGTTTGCGTTTGTAAAGAGTGTCTGGACGAAATGAAAGATCCCGGCAACCGCCGATTTGAATACCCTTTTATCAACTGCACTAATTGCGGTCCACGGTTTACCATTATCAGCGATGTTCCCTATGATCGCCCCAAAACTTCCATGCGCAATTTTGAAATGTGTGCGGACTGCAATGCTGAATACGAAGATCCCACGAATCGCAGGTTTCATGCACAGCCCAATGCCTGTCCGGTTTGCGGTCCCCATGTTTTTATTGCGAATAAGGACGGAGCGTTGCTGGGGGCAGGGGGCAATGCCATTGAGCTTGGCGCATCGCTTTTGAAAGAAGGAAAGATTCTTGCGGTAAAGGGATTGGGGGGATTTCACCTCGCCGTTGATGCGGCCAATGAGTCCGCAGTCCAACGGCTTCGCGAACTCAAAGGACGGCCGGATAAACCTTTTGCACTAATGGCAGCCTCTGTTTTTCAAGCGGCGGCGTACGTTGAAATCAATGATGCGGAAGAACAACTGTTGACATCCTATCACAGGCCCATCGTTTTGTTGGAGAAAAAGGACGATGACCCTGGAATTCGGCTTGCCCCTTCAATTGCGCCGTATAATACTTGCTTGGGGATTATGCTGCCTTATACGCCGCTTCATTATCTCCTGTTGGACAAAGGGCCGGATGTTCTTGTCATGACATCCGGAAACCGTTCCGGAGAACCATTGTCCATAGATAATGACGATGCCTTTGATGCCTTTGCCCATATTGCCGATGCGTTTCTTTTTCATGATCGGGATATCTATTTCAGGGCAGACGATTCCATCATGCGGGTACAGAAAGCGCAGGGTCGCTTTTTGAGACGGTCACGGGGGTATGCGCCGCTTCCGGTGGATTTAAAGCCATTGTCAGGAAAGGTGTTGCCAAGGGTTATGGGATGTGGTGCCGGGCTGAAAGCAACGGTTTGTTTGACCAGAGAACGCTATGGTTTTTTAAGCCAGCATATCGGCGATCTTGAAAATATAAAGGTCAATGGGTTTTATGATCATACCATTTCGCATCTGAAAAAAATAACGGATATTGAGCCTGAAATAATTGCACACGATCTACATTCCGGTTACTACAGCACAGCATGGGCAAAACGTAAGGGGGAAGATGGGATTCCTCTTTTAGGGGTTCAGCATCACCACGCCCATGCCCTGTCATGCATGGCTGAAAATCATCTTGACGGTGAAGTTATTGCCCTGACGTTAGACGGAACAGGTTTGGGTTCTGATGGTCATATTTGGGGCGGAGAAGTTCTGACTTGCACATATGAATCATTCGAACGCCGGGCGAGGCTTCTTTGGTTGCCAATGCCCGGTGGAGATGCAGCAGCGCGGGAACCCTGGCGGATGGCTGCCGCACTGCTTTATAAGGTCTATGGGAGGGATTTCTTGGGTTTGGATATTCCATATATTAAAGAGATGAATACGTCAAAACTTGAATTCTTGGCCGGTATGATGGAAAAACAGGTGAACACCCCTTTGACATCCAGTGCCGGCAGATTGTTTGACGCCATTTCGTCGTTGCTTTGTATCCGTCACGAGATTACCCATGAAAGTCAAGCCGCCATGGCATTGGAAGCGGTAGCGAATTCGCAGGATATTCATGCGCGCTATCATTTTGAGGTCAGGCCGCAAGATGACGGGTGCAGTGTTCTGGATATCGCACCGGCGGTGGATGAAATTGTCGGCGACATTAAGGCTGGTAGGCCTGCAGGAATCATTAGCGCAAAGTTTCATAATACATTGGTGGCGTTTTTCGTGGCGGCGGCAGTGAAGGTGCGTGACGCATCTGGCCTGAATCGCGTGGTTTTGTCCGGCGGTGTGTTCAATAATGATCGCATTTTTTCCGGAATGATAGAGGCCCTTGAAAGTTGTGGGTTTTCGGTTTATACCCATTCTCTGGTGCCTTGCGGTGATGGCGGTATTGCACTGGGGCAAGCCATGGCGGCAGCGGCTAAATGGACAAGGGATCATTAAAATGAAAGATACGGAACACAGCTTATGAGTTTGAAATATATGGAGGAGTTTCGGGATGCCCGATTGGCAAAGGAGCTGGTTAAGCGGATTAAGGCTGTCAGTACAAAGCCCCTTCGCCTGATGGAGGTATGCGGCACCCATACCATGGCGATCTTCCGCCATGGTATCCGCAGTGTATTGCCTGATGGTATTACCCTTTTATCCGGCCCTGGTTGTCCGGTTTGTGTTACGGCACAAAAGGATATTGATGCCTATGTGGCCTTCTCCGGAATGAAAGATGTAATCGTCACCACTTTCGGCGATCTGATGAAGGTGCCCGGATCCGGCTCCACCTTGGCAAAGGAAAAAGCTGTGGGTGCGGATGTGAGGATTGTTTATTCTATTTTTGACGCCATCAATATTGCCAAAAAAAATCCGACCAAAGAGGTGGTGTTCTGCGCGGTGGGGTTTGAGACCACGATTCCTACGATCGCAGCATCACTTCTTACGGCCCAGGCGGAAAACGTTTCCAACTTCAGCATTTATGCCGCAAATAAACTGACGCCGCCGGCCCTGGCAGCGCTCATGGAGGCGGACGGTGTCGAGATTGATGGGTTTATTTTGCCCGGCCACGTATCTGTGATCACCGGGACAGATGCCTACCGGGGAACTTTTGAAAAGTACGATATCCCTTCCGTGATCACCGGTTTTGAGCCGGTTGATGTGCTAAAGGGGATTCTGATTCTGGCGGAACAGAATGAAGCGGGCAGGCCGGACCTGATAAATGCTTATCCAAGGGCTGTGTCGGATAAGGGGAATGAAAAGGCAAAAGCCATAATGAATCAGGTGTTTGAGATTTCCGCTGCCACCTGGCGTGGTATTGGGGAGATTCCGGAGAGCGGGATGTCTCTTAGGGAATCCTACCGGCAGTTTGACGCTGCACAAAAATTTGGTATCGACATGCCTGATGTGCCTGAGCCCAAGGGGTGCGCCTGTGGTGAAATTCTCATGGGCCTCAAAACGCCTGAAGCCTGTAAGCTCTACAAAAAGGTGTGTACGCCAATGAGCCCGGTTGGCCCATGCATGGTGTCCAGTGAAGGAGCCTGTGCTGCCTACTATAAATACGCCTAAAGGAATATTGATATGACGGATAACGATATAATTTTACTTGATCATGGCTCCGGGGGAAAAGTGTCTCACGCCATGTTTGCCGACTTGATTCTGCCCCTGTTTGATTCGCCGGAACTGGCCCGTCAGGATGACGGGGCGGTTCTTGAGGTGCCTAAAGGGCGGCTGGCCTTTTCTACGGATTCCTATGTGGTTGATCCGATTTTTTTTCCTGGCGGTAATATCGGGGATCTTGCTGTAAACGGAACCGTGAACGATATTTCAATGTGCGGTGCGCAACCTTTATATATATCTGTGGGACTTATCATTGAAGAGGGGCTGCCGGTTAAAGACCTGAAAACAATCCTTGAAACCATGGCTGCTGCGGCAAAAAAGGCCAACGTCCGGATCGTTACCGGTGACACCAAGGTCGTGCCGCGGGGGAAGGCAGATAAAATATTCATCAACACTTCCGGGGTGGGGGTGATCCCCGAGGGCGTTGATGTGTCCGGCTGCAGTGCGGTACCGGGAGATAAGATCATTGTCTCGGGCACATTGGCAGATCACGGGATCACTGTGCTAAGTGAGCGTGAAGGATTAAAATTCGACTCCGATGTCCGGACCGACTCCGCTCCTTTGAATCACATGGTAAAGTCCATCCTGGACTCAGAATGTGAGGTCCATGTCCTCCGTGATCCCACCCGCGGGGGCTTAGGAACTACTCTAAACGAGATTGCAGGACAGTCGGGTGTCGGCATACGGCTCTACGAAGAGCGTTTGCCTGTGCGGGGCAGTGTGCAGGGGACCTGTGAGCTTCTCGGTTTTGATCCGCTTTATATTGCTAACGAGGGCAAACTGATCGCCATCGTGCCAGAAAAAGATGCCAATCAGGTGCTGGAGGTCATCCGCGCCGATGAATTCGGTAAAGAGGCGGTCATCGTAGGGGAGGTGACTGATCAGAGCCCGGGTCGAGTGATCCTGGAGACCCTCATCGGCGGCACCCGGGTGGTGGATATGTTGGCTGGGGAGCAGCTACCGAGAATTTGTTGATCGGGCTGAACTGTTTTGGGTTTACCCGGAAGGCAACAAAGAAATATCTTGGAGAATAATATGGCTAAAGAAAATAATAGAATGACTCTGGATGAATATGAGTTAGAAATCCTTGACGCTTTTGAAAGCGGTAAGCTGGTTGCCACCAACAACGATACTGATTTTCAGGGCATTGCAAAAAATACGATAAAAAATAATAAAAAAATAAATATAAGAATCGCTGACAATGACTTGAACGCTATAAAAAGGCGGGCTGCAAGGGAGGGAATTCCTTATCAGACGTTGATTCGAAGTGTGCTTCATAAATACGCCAGCGGTGTGCTTCGTGAAAGTGTTGGTCAATGATGGTAGCTGCAATTAAAAGCCCGGTAGTTTGAATTTCATGGTGACTTCTCCAGTGGTCCGGTCTATGGATACCATCTTTTCCTGATCTTCCGTTTTATCCATTTTCTGGCCGGTGGCCATTTCAAGGAGCTGGGAGACAAAGGTCATACCAGAGTTCAGGGCATTTTCTATTTTTTCCGGGGATTGGTTTTCAAATATGTTCTGTGAGGCATCTGACCGGGGCGTTTCCTGGGCGGCGTCCCGGGCATTGGCTGTGCTTGCGGTGCTTTCCTGAGCGGTTTCTTGGGGGGCTTCTTCGGACTTTCCCAAGACTTCCGGGTTCAGGTAGTAGGGGAGATCCTCGGGGATTTCTTCCGGGGCTGCGGACTCGGGGGCGTCCGGCAGGACTTCCTCTCCCATCATTTGCCGCAGGCGGTTGAGCATTTCGTTTTTCTTTTCTCTGGAAAATTCCACCTCGTCCGGGCCATCGTCGAAAACGCCTTTGAACAGGTCGGTTTTAAGCTGGATGCCGGCCAGGATCCGTTCTTCAATGCTGCTTTTGGCGATGAGGTTGATGACGTTGATACAGTTGCTTTTCTGGCCGATGCGGCTGACCCTGCCGATGCGTTGGTTGAGTTTGGCCGGATTCCAGGGCAGTTCGAAATTGACCACGCAGTCTGCGGCCTGAAGGTTGAGGCCGGTGCCGCCGGCATCGGTGGACAAAAAGACACGGCAGTCCGGATTGGTGGTGAATTCGTCAATGAGAGGCTGGCGTTTTTTTACCGGTACTTTCCCGGAAAGCTCTATAAAGTGAAGACCTGCATCGGACAGGTGCTTTGCGATGAGATAGGTCATTGTGGTCCATTCGCTGAAAATGACCATTTTTCGTTTGTTCTGGACCACGATTTCATCAATGATGCCTGCAAGTTCCTTCAGCTTGGGGGAGATCTGCGTTTCCCTGTCGATGAGGAAGGTGGAATCGCAGACCTGGCGCATCCTGAGCAGTAGCATCTGTATGCGCTGCATGTCCAAGGGGGTCAAGTATTTCTTGTTCAGCAGGGGCAAAAGGGATCTGGCGTAGCCGCTGTGCATCTCAGACTGCTCTTCGGTGAGATCAATGTAGTAGTTGTTGACCACCTCATCCGGTAGGTCTTTAAGCACTTCTTCCTTGGTCCTTCGGATGACAATATCTTTGAGTTTGGTTTTCAGCAGATCAAGATTTTTGTATCCGGTCACGCTGCTCTTCTTTTTTTTGGGGATCATGAAATGGTCGGCTGCAAACCGCCACAGCGGGGTCAGTTTATAGGGATCCAGGAATTGGACAATGGAGTAGACATCCTCAAGTTTGTTTTCAAGGGGGGTGCCGGTCAGGACGATGGCGTGTTTCTTGGGAATTCGTTTGACGGCATCTGCGGCTTTGGTGGAAAAGTTTTTTATCCGCTGGGCCTCGTCCAGGATAATCAGGTCCGGCTTATACCGTGACAGCATCAGCACATCCCTGAGCACGGCTTCATAATTGGTGATTTTAAAAAGGCTTTCATCAGTGTAATAGGAGGCCTTACGTTCGTCCGGGGTGCCTGCCACTACAACGGCGTTTTCGTCGGAAAATTTTTCAATTTCCCTTTTCCACTGCTCTTTGAGGGAGGCCAGGGTCACCACCAAGATTTTGGAAAAACCGAAGACCTGCTTTTTCAGCAAGCCGAGGGTGATGGCCTGCAGGGTTTTACCCAGGCCCATTTCATCCCCGATCAAAACACCGGGTTTAAACAGACCGAATTTCACCCCCTCTTTCTGATAGGGATACAGATCCGTTTTGAGGGGCGGTTCAGGAAGTTCTTCTGCGGAAAGCTTGGAAACGGCCTGTTTTTGGAGAAGGTGGTCTAATCTTTGAAGCAGGCTTTCCCTGAACCTTATCCGTTTGTCGCCTGCGAGCGTGTCCATTAATGCCAACACTTCCTGGGGATCGTCCGGGATGTAGTGGCCGGATTCGGTAAAATAGGGAGACAGTTGAGGCTTCAGGTCTTCCATCCTGCCCTCCGGGTCTTCCATGAAACGGGCTGGCTTTCCCGCATCCGTATCCCAGTAAATGTCGATAAAGGGGAAAGACTCCCTGGCCAGGGCCTTTTTAAACCCCTTAAATTTTTTTAGGTGGCCGGTCAGGTAGATGAGGTGTTTGCAGGTACCAAGTCCGCTGGTCATAAAATCCGGGCAATTACAATGTCCTTTTCCGGATTGGGGATCATGGAGGGTCACCCGGTATTCACGGTTGGTTTGGGATACCACAAGATGGTCGCCTTTGAAGGTATCTCCCCTGACGATGGAGAAGCTTTCCGATTTGGCCCGCTTTTTCCTGTCATCCAGGGCTTGTGCTTTGATCTGTTCTTTGGACAGGTATTTGGCCTGTGGTGTTTCAACGGGGAGAGATGCTTGCGTGGCTTTGGAGAGGATATCCTGAGTGCTGAGCATGGCCGCTACCACATGTTTGCATCCCTTTCCGGGATAGGGGCAGTTGCACCGGAAATCTACTCCGCTGTTCTTAAGGGAAATACGGGTTTCGTAATTGCCGTAGTTGCCGTCCACAAGAAAGGTGAAGGCGGTGTTGTCATCTGTTTTATGGGAAAGAAAGAAGGAGCCGTGGTTGTAAATGCTGACCCCGCGGCTGTAGACCAGGTTTGAATCCGCAATGGCCTTTTTTATGAATGCTTTTGTGATTGCCGGCATGTTTCCCCTCCGTTTTTTTAGCACCTGTTTTTACCAGGATTTACATACCGGAATATGTTTTGTCAGGCAAGGAGTTCTTTAATGTGCTTGCGGATCACCTTTAAAAACCCCTGAAACGCATCGGCAAGCGTGGGCGTCAATTCCAGTCCCCAGTCGATTTTTTCCGGTTCAATCCCTATGACCCGAAGATACGGCCTGTGGCCGCGCATCTCTGCCATGCCCAAGGAATCCAGAAGATCTATGTCGTGCAGGGAGAGCATCTGCTTTTTGTCTTTGCGGAGCTGGTCTTCTTCAAGGCTGTAGATGGTGCCGGGTTCGTGGCCGGCGCGGACGATGTCCAGCACCAGGATGTTTTCATATTCTTCGAACAGGTAGAATATATCCTGGGTGAACGTGCCGCCGTCCACAAAATCCACCAGGGTGTCGTCCCAATCATCCTTTTCTTTCCAGAATTCATAAATCGCATGGACGCCTATGCCTTCATCCATGAGCAGGGTATTTCCCACACCGAGTACCAATAGTTTTTTCATCTTGTGTTGTTCTGCTCCGCGCCTGTTAAAATTTTGCAAAAAATAATGAGGAGGCAGCTTTTTGCTACCTCCCCATCATTTTATATACAATACTTACTTACAGCAACGTTCAATTAAAGGGGAATTTCCACTTTAACTTCCTTACCGGTGTCTGCGTCCAGCACGTGGACGGCACAGCCCAGTCAGGGGTCGTAGGCGCGTATCAGGCGCCCTACATTTACAGGATTTTCCACGTCAGGAACGGGAACGCCGATGAGTGCTTCTTCGATGGGGCCTCTTTGGCCCATATCGTCTCTGGGGTTGGCGTTCCAGATAGTGGCGGAAGTCACCTGGTAGTTGGAGATGACGGAATCTTTGATGTCAATGTAGTGGAGCAGGGCACCACGGGGGGCTTCTGTCATGCCAAGGCCTTCTGCAGACTCAGGGATTTCAGCCGGAACAAAGGTTTCCTTGCCGGGCTGAGCCTGTTCAAGCCATTCTTCCACAGCCATGGCAACCAGTGCGGTTTCTTCTGCTCTGGCCACGTGGCGGCCGAGGATGGAGAAGGCGGCATCTCCGATCTGGCGGAAGTTCGTGACACCGAGTTTCTCCTGTCCAACTTTGGAGATTTCCGGGTTGGTGGCCCACATTCTGGCCAAGGGACCGCCTTCGTGGGGCTTGTCGTTGTATCTGGGGGCCTTGATGAAGGAGTAAGCCCCCTTCTTGTTCACGTTCGGCTTGGTTTCACCCTCGGTGGGGTTGAGGCCTGTGGTGGAATCCTCGAACCAGGAGTACTTCACGTATTCCTTGATCATGGCCGGATCCACGTCGTAGTCCTTACCGTCGGTGTAAACGCCTGGTTTCAGCAGGGTGTTGCCCTTGCTGTCTGTGGGGAATACGCCCCAGGATACCAGGTTTTTATGACCGATACCGGTTTTCAGCAGGTCGCCGTAGGGGCCTGCCAGCAGGTAAACGATGGGAACGTATTTTTCAAGGATGAACTGTTTTACTTTGTGGAAACGAACCGCATAGGCGTTCAGGGCTTCGCGGGTGGGGATCTCGGTGGAACCGCCCACAACGATACCCTGGACATGGGGCATTCTGCCGCCGAGAAGGGCAACCATCTCATGGCAGATTTTTCTCATTTCAAGGGCTTCCAGGTACTGGCCAACGGCTACGTCGTTGATTTCCTTGGGAACGCGGACGTCGTTGTTGCCGTATCTGGGGATAAACGGTGCAGTGTCCGGGCCGTTGACATAGTCAAGTGCGGCCAGGTGGTAGAAGTGCAGGATATGGGACTGGAGATAGTTGGCGCCCAGGATCAGGTTCCGGGCAATCCGTCCGTTGTCTGTCAGTTCAACACCAAAGGCATCGTCCAGGGCCAGGGCGGATGCGGTGGCATGGGCCGTGGGGCAAACGCCGCAGATTCTCTGTACGAACTGTACGGCATCTCTGGGATCTCTGCCCTTCAGGATCTGTTCAAAACCGCGGTACATACCGCCGGAAAGATGGGCGTCTACAACAACGCCGCCTTTGACTTCTACTTCTGCTTTAAGGTGACCCTCGATCCGGGTGACCGGATCAATGGGGATTTTTACCTTTTGCTTGCTGCCGGCCGATTCGGCCTGTGGTTTACAGCCTGCCATATGTAACCTCCTTAAGGTTCTGTCTTAAACTGTTCGGATATTAAGCGGGTTCATAGAACGGTGTGGTGCCGTCGGGGAAGCCCGATGAAACACAACCGATGCAGACCGCATTGTCAATACACCAGTTCATGCCGCTGTTCCATTTTCTCTTGTAGCAGTCGGCATAGGTGTCCGGACCTTTACATCCGATATCCATACGGCAGCCTTTTGGATCAGACAGGGTCTCTGACATTTCTCCTTCTTCGTAGGCGTCCAGTCTGGGGCAGTTGTCGTGAATGTTTTCTCCGTAGAAAATCATGGGGCGGCCTTCCTCATCCAGTTCGGGAATGCCTTTTTCCAGCAGGTGAACGATGGATCCCACGATCCAGTCTGGATGGGGAGGACAGCCTGAGATGTTGACCACAGGTGTGGAAATGCCGTTGTCTTTTAAGAAATCTGTTACGCTGGTGGCGCCGGTGACATTGCCTTCGGCTGCGGGGATGCCGCCGAATGCGGCACAGGTGCCGATGGCCAGTACGGAACCGGCCTGGGGGGCAATTTCTTTCACCAGGTCAACCATGGTGATTTCTTTATGGTGGGCTTCACCCACGATGCAGTATTTACCGTCTTCCGCCGTAGGAATGGCACCTTCCACAACTAATGAAAACCTGCCTTTGTACTCTTCGGCGATGGCGTAGAGATTTTCCATGCCCATTTCACCTTCGCTGGCCATTACGGTGGGATGGAACTGCAGGCTGATAACTTTGAGCAGGACATCTGCAATGGGGGGGGATGTGGAATTCAGCAGGGTTACTGAACAACCGGTACATCCCTGTCCCTGGACCCAGATCACCGGATGTCTTTTCAGGCCTTTTTCCAGGGCCTGAATGAGTGCAGGGTTTACCATCTGGGCAATACCGATACCGGCAGCTGTTCCGGTAACGGTCTTCAGAAAGCTCCGCCTGGTCACTCCTGATTTTTTCTGTTGCATTTCGGGCAACAATTGTACGTCTTTCACGGGCACCTCCTTGATGCTGTTAAAAGGCTTACACCTTGATACGTTATTCCGCGGAAAAGCACTTTCATCGCGGATATTGCAAGTGATAGGGCAGTATATAAAGAGCGTATATGGCTGTCAATGATTTGTATAGAAAATATAGATTATTTATCGGAAAGGTATTGGGCGGGGAAATACACTGTCCGAAGAGGCATATTTTATGATGAGATGATGCCAACGTTTACGTCTTATTTTCCTCTTTTCCGTCAATCATAGATTTCATACGGCGCAAAATTTCGGGGTGTAAAAACAAATCATTGATTTCTGAAGTAAAATCAGAATAGAATGCTCGTGAAACCATTGACAATCAAGGGAAAACAGCATGAGCCCAGATAAATCCAGTGAGCATGCGGAATTGCGCGCCGAAGTCCGGGAGGCCGCGGCACGGGGCGCCAGCGTGGAATTTAAACCGGACAAAGAATCCATGATCTACCAATTCAGTCTGAGAGACTGGTCACCATCAGGACTCGGTATCCTGGTTAAAAGAGATTCGGATATCTTTAAGTTCATCCGTGTGGGGCAGAAGATTGATGTGAAGCTGCACAAGGGCGATGCCACCCTTGACCCAAACCTGCTGCTGGCTGAAATCCGTCATATCTCAGAGCCTTCGGCCGGCCTGCATCCCAATCATCTGATCGTGGGGTTAAAAATACTGGACCGAATATAAGGATCATATAAAGAATCGAAAATGACAGATTTTGGGGTGCGGGTAAAATGTCCCGCCGCTGTGAAACATTCCTTAAAAAAAGCGCAGGAGGAGATTCTGTGACGTTTGACCGGGAAACACTGGGCAAGGTCTTGGGTATTATCAGTGAAGAGGTGGTGCCTGCAGAAGGCTGCACCGAACCTGTAGCACTTGCCTACGTGGCAGCCAAGGCCAGGCAGGTGCTGGGAGAAACACCCGACCGGCTGGAAGTCCGGGTATCCGGGAATATGATAAAAAATGTTAAAAGCGTCATCGTTCCCAACAGCGGCGGGCTTGCCGGTATTGAGGTTGCTGCGGCCATGGGGGCGCTGGCAGGCGACCCTGACCGGGAACTTATGGTGATTTCAGATGTCTGTGACGAAGACATGAAGGCCGTCCGCGCCTTTCTGGAAAAAGACCGTGTGTCAGTGGCCCATGAACCCACCAATATAAAGCTTTATATAAAGATCCGGGCCTTTGCCGGTGAAAATTCTGTGAGCGTTGAGGTCAAACACACCCATACCAATGTCACCGAGGTGGCTAAAAACGGAAAAGTTCTGTTGAACCGGGCCTGCAAAGATACCGACTTTAACTCGCCGTTGACCGACAGGGAAGTTCTCTCCATCCGGCTTATCCATGACATGGCCAAAGAAATTGACCTGGCGCTTATACGGCCCGTCTTCGAAAAGGTCATCGCACTGAACGGCCGGATTGCCGAAGAGGGGCTTCGTGGAAGCTACGGCGTGAATCTGGGCAAATGTATAATGGAAAATATCCGGGACGGGGTGTACGGGGATGACCAGCGGAACCGGTCTGCGGCGCTGGCCGCTGCGGGAAGTGATGCCCGTATGAGCGGCTGCCCATTTCCGGTGATGACCACATCCGGCTCTGGGAACCAGGGGATGGCCGCCTCATTGCCCCTGATTCGATACGCCAAAGACAACGATATTGATGAAGACATCCTGATCCGGGCCCTGTTCTTCTCTCATCTCACCACTGTACACATCAAAACCCGGGTAGGGCGGTTGTCGGCCTTTTGCGGTGTGATCTGCGCGTCTGCTGCCGTCAGCGGTGCCATCGCCTTTTTAATGGGCGGAGATTATCCGGTTGTGGGGGCCGCGATTGTCAATACCCTGGGCAATATCTCCGGTGTGATCTGTGACGGAGCCAAGGCATCCTGCGCTATGAAAATTGCCACCGGCGTCTATTCGGCCTTTGACGGTGCGATATTATCCTTCAATAAAAGGACCCTTGATTTCGGGGATGGTATCGTAGGAGAAGATGTGGAGGCGACAATCGCCAATATCGGTGAGCTGGCCCGCTCCGGCATGGCGCAGACCGATGAGGTCATTCTGGGGATAATGACCCGGTCGGGGAAAAAATAATACTCTGTTTTATCAGCTTTCTTCTTTGTTGTGCTTCCCTTTGCAGTTGGGTTCCGGGGAGGCGTTGGCCATATCCAGCAACCGCTGGACCGTAATGTTATCCAGCCGGTCGAACATGGCGTTGGAGGCTTCTACCCATACCCACCTTGACAGACAGTCCCCGGCCTTGTTGCATACCCCGCAGATGTTTTTCTGGTCATCGGCACAATCGGTGATCTGCGCTTTGCCTTCAAGGGTTCTGACGATATCTCCGATACTGATCTGGTCGGCGGGTTTGGCCAGCATATGACCGCCGGATGCCCCGCGAAGGCTTTTGATCAGCCCGGCCTTTTTAAGCTTAACCGTCAATTGTTCGAGATATTTCAGGGAAATATTCTGCCGCTTGGAAACATCCCCAAGCGGAACGGGGCTTTGCGCACCGTAAACGCCAAGGTCAAGAATCAGTCTGGTGCCGTAGCGGCTTTTGGTGGTGAGCCTCATGTTAACGTACCTGTGACATATCTTTAGTGAACCCGGTCTTTTCCGGAGGGGAAAAGACCGGGTTTAGATCAAAAATAATTTGGATTACTCGTCTTCTTCCTGGGGTTTCAGATGATCCGGAATGTCTAACATTTCGATGACCAATGGTTTGAGGAAAGACCATTTGATACCGATTTCAAATTCCTCTTCCAGGTCACGGATGGCATCCCAGCAGTTGTGGCAGGGGGCGATGACCAGTTTGGCGCCGGTGGCCAGGATCTGATCCCGTTTGACCTTAAGCCCCACATTCCTTTCTTTTCTGAAATAGCCGATCCCGTTGAAACCGCCTCCGCCGCCGCAACAAAAGTTGTGCTGCTTTCTGGGATCCATATCAATGAAATATCCCGGTTCCACAAGATAGGAGAGGATTTCCCTGGCCGTGTCCCTCAGGCCATGGTTACGAACATAGTTGCATGAGTCCTGGAGGGTGACGGGCTGTTTGATCCGTTTGGCCGGATCGATTTTCAGCTTGCCTTCGCGCAGGGCTTCGGCCAGCCATTCGATATAATGGATGGATTCCACAGGCGGCCTGCCGTCTTTTCGTCCGGCCCAATAGGGGCCTTCCACAACGGATGCCCTGTGGGCATGGCCGCATTCGGTGCCGATCATCCGTTTGGGACGCAGCCGTTCCATGGCATCGTAAACGGATTCCACCTGCTGTTTACAGGCCACCCAGTCACCGGCGAACATGGCAAGGGAGGTCTGTTCCCAGCCCTTGGACGGGATGGTCCAGTTTTCACCTGCAATGTGAAAGAGGATGGCGGCTTCCGCCAGATCTTCCGGATAATGCTTGGCTTCACGGGCGTTAACGGTATACATGATGTCGGCATCTTCCACGTCCACAGGAACGGTGAGGCCGGGATAGTCGTCTTCGTACTCTTCCACCATCCACTCAAAGGTGTCCACGTAGTCTTCGCTTGAGATGTCCATCTGGGCGTTGTAGACCCTGTGCATGCCGGCACCGATCTTCATTTCCCAGGGCACGAATCCCTGCTGGTAGAGCAGGCCGCGCAGGTAACCGAACATGATGCCGGTGTCGATGCCGTGGGGGCAGTACATGCCGCAGCGGTTGCAGCAGGTGCACTGGGCCCAGGCCACTCTCATGGCGTCACGCATGAACTTGTTGGAGACTTTGCCCTTCTTTTTGATGATCGTACCCAGGGTGGACTGGATCTTATAGGCCGGTACTTGCTCCGGCACCCGGTCGTTGGCAAGATACAGGAAACAGGAATCGGCACACATGCCGCAGTGGGCGCAGATTTCAAGCCAGGTCCGGATACGGGACTTGCAGGTGTTCTGTATGGTTTTCCAGAGGAGATCGGAATCCACCTCCAGGCTTTTCATTTCTTCGTAGTACTTGGCACCGCTTTTGTCCGCCAAAAGATCAGTGATGCCTTCCGCCGTAGTAATGGGGGTTTTATTACAATATTTACCTTCCGGCATGGATAGTTCTCCTTAATGCAGGTTAATGGCGATTACCAGGCCATTGGCGTTCCCTTGAGGCCGCCGCGTTTTATTCCAAAATCCATTCCAAGCTGTGCACGGGAGGCAAAGAACAGGAATACATGTGACAGTTTCGTAAACGGAATGGCAAGCAGCACCAGTTCCCCGGACAGGATGTGCAGGTTCAGCCAGAGCCCGTAGTCTCCCACCTGGTACCGGGCCAGAAGGCCTGTGGCAAAGGGGAGAAAAGAGAGCAGCAGGACGCCCCAGTCTTTTCTGTCCGTTAAAATCCGCACCTCAGGCAGCACCAGGCGCCTAAGGACCAGGACGCACAGGCCTGCAATGGCCAGCCAGCTGATAATGTCGGCTGCGCAGGCACCCAGCATCGGCAGGGAAAAGCCCAGCTTTTCTTTGAGAAATACGTTGTGGCCAGCCAGAAACAACGGGATACAGACCGCGCCGATGTGAAAGGCGAAAAAAGCTGCGGCCATTACCGGTTGCTGACGCCAGCCATAGGTGCCGTAGGGAATCAGCCATTTGTAGATGGAGCGCCAGGCGCCCTTGAGTCCCATCATGGGATATTCTTTGTAGGCCACCCGGTCAAGCTGCCAGCTTAAGCCAGTGAAATATTTGTAGAACCGAAATATCATTCCCCCTAAACAGACCGCAAGGGAGATGTAAAAGAGAGGTCCTGTTAAAAATGCGTGCATTGATGCCTCCATATTCCTAATAGATTATTCGATAGAATTCTTTATTCCTAAACACGGATTAAAATCCTCAGGATCACGGATTCTAATCCGCGGGGTTAGTCATCCCGGTCCGTGAGATAGAGCCAGTAGACCGGCATGAAAACCAGAATGGCGCCCATCACAAGGTAGGTGATACCCTTGGAATATGTCATAAAGTCGTGGAGTGTGAAAAATTCCATGTTATATCTCCTTAGATTAATGCTCTTCTTTGTATTCGGGATGTTCGTAAAGTATGGGCATTTTTGCCGTGATGAACCGGTATACGGTGATCCCCACAAACACGATGAAGATCGTGACGCCGATTTCAGGAATGCTGGGAAAGTAGCGGTCCGCAGCCGGCAGATGGTAGTTGAAGGCGATCATCGAAATGTTGAAGCGGTTCAGCACGATACCCAGAACGGTCCAGGCGGCGGCAATGCGGATGAGTTTCAGTTTCTTTTCCCTGGCCCCTACCGAGTAGAGAATGGCGGGAAGAAGAACGAAACCGATGATTTCAACCAGGTACCAGGCGCCCCAGCCGGTGCCCAGGTAATGCCAGTTGTTGTCCACGGCTAACCCAATGACTTTTATGCCCAGATAACCCATCATGATAAAGGATGCGGCTTTGCCGAATCCCAGGACCACGCCGTCGGCTTCGGAAAGGTGTGTGTCGTCCATCTTGTGGTGGAGCCACTTATGGGCCAGGCTTCCTTCAAAAACCACCATGGACAGCCCGGCAAAGATGGCCGAGATGAAAAAGTACACGTGCAGGTAGCCCGAATACCACAAGGGATGGAGTTTGGATGGTGCGATCATGAACAGGGCACCCAGAGAACTTTGGTGCAGAGTGGACAGGATTACGCCGAAGATGGTGAGCAGCAGGGTCAGTTTTACCACGATCCTGCGCAGGTTTTTGAAGCCCAGCCATTCAAAGGCTGCCGGTGTCCATTCGATGAACAGAACGGTCAGGTAAAGAAATACGCACAGGCCTACTTCAAAGAGCAGGGAGGAGGTGCCCTGGGAGACAAAGATGGGGTAGGGCAGTTTCCAGGGGCGGCCAACGTCATAGTGCAGGGCAAATACCACCAGGGCATAGCCCAGGAAGGCGGTCAGGATGGCCGGCCGTACGGCGGAGTGAAACCGCTTCAGGCCGAAGATGTAACAGGCGGCTGAGGTGGTAAACCCGCCGGCTGCCAGGGCAACACCGCAGAGCAGGTCGAACCCGATCCACAGACCCCAGGGGTTGTTGTTGTCAAGGTTGGTGACGGCGCCGATGCCCCAGCCAAAACGCGCGATGGTCAGGACAAGACCGACACCTAAGACCACTGCCGTAAGGATATTGAACGGCGTGAACCAGTTATAGGGTTGGTTGCTGTTGTTTTCCATTATTTGTCCTCCTCTTCGCCGGACGCGGCGTCAGCAGGGTCAGCGTCACCTTCTTCGGACGCTTTGGCTTCTTCCTCAGCTTTCTTGGCCGCTTCTTCAAGTGCTTTTTTGACTTCATTGGCCACGGCAGTCTGCTGTTCTTTTGTCATCTTGTCTTTCAACTGCGCCAATTGTTTGTTCATCTCTTCGGTGGCGGTGTCAATGGCGTCCTGAACAGCCGTTTCCTGCTCTTCCTTGGCGATTTTGTCCTTGCGTTTGGCAATGGCGTAAACCCCTGTGAGGAGGACAGGCCAAAGGCCCACAACGATGGGTACGGAGGCAAGCGCCCCTGAGGTCAGTTCCGGAGCGGACGTGGTGCCCAGATCTTCTCTCATGCCGATTTGATCAAAGGGGACACCTGCGATATAGAGCCAGGATGTACCACCCATCTCATGTTCGCCGTATACGTGCTGGATGTACCGGTCGGATTTCTCTGTAATCCGGGTCCAGGCAAGCTTGACAAGATCCGATCTCTTGCCGAAAATCAGGGCTTCCTTGGGACAGATTTCCACGCAGCCCGGAAGCTTTCCCTCAATGATTCTGGGGTGGCACAGGGTGCACTTGGTTACCTTGGGGGTGAGCGGGTCGTTGTATGTGTACGCCGGTACGTTAAAGGGGCAGGCCACCATGCAGTAGCGGCAGCCCACGCAGAGGGATTCGTCGTAGATGACGGCCCCGGTTTTATCTTTTTTAAAGGCCTTTACAAAGCAGGCCGATGCACAGGCCGGTTCCTGGCAGTGGTTGCACTGGGTTTTTGCAAACACGCCGTTGAACTTGTTGACCACCGTGTATTCTGCCTCGTCGGTCCGCCGTCTTTCATCTAAAACCGTCAGGTCGTCAAACGGCTTTTCCGGTTTGCCAAGTTCGTTTACCGTGTTGCAGGCCTCTTCGCATTTCCGGCAGCCGATGCATTTGGTGCTGTCGTGGAGCACGCCAAAGCTGTCGGGATAGCCTTTGAAGTCTTTGTTGGATGCGGCATGGGCTAAGGCCCCCACACCTGTTGTGGTTCCTAATGCAGCCGTTAGGCAGCCAAGAAACTTTCTTCGGGAAATAGCCATAAATCCACCTTTATTCTTCTCTTATATAGATTCTTTTATTTTTTCTCATGGCATTTGGTACAGTCCGTGGGCAGCACGCTGGTCACTTCCATTCTTTGGTGACAGGTGATGCACTGGCCGTGATATGCCCCTTTCAGACCCGGTTTGCCGGTGGCCGTGTCAGGCAGCTTGGCGTGACAGGACGCACACTTGGGTGGGGTCATGGTGGCCGGACTGTTGTGGTGGCAGCCCATGCACATGGTCAGGTCGTTCTTGTGGAAGGCCGTGGCCATGGTATTGTTTTCCACCTTTTTGAAAATCGCCTCTACTATCTTGCGGTGAGGCAATTCACTGGGCTTGTATTCGGCTTCGATGGTATTGATGACAACGGTTTCAGGAATGTCTGCCAGATTCACTTTTGTGTAAGACCTGCTGTCCATGGCTGCTTTAGCTAAGGTGCCGGCAGCCTGGTCATCGTTGAGAACGGCAGCGGACTCAGATTTTACATCCACGGCGTGACAGGACGCACAGTCCTGGTCCCGGGTGGGTTTTTGGGGCATCTGGGCATGGCAGCCCGCACATTCTTTGGCCGCTTTCTTTTCATTGTGGCAGCCGATGCAGCTCTGGGATGCGCTACCCTTGTGCATGGCGTCCGTAAGTTTGACATAACCGCCCTTTTCCTCGCCTTTGACGGTGTGGCAGGAAACGCATTTGTTCAGGGTTTCATGGTGGCAGACCTTGCAGCTCTGGTTGGCTGTCTCGTGGGCCTTATGGTCAAAGGGAACGGCATTCATATGCTGGGCGATGAGTTTGCTGTTTTCCTCGTCATTTTGTCCCAGTGTCTCCCAGCCGGTGAGCAGCGCCTGGTCGGGCTGGTTCCGGTCAAGTCTGGGGATATCCGTGTTGGCTTTAATAACTTTTTGTTTTTCAAGGGAGTGGCAACCGGCACAGTCCACAGGTCCTGCGTCCTTGTTGTTTTCCGCCATGGTGGTATGGCAGGCCACACAGGAATCGTGGGCGGCGTTCCGGCCGGAGCGGATGCCGTCAACAGCGGTTTCTTTGTGGCAGTACACACAGGCAGACTCTTTCCCTTTTTCATAAAAGGTGGTCTTTGCCTTCATGTTGGCACTGTGGTGACAGGCGTTGCAATTGGTTTCCTCATTTTTGATGCCGGACCGGATGGTTTTGGCCTTTTCGTGGGTGAAGTGCAAGGAGCGGTCAAAGTTGATGGCCGTCCATGAGGATCCTGTTTTGGGATTGGCATTGTGGCACACCCGGCACTCGGCTTCCATGGGGCCTGTGGCGTCTGCCTTGCCTTTCATTTCGGAATGGCAGGCTACGCAGTTTTCATGGTAAAGATCCATGAAATCGTTTTCTGCCGTATCCTCGGTCCGTTTGAATTTGAATACGAACCTGTCATCCTTTTTGTCGTGGCACTTGATGCACTGCCCTTCAACGGCTTCGGTATGCAGGTCATGTTTAAACATAACCTTGGGCATATCCTTGTGATCCGGAGAGGATGGAATATCAATGACAAGAATATCCGGCCGCAGATCAGTCGGCGCCTCATTCATGCTCACACTGGCAGCTACAATAAAAGGAAATAAAAATAAAAATGCTGTTGTTCCCAACAGCAGCCCTAAAGATCTTTGTTTTAACATAACCCGATCCCCATGGTTTGAATATGGATGTTTATTTGTTTTTTTCCGTCTACGACGGAGAATTGTCCGTCTACACGGATAATTTCCTACTAATTTTGTAGGAATTTTTTAATCGATATTTGAAAGCTTTGTCAATAGAAAAAAAAAGAAATGCCCCGGGCTAACCTCCTTTTTTTACAAGTAATCATTAGTAATCGTTTTGTGACCGCTGTTCAGTTTGCAGGTTTTGTGTTCTTGTTTCAAGGTGAAGGTGTCGCTAAGTGGTCTTTCCTAAACGGCTTTCTGGTCTGACCTTTTATGGCGGGATAGATTAGCGTTTGCGAAATTTCGCAGGCGGTTCCTGTTATTCCAGAAAGGGCAACTCCGGAATCGGCAGCAATTTTTTTCCCGGACCGAGGCAGACCAGTTCCAGCGTGCAGGTCACGGCAGGTTTTTCTTTGCCGGGACGCCAGGCTTCGTGGGTAAAAATCACCCTGTAGGGACCTTCTTTGGTCCAGGTGGAGCGGATATCGAGAAGATCCCCGAAAACCGCACCGTCATGATAGCCTATGTTGGCCTTATACACAGCGAAGCCGGTTTGACTTTCGTGCCACATATTTGCCAGGACATCCACGCCGATGATCTCCTCCCTGGCCCGTTCAAAATATTTCAGGTAGTTGGCATGGTAGACCACACCGGAGTGGTCCGTATCTTCATAGTATACCCGGGCTGAAAAATGGTGTGCGCCTGATGTCAAAGTGCTGCTCCTGTTATGGGTTTTCTATACTGTTAACTTGTAAGGGTGCCCATTATAAAGGATAAAACTGTTTTGACAAGGGGTGTATCAAACGGGCCGGCTTGACAATGATTCCCCAGCCGGGGTAGGTTAAATCCATCCCAAGCACTTATCCATACGGAGGTTGTCATGACCGATCACACCCCAAGGTTGCTGGACGCCCTGGATGCCTTTGAAGAAGGAATCTACATTATCAACGAAGATTATACGGTGGAATACATGAATAAATTCATGAGCCGCCTCTTCGGTGACGGGATGGGAAAGAAATGCTATGAAGTGCTGACAGGCTCCGATGTGCCCTGCACCTGGTGCCGGCACAAAGAGGTGTTCGAGGCCCAGGAAACCCACAGGGGGGAAGTGTTCATACCCACCGTGAACAAAACCTTCGCCCTGACCGAGCTGCCCGTCCTGAACCGGGACGGTACCCGGTCCAAACTCTCCATCTACCGGGATATTTCAGATATGGTGGCCCAAAAGGCCAAGCTCAAGTCCTCTATGGCCAGTTATCAGCGGCTGTTCACCCACGTGGGCTGCGGGGTGTTTATCTCGTCCAAGGAGGGGCGGTTCCTGGATGTCAATCCGGCGCTCCTGGAAATCCTGGGGTATCAGGATAAGGATGAGTTCCTCGCCCTGGACCTGGCCACGGATGTTTATCTTCGGCCCGAAGACCGTCGGCAGTACCGCCGGAGCATTGAGAAAAAAGGACAGGTGGTGGATTACGAGGTGCGGTGGCGGCACAGGGACGGCCATATCCTTCACGTGATGATTACCTCCAACGTTCGATATGATGAAAGCGGAGAGGTGCTGGGGTATGAAGGCATTGTGGTGGACCGCACCCAGCGCAAGCATAACGAGGATCAGCTCCGGGAAGCCCATGATTTTATGGACAGGATCATCTCCTGTTCTCCCAATGCCATCATGACCATGGCCATGACCGGAGAGATCAAACTCTGGAATGCCGGTGCCCAGGAAGTCTTCGGCCCTGAGGCCGAAGATGTCGTGGGCAAGATGAATATCCGGGATTTCTTCGGGGACGCTGTCACAGCCAATGTGCTGGACATGATGCGTGATCCCAAGTTCGGGGGGAAGGGGCGGCTCAACTCCTTTTCCCAGACCTTTACCCGTGGGGACGGAAAAGCCATAGAGGGGAACTTGTCCGCAAGCATCATCTACGATGAACGGGGCGGGGAGCTGGCCTGGGTGGCTATTTTTGTGGACCTGCGGGATACTCTGCGGACCGAGCGGGAGCTGTCCGAAGCCCGGCAGCACCTGCTGCAGTCAGAAAAACTGGCCGCCATGGGGCGGCTGACCTCCCAGATCGCCCATGAACTGAACAACCCTCTTTTCGGCATCATGAATACCCTGGAACTGATGAAAACGGAGATCCCCAAATCCAACAAACGGCGCA
This sequence comes from uncultured Desulfobacteraceae bacterium, assembly GCA_913041495.1. Lineage (GTDB taxonomy): Bacteria > Desulfobacterota > Desulfobacteria > Desulfobacterales > Desulfobacteraceae > Desulfobacter. Next base: position 4,691 of record CAJWHT010000059.1, on the reverse strand, counting down.
AACTGCTGGATATGTCACTCTCCGAAACCATGCGCCTGGCCGATATGCTCAAAAAGATGCTCTCCTTTTCAAAGCCGGATCAGGATATAAGGGTGGAGCTGGACATCCATACGGTGTTGGATGAGTTGCTTTTGCTCTATGAAAAACGGTTCCGGGAGAACAGTGTAAAACTGATCCTCAACCTCATGGAGGCACCTGCCAAGATCATGGCATCCAAGGATCAACTGCGGCAGGTCTTTATCAATCTTTTTTCCAACTCCATTTACGCCATGCCGGACGGCGGGGAGCTTAAGATCCGCACTGCGGCGACCTCGTCCACGCTGCAGATCTCGGTGGAGGATACAGGTACCGGCATAAAGCCCGAACACATCGGCAAGGTGTTTGACTCCTTTTTTACCACCAAGACCGACAGCGTTCAGGGGGTGGGGCTTGGCCTTTCCGTCTGCTACGGGTTCATCAAAGATCATGGCGGAGATATCCGAGTCTCTTCACGGGAAGGGGAGTGGACCCGGTTTGATATATCCCTGCCCCTGCTTTAGCCCTGATATCGGTGCTGGGCAAGGGTTATACAAGTCTGGCGAGGCTGAACCCGGCCCATACCGCCAGCAACCCTGCGGTCAGCTGGATGAATATGTTCAGGGCGGCAAGACCCGGCTGGCCGTTGCGCAGGAAAAAAAAGAGTTCGAAGCCAAAGGTGGAAAAGGTGGTGAATCCCCCGAGAAAGCCGATAAAAATCAGGGCGCGCATTTCAGGGGTAAATATATCCCGGGTTTCGGCAATCCCTCCTAAAAGTCCGATGGCAAGGCAGCCCGTTACATTCACGGTGATGGTGCCCAGGGGCAGCCAGGCCTCTTTGATCATCGACAGATAGGTTTCATACACCAGGTATCGGCAGATGGCCCCGAGCCCGCCGCCTAGGCCCACCATTGCTATTTTAATCATGTTCTTTTTCCTGTATGCGTTGGGCGATATCGCTCACTTCACCGGCCGTTAACCGTCTTCTAAGAGAAAAGCTTAGGGTTTTGATCTCCAGTGTAATTCGATCGATGTCTTCTACATCGAAAGTGATCTTGTGTTGGTTCATGTATTTTTTAACCAGGTGTTTGCCGCACAGCGGGTTTAGAAAAAAACGTTCTTCGGATGTATTCCCGAACTTTCCATCTGCGTGGGTGCCGGCCACATGGGTGGCGCAGGCAGAGCCAAAGACGGGGAAGCTGGGCGTCAGCAGACTGTGCCCTGCCTGTTTTTTAACAATGTCGTTCACATATGTGTAATATTCCAGGGCCAGGGCCTTATTTTCCGTATTAAGGTTCAGAGTTGGGCCTTGGTCTTTTAATAGGGTTGCTGTGGAAAAAAGATCTGCGATGCCGTTGCGCTCACCGATGCCTATAGCGGTTGCTTCAATCAAGTCTGCACCAGCCATGGCACCTGCCACCGTATTGGCCGATGCCATCCCCATGTCGTTGTGGCAGTGTATGGAAATTGATTTGTTCCCAGCCAGCATACGCGCAGCCTCTATTTTTTTTGTCACTTGGTAAGGAATCATGATGCCTGAGGTGTCCGGCAGGGATAGAATGTCCAGGCCGCGAACCTTGCTTAAGATCTCAATGGATGCCTTGAAAAAATTCTGTGCAGTCCGGCCCATATCCAGGATCGCCAGGGATATAAGTGCTTCCGGTTGTGTTTTTCTGATATAGGCCGACAGCGCCGCCATCTCATGGGCTGTTTCTTTCAGGTGGTCAGCCCCGGCATCCCCCAGGTGGACGTGGAAATGAAAATCCCGGATACCGGTATCCAGCATGATCCGGGCATCGGGCATCCACATCCGGCCAAGGGCGGCCACCCGGATCGGCCAACCCTTGTCCTTTGCCCGGACAGCCAGCTTTTTAACCATTTCGGCTTCCAGGGGGTGGGCCGACGGATAGCCGGCCTGGCAGACATCAACTCCCAGTTGCGCCTGGTATTCAAGGATCTTCAGCCGCTGCTCCAGGCTGAACACCAGGCCCTGGTACTGCATCCCCTCCCGGATCGTCTGGTCAATGATCCGGATGGTAGCAGGTGCTGTTAAGGAATCAGATGATTTTTCCATACCTTTCCTCAATTTTTATACCGTTCCTTGGGCGGATTAAAATAGCCGTGGATCAGCCCCGGGAATTCATCCCGCAGGCTCTGGATAAGGGTGGCCATACCCAGGGGCCTGCCGCCCGGTTCAACCTCAGCCATCAGTCGGTTGTACTGGAGAGGGTCGTAGTTCAGGTTCCGCCACTGGATCATATTGATATCGTGGTCCCTTATAAACTGGTGGAGTGCTTCGGCTTCTTTTTCAGAGTCCGTGACACCCGGGCAGTTCAAATAATTGATGGATACAAATTTACCCCGGCCCCGTGCGGTATCGATGCTCCGGAGAACCTCTGCCCAAGTGTAGGATTTGGGACGGAAATACGCCGTATACGTGGCCGGCCGGACTGAATTCATGGAAACCCGCATGGAATCAAGGCCGGCATCGCTAAGTTGTGCCACATGATCCGGCAGGCTGCCGTTGGTATTCAGGTTAATGGTGCCCTTGTCGGTCTTTTCCCGGATCATTCGGATTGCAGGCTCAATGGCGGCGAATGCGGTGAGCGGCTCCCCCTCGCATCCCTGGCCGAAACTGACCACCGGCTTGGCAACATGGGAGATGTGCTCCAGGGACACCTGGGCGATTTCCTCCGGGCGCGGTGTGAAGGCAATCCGGTCCTGGCAGGCGCACAGGGTGGTATCCTTTTGAAGGGAGATACAACCGATGCAGTTGGCATTGCATACCGTTGAGGTGGGGAGCGGTGCTTCATAGCGCCTGAGAAAGAAGTTTTTCCCCGCAGGGCAACCGTAGTTGAGGGCGCAGTTTTCCAGGTGGCGCATGAGCCGGTTGTCCGGATACTGGTTCCGGAGGCGGTTTACGCCTTTGACCACCCCTTCTCTTGGCATCTGGCGCAGATCCTGCCGGGGTTCGGTTTCCACCTGCACGGCCGCAGATCTGAAGTCCTTGCTGCCGAAACCCACCGCCCCGTATGAAAACAGGGGCAATGGATCGTTTATACCCGTATCATCATAGGCACAGAATTGGCGGTTTACAAAGCCGGGGGAGTTGAATACGGCCACGGGAAAGATCTGTTCGCCCGGATCATAGGGGTTGGACCTCAGTGTTTCGAACTGATCTTTGAATACGTTGTAAACCACCGGTGCCCGGTGGGGAAGCATCATAAGCTCGCTGCCGTACGGCATATCCACTGTGGCGGCCTTGGTGAGGATGGAACGTTCCTCCCCGGCGCATCCTGCAGCGCCGTACCCTTCCAGTTCGAAGATGTCTCCTTTCGCGTTGGCCACCACTGCGGTCAGGATCTGTTTGTTGATGTATGCGATGCTTCCTCCTGCAAACTAAGGTTTTTCGTCAGGGTATACCATGAATGGTGCAAGGTTCTCAATATGCCGACCGGACCCTGATCCACCATCAAGGTGCCACCTGCCGCGTTACCTTCGGTCGCTCCTCCCTGCGGAGTATGGCTTATACACCTCACTCGTCGCTCCTTGGTGCCTTGCATCTGGCACCTTGCTGGCGGTCAGGGGAAGAAGTCAACCCGTATAATTTTTTAATGTTTTTTAAATTATACTGTGAAATTGAGTCTGATTTATCACGGTCTGACATTTTTTTTAATAAAACCAATATCGTTCGAGTTCCCTGCCAGGCAAGGAATTCGGAAAAATTCGAAATGCAAATTATACTTATTATAGTTATTTTATTTATTATAAGCGCTTGACAATCGGAATTCTTTATAATAGCTATAAAATCTATAATCCCATAACAGCCAAATCTAAGGAGGCATTATGGAAGACACGTTGACTGTATTTACGGCGAGCAAGTACTGCAATGTATCGTCTAAAACCATCATCAACTGGGTGGAGGCCGGCCATATCAAGGCCTACAAGACGGTGGGCGGTCACCGTCGCATCCAGAAAGAGGATCTGGAGTCCTTCATGCGCAAGCAGGGGATTCCCATTCCCAGCGAAAAGGACGACAGCGGAAGGAAAAAAATCCTGGTGGTGGATGACGACATGATCATTGTGGAGTCCATTGTTCAGGCCCTGGAGGAAGATGAGTATGACTATGAAGTGGTCTCGGCGTCCGACGGTTTTGAGGCCGGATTACAGGTCAGCCACTTCCATCCCGACCTGGTGATCCTTGATATCATGATGCCGGACATCAAAGGGTACGAGGTCTGCAAAAAAATTAAAACCAGCCCGGAAACCAGCGACACGAAGATTATCGTGCTGTCTGCCTACCTGGACGATGAAAAATTTGCCCAGATGAAAGAAAACGGGGCAGATGTCTGCTTTTCCAAACCCCTGCCGCTTCCCCAGCTCAAAGAAGAAGTGGCTAAATTGCTTGGAGTAAAATAAAAAGGAGGCAGATCATGAATTTAAAGGAATCTTTAGAGAAGAAAAGATTTGTGGTTACCTCTGAGATTCAGGCCCCGCTGGGTGATGAAGAACCCGAATCCCTGATTCAAAGCTTAAGCAAAATCAGAGGACGGGTGGACGGGGTCTCTGTCCAGGAAACCGAACTTGAAGGTGTGGTGGGCGATAACATCCGGACCTGTGAACTTCTCAGGGAGAACCGGTTTAACGCCATCTACCAGACCACCACCCGGGATAAG
>CAJWHT010000058.1 GCA_913041495.1 uncultured Desulfobacteraceae bacterium | reverse complement strand
CGGATTCATGGCATACCTGTGGTGGGCAGGATTAAAGACCTACCCACACTAGCCCCGAAAATGAACGCCGGGGAAATTCTGATTGCCTCACCGTCGGCGTCTGCGGCACAGATGAGGAGAATCGTCGATCACTGCAAACAAACCGGCCTTGCGTTTAAAACACTGCCCAGCCTCGGTGAATTGATCAATGGTAAAATCACTGTGAAGGCCATTCGGGATGTCGCCTACCGGGACCTTCTGGGCCGGGAAGTGGTAACGCTGGAAAAAGATAAGATCGGTAAATATCTTGAACGCTCCTGTGTGCTCATAACCGGTGCCGGCGGGTCCATCGGATCCGAATTGTGCCGCCAGGTCTGCCGGTTCAAGCCCAGGCAGATTCTGTTGTTTGACCAGGCGGAGAGTCCGCTCTATGATATCGATCTGGAGTTGCGGCAAAATTTCCCTTATGTGGATACCATTCCAATTTTAGGCGACATACGCAACCGGTCCCGGCTTGATAAAATCTTTGCGTACTTCAAACCCCAGACCATTTTTCATGCTGCCGCATACAAGCATGTGCCCATGCTTGAGCTACAACCCTGGGAAGCGGTACTAAACAATATCCACGGATCCAGGAATGTTATTAATGCGGCTGTCCGCTTCGGCGCCCAGCGATTTGTTCTCGTATCCACAGACAAAGCTGTCCGTCCAACCAATGTTATGGGAACCACCAAGCGTGTAGTAGAACTGATCGCCCAGGCCCGCTCCTGTGATGACCGGGTCAACACCAAATTTATCACCGTCAGATTCGGCAACGTCGTCGGCAGTGTCGGCAGTGTGATCCCTCTGTTTAGGAAGCAGATCGCCCGGGGTGGACCCGTTACCGTCACCCATCCTGAAGTCACCCGTTTTTTCATGACTATCCCTGAGGCCAGCCAATTGATACTCCAGGCCGGGGCCATGGGCAACGGAGGAGAAATATACATCCTTGAGATGGGAGAACCGGTTAAAATAGCAAATATGGCCAAAGATCTGATCCGCATGTCAGGCTTTGAACCTGGAAAAGACATACAACTAAAGTATATTGGTCTGCGTCCGGGTGAAAAACTATACGAGGAACTGATCACCGAAGGTGAGAATATCATCCACACAACACATCAAAAAATCCTGGTATTGACAGGACAATCCTGCGATCTTGACAGATTAAACGGAAATATTGACACCCTCATTGAATCCGCCAAAACGCACAACGCAACAAAAATAAAACGCCTGTTAGAACAATTGGTGCCGGAATATTCGCCTGGGCCGGGTGCAAGCTTACCCGACAAATAAACCGTGATGAACAGATACCCGTAAACAGGGAAAAAGGCCGAATGGAACACGGACCCACTAGCGTTCGTTCAATACAATAATTGACATAAACGCCCTAAAGTTGTATTCATTTCATCTTGATGCTTGCCTATATAAAACAATTTTGACACAACCACGAGCCCCAAGGCAGATAAGATATGCCCGGAATCATACAGGATAGAAAAATAAAAGCCGCACTGATCGGTTGCGGACGCATTTCAGAGAAACATATCAATGCTATCAACACCCATGCCCGAGACCTTGAACTTGTGGCGTTGTGCGATTCGGACCAGGATATCCTTGCCCGGCTGAAACAAACTTTCCATGTCCCTGTTTTTCAGAACTACCACAAGTTGCTGGAAACGTCTGATGCGGACATGGTAATTCTGTGCACGCCCAGCGGCATGCATCCCCTTCAGACCATTGCCGCAGCCAGGGCCGGCAAACATGTGATGACGGAAAAACCCATGGCCACCCGCTGGAAAGACGGATTAAAGATGGTCTCGGAGTGCGATAAGGCGGGGGTCCGGCTTTTTGTCATCAAGCAAAACAGAAGAAATGCCACCCTCCAGATACTGAAGCGGGCCGTGTCGGAAAAACGGTTTGGCCGGATTTACATGGTGCATCTGAACGTATTCTGGACCAGGCCGCAGTCCTATTATGATCAAGCCGGATGGCGCGGCACCTGGGAGTTGGACGGCGGAGCCTTCATGAACCAGGCCTCCCACTATGTGGACCTTCTTGAATGGCTTATCGGCCCCATTGCCGATGTACAGGCCATGACAGGCACCCTGGCCAGAGATATTGAAGTGGAAGACACAGGGGTGTTGAATGTCCGTTGGCGCAACGGCGCCTTGGGCTCGATGGCAGTAACCATGCTGACCTACCCGAAGAATTATGAAGGCTCCATCACCATTATCGGAGAAAAAGGAACGGCCAGAATCGGCGGCATGGCTGTCAATGAAATTCTGACCTGGGACTTTGAAGATACAAAAGACTACGACAAGGACGTCACGTCGGCCAACTATGAAACCACCTCAGTATACGGATTCGGCCATCCTCTGTACTATAAAAACGTGATTGATGTGCTCAGGGGTATTGCAACACCTGACACGGACGGCAGAGAGGGGCTCAAAAGCCTTGAAGTCCTCATTGCCGCCTACCTGTCTGCCAGAGACGGCAAGACAGTCTCCCTGCCTTTGGAGTATTGATGACAGAGTATTCAACACACGATACCGCCATTGTTGACCCGGGAGCTATAATCGGAGATGGCACCCGGATCTGGCATTGGGCCCATATCTGTTCAGGCGCCCGCATCGGGGCAAACTGCTCTCTGGGCCAGAACGTATTTGTGGGAAACGCTGTGACCATCGGCAACAATGTTAAAATCCAGAACAATGTCTCTGTTTACGATAACGTCACTCTGGAAGATGATGTTTTCTGCGGCCCGAGTATGGTGTTCACCAATGTCTATAATCCCAGGTCTGCCATCACCAGAAAATCAGAGTATAAAAAAACCCATGTCCGCCGGGGGGCCACTCTGGGTGCCAATTGCACAATTGTCTGCGGCAATACAATCGGTGCATACGCCTTTATCGGGGCCGGGGCCGTTGTGGTGAAAGATGTTCCCGACTTTGCTCTGATGGTGGGCGTTCCCGCACGTCAGGCGGGCTGGATGAGCCGGTTCGGAGAACAGTTGCCGCTCCCCCGGACGGGTGAGGGGCATGCGGTCTGTCCGCACACTGGAGACCGGTACCACGTGTATGACGGCATTTGCCGCTTGTCAGATGAAGGAAATGAACTTGGCTGAGAATAACATCCCTTTTATAGATCTTGCATCCCAACAAAAACAACTTCTGCCACAGATTGAAACCAATATTAAGAAGGTACTTTGCCACGGCCGCTATATCATGGGACCGGAGGTGGCAGAACTGGAAGAACGTCTTGCGGCATTTGCAGGGACCAAACACTGCATCGGAATGGGCAGCGGCACTGATGCATTGATGGCTGCATTGATGGCCCTGGGAGTAGGCAGAGGCGACGAGGTCATCACCACCCCGTTTTCCTTCATTGCCACAGCCGAGGTGATCTCTCTTTTGGGGGCCAAACCCGTGTTTGTAGATGTTAACCCACATACCTGCAACCTGGATCCGGATCTTATCCGGGATGCGGTGACCCCAAAAACCCGTGCGATTATGCCGGTGAGCCTTTACGGGCAGTGTGCGGATTTTGACCGGATCAACGCTGTGGCAGACCGTCACGGTATTCCGGTGATTGAAGATGGGGCACAGTCTTTCGGAGCCACTTATAAAAGCAGGCGATCCTGCAGTCTTTCCACCATCGGGTGCACCTCATTTTTTCCTTCCAAGCCCTTGGGCGGTTATGGCGACGGCGGTGCCTGCTTCACCGATGACGATACACTTGCCAAGGCAATGAAAGAAATACGGGTACACGGCCAGGACAGGCGGTACCACCACCCGAGAATCGGGTTTAATGGGCGTCTTGATACCATTCAGGCAGCTGTTTTGCTGGCCAAACTCGACAATTTTGAAGATGAAGTGATCAAACGGTCTGATATCGGGCGCCGGTACAGCGATCAGATCCAGGGAATCCAAGGGATCGTCCCTCCGGTTATCGAGGACTGGAATACATCGGTCTATGCCCAGTACACCATCCAGGCAGATAACCGTGAAAGCATCCTGGCATACCTGGGTCAAAACGGTGTGCCCACGGCAATTCACTATCCTGTTCCGCTGCACCTGCAGCCGGCGTTCGAAGGCAGGCGTTATGAGCTGGCGGTATCCGAATCCCTGGCCAAGCGTGTTATCAGCCTGCCCATGCATCCCTTTCTTGGGGCCGACACACAAACACACATCGTGAGTATATTGAAAGCCGCTGTATCCTGATGAGCAGACCGTCTCAATCCATCGGCAGTCGCATCCGGAAATTCCCCTTTCCGGCGGTCCCAGAGGTGTCGCCCCTTTTAGACTGGGCCATCAGTCTGGTATTTCTACTGCTGCCCGTAGGCACCTCTCCGTCCCTGATTGCTGTGGGACTCTGCGGTGCCGTATGGATTGCCAACATCAGAAAACGCGGTGAGATCCAGCCTGTTCCCAAGTATATCTGGCTGCCTGCGGCCCTGTTTGTATTATTACCGTGGACAGGCCTTTTACATTCCCTTGAGCCGGATCTCGGGACGGATTATGCAATGAAAACCAAATACTGGCTGCTCTTTATTGTCATGGCCTTCAGCAGCATCGAAAATAAAGCCGTACCGATTTTTTTAAAGGCGCTGTGGCTGAGCCTTACCCTGGGCGCTCTGCTGGCCGCCCTGCAGGTATCCGGCCTGGTTCCTTTGATTAACAAAGGACACGCCGGATTTGGCACTGTGCATACCCAGCTTGCCATCTACCTAGTCATCGGCATACTGATGGCGGCATTCTATTTTGAGCGCATTGAAAGCCCCGGTAAAAAGGTGGTTCTGCTTTTGATGATCGGCCTGTTTGTGTTCCACCTGGCTGTGCTGCGGGGCCGGGGCGGCTATCTCCTGCTCATCCTGGTATCGCCTTTGGTTGCAGGCAAACTGATGTACAGATTTTCCGTGGTTGTCAAAGCCTGTGCCATATCAGTATTTCTTCTCATCTTCCTCTTGTCTCCGGTCTTCCAGGCCAGGGTGTCTGAAACCGTTGACATGATCCGAAGTGATAAGATAACAGCCTCCTTTACTGTCCCGGATAAAGAATTTCCCCGTCCTTTTATGCTTGCTCAGGCCTGGGAAGTCTTTCTTGAGCATCCCCTGACCGGCGCCGGTACAGGCAGCCTGTATGCATTGACAAAAGATAAAGGGCTTGGGGTTGAACATCCCCACAACAATATTCTATATATGGGGGCAAGCTTCGGCATTGCCGGGATTATATCCCTGCTCTGGCTGTTTGGCACCATGGTGACTGTCGCCTGGAAGAATAGGCATACCCCTCTGGGGTATTTTGTTTTCAGTTCCGGTCTGGTCCTATTCATTGGCGGACTGTTTGATACCCTGGTTCTAAACACGGGCACCTTATTGATGCTGGTATTCAGTTACGGACTGCTCTGCCGGATAAACACGAAATCAAATACCTTAAAACTTGAAGGTAACCTATGAACAAATTAGAGAATGCACGTGTTCTTGTCATCGGAGGCGCCGGTTTCATCGGTGGTTTCGTGGTCAAGGAGCTTTTAAAAGAACCGGTCAAGGAAGTGATCATCTATGACAACTTCACCCGGGGGAAAATGGCCAATATTGACACTTCCCTGAAAGACAGCAGATGCACCATTTTTCCTTTGGGAGGAGACATCCGGGAAACGGATATTCTGGATAAAGCCATGACAGGAGTGGATTACGTATTCCACCTGGCAGCCATGTGGCTGTTGCACTGCAAGGATTTTCCAAGAACCGCCTTTGATGTCAACATTGCAGGAACATTCAACGTGTTTGAGGCCTGTGTCAAACACAATGTCAAAAAACTGGTATATTCCTCCTCAGCATCCGTATACGGAGATGCCGTCCAGGTCCCCATGACCGAAGACCACCCCTTCAACAATAAAAATTTTTACGGTGCCACAAAAATTGCCGGGGAAGCCATGGCCACGGCATACAATGACAGATATGGCCTGAGTATTGTCGGGTTGCGGTATATGAACGTATACGGTCCCGGACAGGACCAACATGCCGTATACAGCGGAGTGGTGCCTATCATGCTCAACAAAATCGACCGGAACGAACAACCCCAGATCAACGGAGACGGATCCCAGGCCTACGATTTTATCTATGTGGAAGACACTGCCAGGGCCAATATTGCGGCTGTAAAATCGGACATCACCCTGGGATATTACAACGTAGGCACCCAGGTGCAGACCTCCATCAAAACCCTGTGCGACACCATACTCAGACTCAAGGATTCAAACCTTGAAGTGATTTACAAACCTTACAGCGAAGATGATGCACGGCAGTTTGTCCAGAACCGCATCGGCTCCCGGGAAAAGGCTGAAAAAGAGCTGGGCTTCAGATACACCTATACACTGGAACAGGGACTTGAGAAGCTGATCCGGTGGAGAACGGACAACGGGATCAGAGGATAGACCCAATGAAAATTCCATTGATCAAACCGTATATTACCCAGGCGGTAAAAGACAAGGTCTGCCAGGTTCTGGACAGCGGCTACCTCACCGAAGGACCTGTAACAAAAGCCTTTGAACAATCGGTCAAAGACTATATCGGCTGTGGCCATGTGATTGCGGTGACCAACTGCACCAATGGACTTGAACTGGCGTTAAGGGCCCTGAACATCGGTCCGGGGGATGAAGTGATCATTCCGGACTACACCTACCCTGCCACCGGATCGGCCGTTGAGATTGCCGGAGCCAAAATCAGCATCGTTGATGTTTCCTCCAGCAGCATGCTCATAGACTACGATGCCCTGGAAGCCGCTGTCACCCCACAAACCAAAGCGGTAATGCCTGTCTCTATCTTCGGCAATCCCCTATACTGGGACCGGCTGAACCAGATCAAGCAAAAGCATAACCTTTACATGATCGAAGATGCGGCCTGTTCTTTGGGGGCCTCATACAAAGACGGCAAGGTGGGCACTCAGGCGGACATATCCGTCTTCAGTCTGCATCCCAGAAAATTCATCACCACCGGAGAAGGCGGACTTGTCACAACGGACAACGATGAATGGGCAGACTGGATGATCTCCTACAAGCATTTTGGCATGGGGGTTTGTGATACCCGTTTGAGTACAAGCTTTGAGCGCATCGGCACCAATTACAAACTGAGTAACCTTGCCAGCGCTGTGGGGTTGGCCCAGATGGATCAGGTTGATACGCTTTTACAACGCCGGCAGACATTGGCGCACCGCTACTACGACAGGTTCGCATCTGTTCCCGGAATTGAAATTCCCCAAATAACCGCCGGGGCACGCCATTCATTCCAGTCCTGCTGCATCTTTGTCAAAAACAGGGACGCGTTGATGGCCAGCCTTGCCGCCAAAGGGATTCAGACCCAGATCGGCACCTATTCCCTACACATGCACAACGCGTTTGCCAGGAATCCGAATTGCAGTATCTCCGGCCCCATGACAGGCAGCCGCTATGCCTTTGACCATTGCCTTACCCTGCCCCTGTACCACGACATGACCGAGGAAGAGCAAGATTTTGTTATCACGGAAGTTTCGCGTCATTCATGATATTTCACCTGACATCACCGGTGAATGCATCAGACATTGCCGGCCTGTTATGCCAACCATTTTTACCGGATGACTTCCCAATTAAACGGGTTACGGCATTTGCAGACCTCAGGTCGTCAGCCCTTTCATTTGCGCCCCACTGCAATTTCCAGCCGCCAAAGAACTCCCTTGTTATTACCTCCGGGCCCTGTGAATATGCTGGCAACACACTCCTGAGTGCAAATCCGCGTCTGGACTTCATTCGGGTGCTTCATTGGCTGAAAATGAATGATCTGCTGCCCCCTTGCGGGCCGGGGCACATAGATGCCAGTGCGGAGATCCATCCCTCTGCCATAATTGAGGCGGGTGCCACCATCGGAAAGGAATGCCGAATCGGTGCACACAGCCACATCAGAAGCTGGGTTGTTCTGGGCCATCATGTGACCGTGGGCAGCCAGGTGTCTCTGGGGCATGACGGGTTCGGGTTTGAACGGGAACCAAATGGAACCCCCGTCCGTTTTCCCCATCTTGGCAGGGTTATTATCGGCGATCATGTGGAAATTGGCAATCTCTGTGCCATATCCCGGGGCAACCTTGCGAATACGGAAATCCAGGACCACGTAAAAATTGACGATCAGGCCTATATTGCCCATAATGCAATGGTCTGTGAACAGGCGATGCTCATGTCGGGGGTTCGCCTCAACGGAAGGACACGCATCGGAAAAGGCTGCTGGATCGGCACCGGTGCAATGATCAAAGAGGGACAAACCGTTGGCGACCATGCCGTTGTCGGTATGGGCAGCGTTGTCCTGGACCATGTGGCACCGGACACAACCGTGGCCGGGAACCCTGCCAGAAAAATAGGATAGATCATCCATGTGCGGAATAACAGGCATATTCAACCTGAACGGCGCACCGGTATCCCCGGTCTCACTGAGGCGTATGACAGACGCCATTGCCCATCGCGGCCCTGACGGAGAGGGTTTTTTCACCGACAGTTTCATCGGACTGGGCCACCGGCGGTTGTCGATTATTGACCTGTCTCCGGCTGGACACCAGCCCATGCTTTCCCCCGATCAAATGGTTGCCCTTTCCTATAACGGCGAGATTTATAATTTTCAGGAAATCCGTCTGGAACTGGAGGCCCTGGGCTACCAGTTCAGGTCCAGGACGGACTCCGAGGTGGTTCTCAATGCCTGGGTGGAATGGGGGCAATCCTGTATCCATAAATTCAACGGCATGTTCGCCTTTGCCGTCTGGGACAAACGCGACCAGTCACTTTATCTGGTCAGGGACAGGTACGGCATCAAACCCCTTTACTACGGGATGTGGGATTCGATTTTTCTGTTCGGCTCGGAGCAAAAAGCCATTCTCGCCCATCCGGATGCACGCAAAACACTGGATAAAGAGGTCCTGTTCGAATATTTTACATTCCAGAACATATTTACGGACCGCACCTTTTTAAAACAGATAAAACTGCTGCCACCGGCCAGCATCGCCCGTATCAAGTTGGGGGAAACCAGCACACCCAAAATACATCATTACTGGGATTACAACTTTTGTGAACCTAAATCCCCGGAGCGTCCGGAAGCCTACCTTGAAGAACTGGACCGATTGATCCGCCAGGCGGTGAACCGGCAATTGGTCACAGATGTTGAATTGGGGGCCTATCTGTCCGGCGGTATGGACTCCGGTACCCTCACAGCCCTGGCAGCTAAGGAGCTGCCCTACATCAAAACCTTCACCTGCGGCTTTGATCTGAGTTCCGCCTCCGGCATCGAACTGGCCTTTGACGAAAGGGTGAAGGCGGAGGCCATGTCCGCCAGGTTCAAAACAGAACACTATGAGATGATTCTCAAAGCCGGGGATATGGAACGTATTCTTCCTAGGCTTGCCTCCCACCTGGAAGAGCCCAGGGTCGGACAGAGTTATCCCAACTTTTATGCGGCGCAACTTGCCAGCAAATTCGTGAAAGTCGTTCTTAGCGGAGCCGGGGGGGACGAATTGTTCGGCGGATACCCCTGGCGGTACTACAGGGCTGCCGTCTGCGATGACTTTGAAGACTATATTGACCAGTATTACGTCTTCTGGCAGAGATTGATTCCCAACAGGGATATCAAGCAGGTATTTGCCCCCATTTGGAAAGACGTTGATTCGGTGTGGACCCGGGACATTTTTAAAGACGTTTTCAGGACCCATCGTTCAAAACCGGAGCGCCCGGAAGACTATATCAACCATTCCCTCTATTTTGAGGCAAAAACATTCCTGCACGGCTTGTTTGTTGTTGAGGACAAGCTTAGTATGGCCCATAGCCTCGAAACCCGGGTCCCGTTTATGGACAATGATCTGGTAGATTTCGCCATGCAGTGCCCTGTGGCATTGAAGCTGAACAATCTCAAAGACGTTATCCGGCTGAACGAGAATGACCCCGGCAGAAAACAGGAAACCTACTTCCAGAAAACCAAGGACGGCAAACAGATCCTGCGCAAGGTCACAGAGTCTTATATCCCCGAAGACATCACCAATGCGGTAAAACAGGGATTTTCCGCCCCAGATGCCAGTTGGTTCAGGGGGGACAGCATTGATTTTGTCAAAAAGCGGCTGCTCAATACGAACGCCATGTTGTACAATTACCTGGACCGCAAAAAGATCCATGAGATGATCAACGAACACCTATCCGGCAAAAAGAACCGACGGCTGCTGATCTGGTCTCTGCTAAATGTAGAAGAACTATTGGAGGAGTATAATCTTTGACCCATCTTACGGCCCCTGTAAAACACCTGCTTTTCAATGCGGTCAAAAAGCTGGATTTAAATCTGGCGGACAAAACAGTTCTGACTGAAGCAGCATCGGGCCATTTTGCTTATACCCCCTTGATTGCATGCCTGGCAGGTGCTCGAAAAGTAATCGCATTTGGCAAGGATACCCGATACGGATCATTCAACAGCGTGTGCGGGAGGTTACGAGATCTTTCAAAGGCACTGGGATGTTCAGACCGGTTAATGGTAACAGACACCCTGCCTGACGCCATAATGGGTTCAGCCGACATCATAACCAACTCAGGCATGCTCCGCCCCATTGACCGGCGATTCATATCCTGTTTATCCTCGAAAGCGGTTATTTCCCTGATGTACGAACCATGGGAATTGAGACATTCAGATATTGACATTTCTGCGGCAAAGGCCATGAATATCCCCGTCATCGGCGTCAATGAAGAGGATGACCGCATCCGGATTTTAGATTACCTGCCCCTGCTTGCCCAACAGCAACTTACGTCTTCCGGCGCATCTGCCAGAGGGGAAAGAATTGCTGTCATCGGAAATGACCTGTTTGCCGAAAAAATATACCACGGACTGTCCTCCCACCATCATGTGACGCTGTTCAGTCTCACCCAAGCTGAAGACCTGCTGGATGCTGCAGTTGACATTAACATCATCGTGCTGGCCCAACACCATGAAAAAAACAGGCACTTCCTGAATACCGACCTGCTGAACCGCCTTGCACCCCATAGTGGGCGACTTAAAGTCCTACAGATTGCGGGGGGGCTGATTGATGTTGAACATGCCGGACACATGGGATTTAGTGTATTTCCCCAAAGACAGGTTGCCCCTGGCGTAATGGGCTGGACCCTTGCGGAACTAGGGCCTCAGCCTGTAATAGATCTCAACGCCGCCGGAATTAAAGCCGGTGCGGTTGTCCATGACGTGTTCGCAGGCCTGTCTGATGCCGACCAGGCCGTTCGTGAGGCCCTGGTATCTGATCCGCTGCTAAAGTGGCTTTAATAGGAGAAAAAAATGGATGAACGCAAAGACAGGCAGGGACAATTCAGCATTGATGAAAACTTTGAGCAGATGCTGATGCAGATGAATAAGGCCCTGCTGCCCGTTGAAGACCGTCTATTACCTCAATTGGAAGGCACTGAGCTGCCGCCAGTGGTTTTCTTCTGTTATGCGCCACGGACAGGATCGAGTATGATATCCCAGTATCTGGCGAGAACAGGGGCATTTTCCTATGTGTCAAATATCACCGCCCGATTTTGGGAAGCGCCATACATGGCATTACGACTTGAACAACAGCTCAACCTGAGAGATCCGGAAAATTATGCGGATAAACCAATTAAAAGCAAATTCGGTGTCACATCCCTGCCGGCAGATCCCCATGAGTTTGGTTTTTTCTGGCGAAAGATACTCACCACAGGAGCTCACGACAGGGTGGAGCCGGAACTTGCGAATCCGGACACGGCCAGTTACCTGAAAAGAAAAATCAATGCCATGCGGTCTGTTTTTGATAAACCATTTTTTTTCAAAAACGGACTGGCCGGTTACAACAGCCGCTATTTAAAATCCGTTTTTCCAGACGCCCGATTTATCGTTATCACCCGGCATCCGTTTTTCATCGCCCAGTCCCTGTATCTGGCCAGAAAAACCCTGTACAAAGACACATCCCATTGGTGCTCTTTAAGGCCGGCAGCTTTAACGGATATCATATCCGGGGCAGAAAACGAATTTGATGAAATCGCCCTGCAGATCAAGCATATTTACAAGGACATATACGCAGACCTGGCGCAAACCGATTTCTGTCTGACAAACTATGAGGCATTTTGTGAGGCGCCCAAATCCGAGGTTGAAAACATTATGAATTACACCGGGGCAGATAAAAACATGGTGAATTGGAATAAACTCCCCGACCAATTAAAATGCAGCAACGTGGTCAAGGTGTCCCCCCGGGTAAATGCCAACCTGACCGCTGCCATTGAAAATCATAACCTGAAAAACCTGATTTCCCGAACACAGGCTTAAAAAATGTCACCAACCCTTTCCATTGTCTTCATATTTGCTGTTTTTGCAACCTTCATCCTCAGGTTGTTGTTTCAGACATCCTCCGGTTCAGATGCCCCTGTGCATGTCTGGCGAATTTTAAGTCAGCGGCCACATTCTTGGATTTCACATGAGATTTCCGATGCAGTTGTCGGCAAAAACCAGGCATATCCCAAATTTATCCACTTTCTAATTTCACGGTTTCCGGAAAAATACTGGGGGGTTACCGGAAATCTCCTGAATAGCGGTTTGGACTATTTGATTGCCGTAATTGCATTCTGGAGCAGCAGCATACTGGTCCAGCAGGCTCTTTCTGACGGTGTTCTTCTGACTCCGGAATTGGCAGATTGCCTTCCCTTCATATCCGTGGTTTTATTCTTAACCGCACCGGTCCTCCTTCCCATTGATGCCAGAATGAAAGGGATTAACGGCCGGGTACCGGGCATGTTCTTTATCTCAATTTATCTGGTTTGCCTTTACAACCTGATGCATCACTCCGCACTTGCCTGGAGTATTCCCTGCATGGCGGCAGCTTATTTTGCAATTGCCACATCACAGTTCGCGCTGCAGGTTTTTTTACTGTTCTCCGCATTCCAATGCATTTGGCTTTGGAGTGCATGGCCGCTGGTGGCAGCATCTGCAGCAATTCTGATAAACCTTTTTTTAGGACGCTACAGTATCCTGCCGAACATTAAATTCTGGTGGATTCATAAGCTATGGTACTATAAAAGTCGTCACAACGTCGAATTTATCTCTTCACGAAACCGGTTTAAAGATCTTCTTTCTTTACCCAAACTTTTGTTTACTGATTTCAAGCGATTCATGTTTATCGTTTTTTTCACCCAGAGCCTGACACTTCTTCTGATAAACGGACTGCCTGTCTTGTTTCTGCTTTTCATATTTACCGGTGCGGAACCGTCCCCCCTGTTTAAAACACCGTTCTACGATTTCTGGTTCGGTGTGGTCTTGGCCGGAATCAGCGCCTTCGTGCTGACCCTCAAAGGGCCTTTAAAAGTCATAGGGGAAGCGGAAAGATATCTTGAATACAGTTTTCTGGGTGTGGCCATGCTGCTTCCGGTCACTTCAGGAATATTGCTCACAGATGCGATACCCATCTTGGCAATACTGATACTCTACCAGGTGACAATCGTATTGTTGAACCTGTTGATCTCAACAGATCCACGCAAATTATTTGGCGGAAAACTCGGATTGCCCCCCTACACAGAAGCTGCGGCCAATTTTCTCATGAAGGAGGGCAACTGCGGAAAGATCTG
This sequence comes from uncultured Desulfobacteraceae bacterium, assembly GCA_913041495.1. Lineage (GTDB taxonomy): Bacteria > Desulfobacterota > Desulfobacteria > Desulfobacterales > Desulfobacteraceae > Desulfobacter. Next base: position 13,775 of record CAJWHT010000058.1, on the reverse strand, counting down.
TGTCATCCCGGTTAAAAGCGCCATGGCACTTGGGTACATCCTCAGGAATAACAAGACAGATTTTAAACTTTACTATCGCCACATGAATGATAATTCCTGGCACTTTTCATATATGATCAAAGATTTGGGTGGAGAACTTACCGCCACCGACGGATTGCGCTGGAAAAAAGGTAAGCGCGTCCCCTCTTCTGAAATATTCAATAGAACCGCTTCTGATCTGGTGGCAGAATACGGTTTCAATTATTTCATCATTGAAAAGAAATATCTTGACCGCTTGTCCGAAGGGTGGATCAGGGACCTTGGTACCTGTACCAAAATGGTATTTGACCACGATGAATGTGCTGTGTACAAGGTCTTGGGGAATTCATGAAAAAGGTATTAATTATTGGAAGCCTTGCTGAATCCTTGATCAATTTCAGAGGAGATCTCATTGCAGCACTTGTCCGAAAAAAGTTTAAAGTCATCGCCTGCGCCCCGGATGCCTCTGAGACCATACAACGGCAGCTCAATGAAATAGGCGCCCGGTATTGCGATCTTAATATGAAACGGACAAGCCTAAATCCGCTCACCGACCTTCTTGCCATTTTCGACCTTTTCATCACATGTCTGAAACACAAACCGGATATCGTAATCGGCTATACCATAAAACCGGTTTTATACGGCTCCTTGGCAGCATGGATGGCAGGCGTTCCCAATATCTATACACTGATTACGGGATTGGGCTATTTGTTTACAGGCAAGACCAGACAAAAGAGCCTGCTGGGAAGAGCTTTGAAAATTTTATACCGTTTTATCCTCAAAAAGAATAACCTGGTATTTTTTCAAAATCCGGATGACCGTAGCTTCTTTCTGACATCTGGATTTATCGAAAGTCATGAATCCACAGCCTTGGTAAATGGGTCGGGAATCAATTTGAAACGTTTTCCGGTACAGCCGCTTCCTGAAAAACCTGCGTTTCTGATGATCGCCCGCCTGATCAGGGACAAAGGAATCCATGAGTATATATCTGCAGCAAAGCAATTAAAAGAAAAATACCCTGATACCCGCTTCTCTTTAGTTGGCTGGAGAGACCAAAACCCGGCAAGCATCACCGAGCAGGAATTAAAGGCCCTAAAAACGTCAAAGACCGTCACCTATCTGGGAAAACTGGAAGATGTTCGGCCTGCGATTGCCCAGTCCAGTGTTTATGTACTGCCCTCTTACCGGGAAGGCACTCCCAGAACAGTGCTTGAGGCCATGGCCATGGGACGGGCCGTCATCACAACGGATGTTCCCGGATGCCGGGAGACGGTGGTTCATGGCAGAAACGGTGTCCTTGTCCCGCATAAGGATGCACCTGCGCTGGCAAAAGCAATGGAAGACATCGTATTACACCCGGAAAAAATCCATAAAATGGGAAAACAAAGCAGAACAATCGCTGAACAGAAGTATGATGTCAACAAGGTAAACAACGCGATCATAACCCATATTTTGAAAACACTGAAACAACCGCTGAATTGACAGATGAACCGGGTTGAAATACGGTATATTGAGGAGCCGCACAACAATGGGAAATGCCAAAAATATATTTGATATCTGCACAGCTTCGATTCTCCTGGTATTAACGTTTCCGCTGTTATGTGTCATTGCTTTATTCATAAAAAGAGAATTCGGGACACCTGTCATCTTTTGTCAGGAAAGACCGGGGTTGAACGCACAGCCGTTCACCCTGTATAAATTCAGAACCATGAAAGAAAAAAATGATGCAAAAGGGCTCCCCTTGCCGGACCAAGAAAGGCTGACGCCATTTGGCCGGTTTCTACGCTCCACCTCCATGGACGAACTGCCGGAACTGGTTAATGTCATCAAGGGCGAAATGAGCATCGTCGGCCCCAGACCCCTCTTGACGGCTTATCTTGACCGGTATACGCCGGCCCAGGCACGGCGGCACAACGTAAAACCCGGAATTACAGGACTGGCCCAGGTAAAGGGCCGTAATACCTTATCCTGGGAAGACAGGTTTAAACTGGATATCTGGTACGTTGACAACCGCAGTTTCTTACTTGATCTTAAAATCATCCTGATGACAATCAGAACAGTATTGTCCAGACAGGGGATCTGCGAGGAAGGCGAGGCCACCATGACTGAATTCAATCCCGACAAACCAGCAAAAAGAGGCTGATCCATGAACCAGAGATTTTCCCAATGGACATATCCAGAAATCAAGGACGGCATACCCACAAAATATCATTGGGTGGTCCAGCATATTGAGCAATTTGAACTGGGGTACCAGACAGATATCGGTGCGTTTACCTACATTAATGCCAGGTATGGTGTCTATATAGAGGATTTTGTGCAAATAGGCTCCCACTGCTCGGTATATTCCCACTCGACCATTGACGATAAATCAGGGCCGGTCCGGCTAAAAAAAAATTCAAAAATAGGCGCCCACTGCGTCATTATGCCGGGAGTAACCATCGGAGAAAATGCCGTGGTCGGTGCCCTGAGCCTTGTTAATAAAGATGTTGCTGACAACACCATGGTCGCCGGCTCTCCCATAAAAAAGATAAAAGATTTAAATGAAAAATAAACGCATTTACCTATCACCTCCCCACCTGGGAGAACACGAGCGCCAATTTGTAGCAGAGGCATTTGAAAGCAATTACATTGCCCCATTAGGACCGCAGGTGGACGCTTTTGAAAAGGAGTTCTCCGAGTACACGGGAATCAAGCATTGCCTGGCCGTATCCAGCGGCACTGCCGCCATGCACCTTGCACTCGCCGTACTGGGAATTAAACCCGAAGATACGGTGATGGCTTCCACCCTCACTTTTATGGGCAGTGTCAGTCCGGTAACCTTTATGGGCGCAGACTTGGTCTTCATAGACAGCGACAAGAATTCATGGAATATGGATCCGAATCTGCTGCTGCAGGCTCTTGAAAAAATGAGTAAGGCGGGCATGTTGCCCAAGGCTGTTATTCCGACGGACTTATACGGTCAATGCGCAGACTATGAAAAAATCTATCAAATCTGCAATGCCTATGACATTCCTGTGGTTGTTGACTCCGCCGAAGCAATGGGCGCCCTTTATTCAGGAAACTCACCTGATGATCCTTTATATCCGCACCCCGTTCACGCAGGTAAAGGGGCCAAGGCAGCTATATTCTCTTTCAACGGGAATAAAATCATTACCACATCCGGAGGCGGTATGCTGGCATCTGACGATAAAGACTTTATCGATGTTGCACGCCACCTGTCCCAACAGGCCAAAGATCCGCTGCCTTACTATGAACATTCCAGAATTGGATTTAATTACAGAATGAGCAATATCCTTGCAGGTATCGGCAGAGGTCAATTGAAGGCGCTTGACGCCCGTGTCAGACAGAAAAGAAAAATCTGCCGCCATTATCAGGAGGCATTTAAAAATGTCTCGGGCATAGAATTAATGCCAGAGGCAGATTACGGTATAAGTAACAGATGGCTCACCGTCATTACCATAGATGAGCAACAATTTGGCGCAAGCAACACAATGGTGCTCCTGGCACTAGAACAAGAGAATATTGAGTCCAGACATGTATGGAAACCCATGCACCTTCAACCGGTCTTTCTCCCGACGGGTGCTCCTCCCGGCTGCGATTTCCACTATGGATCAGAAGTCATCGGGGGCAGAGTCAGTGAAACCCTTTTTGAAAAAGGGCTTTGCCTCCCTTCAGGCACCGCAATGAGTGAGCAGGATGTAAACCGGATTGCTGACATTATTAAGCAAACCCCCAAATAATCAAAAAGAGTAATATTAACAACCATGTCATATACACTCCGCCCTTTTCATAACCAATTTGACTGGGATCAGTTTGTTAAAAACGCATACAATGGAAACATTTTTCATCAAATTAAGTTTTTGAAATATCATCAGGAGAAATTTCAGAACAAGGAATGCTTCTATTTTTTTGAAGATGAAAAAGGCAACGCAACCGGACTGCTCTCTTATCTTGAACACATCGAAAATGGTGAAAAGACACTTAAAAGTCCATATGGTGCCAGCTATGGAGGAATAGTTTCAAAAAAATTCCATTACGACCACAACCGCAAATTAATTGATTCACTTATATCATTTCTGAAGGCAAATGATTTCTCAAAATGCCGGCTGACATTACCGATATCATGCTCTGCTGCTATGAATGAAACCATGATTTTCAATTATCTTGAAGCTGGGTTTAAGGTAATCAACTCAGATATATCCAGTGTTGTGGACCTAACACAGCAATGTGATACACCGCATATATTTAATTCCAAAATGCGCAATAAGATGAATTACGCCACCAAACAAAAAGTTAGATGTGTGGAAAAAGCAAGTATTGATGATTTTTATTTCCTGATGAAAAAAACATTTGATGACAAACACGGTGTTGAGCCGACACACACAAAAGAAGAATGGGAATACTTGTGTACAACTCTGCCGGAATATTTTTGGCACAATGTTGCATATATTGAAGACACACCCGTTGCAGGTCTGGGGAACGTTGTCATCAATGACAATATGACCTCATGCTTTTACCTTTGCCAGGATCTAAACCAGATAAAAACCAGGGCGTTGACGAAACTGATCATGAAAAGTATGGTTTCCGCGTTTAAATCCGGTTATCGCTTTTATGACATGGGCACATCTTCAATCAATATGAAGGCAAGGGCCAATATTTTCGAGTTCAAAGAATCATTTGGTTCATTTGGAAATTTCAGATATACCCTTGAATGGCAGGCTAACCCGATCTAAGCATATCATTTATTTAGGATATCAGATGAAAGTTTTATTGTATAACCCACCCAATGAACCGATTAAATTGGCAGAAGGGTTGTGGACGGTAAGGGAGTACAAACACAGCGGATTTAATATTCCTGGAATCAACGTGATTTCCATGGCGAGAATAGCTGGAGACCTCAGAGAAAAAGTCTCTGGTATCCAACTGACAGTTCAAGACGCCCGAATTCAAGGGCAATCCCCTGAGGCATTTTACACCATGGTTGCCTCAAACCATTTTGATGTCGTCATTACACTGGCAGGTTGTTTTACTATTAAGCACGATCTTCAATATATTCCCCCCCAAAAAAACATTTTAAAGATTGTATGCCCACTCCCCGCCTCAATCCCTGTAGATGAACTTGTTGAACAGTACCGCCCTGCTGCTGATGTTTTAACGACCACCGAAGTAAATCAGCCCCTTGTTGAGGCACTGATTGAGTATGCCGCTAATGGAGAAATTACAAGAACCGCCGGTCTGATGGTGCGAAAGCGCAACGTATGGAGCAACACAGGACCGGCAAATCTCACAGATTGGAGTAAAGCAGCCCCTGCAGCCTTTGAGTTGTTTCCGTTTAAAACCTATCTCGACATACAGACAAAAAATAAAAATATAAAGTTCCTCTATCTGACTCAGTTTGGCTGTCCCTATGGCTGCAGTTACTGTTCACAGGCAAAGCAAAGACTTCAGATGATAGATGCAAAAACGGTCGTAGAAGAATTGCAATATTTTGTGGACACAATTGGTTTTAAAAACATCTCATTTATCGACAATGAGTTTCCCATAGTAAAGAAACGAAGCATCCAAATCTGCAAAGGCATCATTAAAAGAGGATTGCAGTTTTCATGGACATGTTCGAACCGTGTTGAACTTGCCAATGACCAATTGTACGCTCTGATGTCCCAAAGCGGGTGCAAATCTATTCTATACGGATTGGAAACAGGAGACCCAGATCTTAAAAAAAACATAAACAAGACGCATGATGAAAAAATAGTAAAGTCAGCCATTGACTTGACCCGCAAACACAAAATGATTCCATCATCTTTCCTGATGTTCGGAATTCCCGGAGAAACTAAGGATTCAGTAAGAACAACCCTGGCTTTTTTAAAACGAGTGGGGGTTGAACATTTTTCTACTTCAATCCTGTTTCCAACACCGGGGTCTCCTCTCTACAGAGAATTGAAATCCCGGGGTAAACTGAAGGAAACGGACTGGAGTGTATATAAGTATCAGACCGAACTGTTGTTTGAACATGATCAGTATACCTCCATTAAAGATGTAAAAAGAAATCAATTGTGGTTGACAAAAAGAATGTTTGTCCATGTCGCGTACCGGAAAATGAAGGCAAAAAAGACCGTTATGACGATAGCCGCGTTCTGCGCTTATTTTTTATATTGGATCAGTCCATCTGATCTTTTATTTACAATTTGGAAGCGTCTACCAGTTTCCATGAAAAGTGTCTTTAAACGGATATTAGTCACCTGAGTGGCCCATCTATGAAATTGAAAAGTCTCTTTAGCCTAATTTTAAAATATTCCTTTTTTGATTGCCTGGATAAACTGATTTACTTTGGACTTATCCTGTATACACTCAGGCGCATAAACGCAACTGAGTACGGACAGTTTGCCATGCTTCAGACCGGCTTGGGATTTATGCTGAGTATCGGTTTCGGAATATTCTATAATTCCCTGGTCAGGTACTATTACACTTACAATGAAACTGAGAGAAAACAGTTTATAAGCACTTTCGGTTTCGTCGTTTCAGCCTTAAGCGTGGTTTGCTTTTTCAGTCTGTTTTTCTTTAAGGAAACTATCGCCAGCGCACTGGAATTATCCAGCTCCACTGTTTTATTATTTTTATGCATTATTCTGTTTCAGCCCCTTTCTGCTTTAGGGGTCAACTGCTTTAAGATGGACGAACAAATACGGCATTACGGTTCAGCCGTAATTGGTCGTGTACTGATCACAGTTTTTGTGACAACGCTTCTTTTACACTCTGGATATATGTTACAGAGTCTCATCGTCGGCACACTGGCAGGAGAGTTTTTTGCCTGGAGTTTCGTAATTTTAAAACTCCAGTTGAAATTAAAATGGATTCAAAAAAAATACCTCACTGAAACATACCGGTACGGTGTTGAAACAATACTTTCCTCCGGTTCTGTCTGGTGCCTTAATTCCGGCGACAGATTTGTTGTTCACCATTTCCTTGGGCCCAGTGGCGTAGGGATATATTCTTTTATATATAATGCTGCAAAATTTTGGGGAATTGTTTGTACGAATGCATTTGCCAATGCGGTTAAACCGACTTTATTCAAATTGGAGAATAACAAAAAGCTATTAAATACATTCCTAAATACAACCTTAGGATGCTACTTATTTTGCGGCGGGATTCTGATACCTTATATTGTTTATGTAGGCAAATACGCTCTAAATGCGATTATGGTGGGCAGTGTATACCCCGGTTATTGGTCCTTGTTTCCGGTGATAGCCACCGCATTGCTACTACATGGTTCAGGCACACTGCTGAGCGCGGGTGTAATATTATCCAACCGTGGATATTTGATCAGCTTCATGGCAGGTGTTGCTGCCCTTGCAAATATTGCTTTCAATTTTATTCTTGTCCCTTTCATCGATCTTCAAGGGGCAGCCTATGCAACCCTAATCTCCTATGTCATCTGGAATCTGTTTAAAGCACACTTTTCCCAGAAGTATCATGATATCCGATTCGATAGAAGTATCAGCATCATTTCTTTAATCATTGTACTTAACACAATTCTATTAGAACGTACTTTTCATATCGGTGCTGAGACTGAAACCACATTTTTGATCATAGAATTTTTAATTTTACCAATTATATTCTGGTATTCACTTACAGCTCAATGCAAAAATGAAATATTAAACTTAGTAAAAAAGGTGTTTTATAAACAACGACTCTGATCAACCAATTCCTGCCGCAGCCCTTGTTTGAAACTGGTGGGATGTGAACAGGTTCAGAACATTCCCGCAGAGCGCCTCTCAAACGCACATAGGGCCGTCATTTTCTTGATCGGCTTAAAAGTTTCAGCGCGAGTTTTAAGTGTTCATCAACTTTTTAAATCACTTTTATTACCTTCCCACTCATAATGTAGGCAGACGGGTCTATTAAGAATGGAATTCTCCAATTTGTTTTCAACAAATTCACCTAAAGTAGCCAACCATTTTCGCTTTGATAACGAGGTGGGAAGTATTCTAAAAAATCGAGTTCGTTTACATTGGATACCCACTCTTGCAAAACGGCGGGTCATTTGTCCTGCAGTCAAAATTCTCTCATTTCCAAATAAAAAGACCTCCCCGCTTTCCGGTTCTTTTCTCTCAATGATTGTCTGTGCTTGTCGAAACTTGAACAGTTTTGCCTGAATCACCGGATTATATGCGTTTGACTCCTGGCACAGCAATATCCCTCCGGGTTTCAATACGCGGTCAATTATCCCTACAACCGTATTTCTGGGTTCTAAATGATGAAAGGCCTCCTGCATGAAGACCACATCATACTGCTCTTTTAATTCAGCGTTCATGATATTGGCACATTCGAACCGGCAGTCAAGCTTGCGTCCTATGGATTGTTCCAATATATCGCGTTGCATATTGGCAATTGTCACATCATAGGGCTTGACCTCGACACCATGAATCCGCCCCCCATGAAGAGCAGCGAAAAGGCTGTTCATTCCAATGCCACAGCCGATTTCTATAATCTTTTTGCCTTCCATAGCCAGCTGTTTTAGCCGATTCAAACGGCTGTCATAATGTTTCCAGACGTATTCAATTTCGTCCGGAGATTGATAATATCGATTGTAGTACAGGTTAAAGGCATCTGCTACAGAGTTCTGCGCTGGATGGCCAAAATTCCATTTTAAAAATGATGAGGCCTTTGATAACTGATTAATATCAGTGTTGTGGCCAGACTTATTATGAGATAAATTCACATATTCTCCTTTTAATTCGTAAGCGGTGTTTTAATCACACTCAGGAAGAGGCAAGTCCGGCGATCAGATCCTTATCAACCCTATGCGGAAACAATGCCCTAAAATCATCTTCCGTCATTGCCTGAGGCAGACGGTCGAACAGATACTTCAAATACCAATAAGGCTCCAGCCCGCTTGACTTAGCTGTTTCAATCAAACTATAGATAAGCGCACTGTGCACTCGTATTGGCGCCTTGAACTGTATCAGAAAAAAGCCAGTTCTTTCGTCCCACCACAAAAGGACGGATGGCATTTTCAAGCAGATTGTTGTCCGGCCTGATGATTCGGTCTTTTGTGTATTGAGTAAGCCTGTGCCATTGGCTGAGCGTGTAATGAATGGCCTTACCAAGAAGACTTTTGGGAGGGACTTTTTCCACCCTTGCATCAAGCAATTTCTTAAACTCCTTAAGTATAGGAATAGCTAAAGACTCCCTTTGCTCATAGAGTTGTTTCGGTGACAGTTCGTTTTGACGGACATCTTTTTCTATTTTGTAAAACTTGCTGATATACTTTAGCGCAGAGGCGGCATTGCCTGTAGCGGTGCTTTTGTTTCCCCCAGCTTTTGTGACATCCTTAAATGTCCTTCGGGCGTGTAGCCAACACCCAACATAAAGAATACCTTTTTTCTTATCCAGAAAGTCGTATCCGATATATCCGTCCGTCTGAACTATACCTTGATAGCCATATAAGAAGATTGAGGCGACATCACCGGATCTTGTCGGGTGATATTCAAATAAAACAATTGGTTTGTCAGGCGTCCCCCCCCTGTAAACCCACATATAGGATTTTGACTTCCTTGGACCTTTTAATACCTGAAGCGGGGTTTCATCAATGCCGATAAGGGGGCCTGCCAGTATATCTTTTTTCATCAGATCGATTAAAAGCTCACAGGCGCTGGCAACTACCATTGCCCATTTGCACATGGTCGATCTGCCAAGCTCAATGCCGATCCTGGTAAACTGCTTTTCCTGGCGATAGAATGGCAGGGCATCTGCAAACTTACCAGTCAGGATGTGAGCAAGAAGCCCGGGGGTTGCGATACTCTTGGGAATGATCTTTTCCGGATTCCTGGCGATAGACACAGTGAGACCGCCATGTTCAACTTTAGGCGTTTTTTCTGATTTGCGACCAAAGACCATATTCTGAAGTGATTTAATCTGTTCTTTAAGGATTTGATTCTCATCAATAAAATCGCAAGCAATTTTCTTCACTTCGTCCAAGCTCTGATTTTTTTTCACATTGCCCTTAGTCATGGGCTGTACATACCATAACCATAGGCTTTTTCATAGTCTTGGCATCAATAAATCATAGAGTATTTCAAGGGTTTGTGAGCCTGATTTATATTCAGGCCGTCAACCAACCAAGACAACTCCTGGCTTGATATTTTCATGACTTCATCTGATGTTTTCGGCCATTTGAACTTATTAAAAACTCTTATGGCACTTAGCCCTTTTAACATACCGACATAGTCGGATATTGAAACCTTTGGCGGTACCATCACCAACAGATGAACATGGTCGTTCTGAACATTCAGCCCAAGAATTTTGCAGCCTTTACGGTGTGAAAAGGCCCTTATACAATTTTTCACTTCTGCCGCCACAGCCCCATTCAGTATCCTGAATCGGTACTTCGGGACCCAAACGATATGATATTGGCAATGCCATATCGTTTGTGATAGCTTTTGAAATCGGCTCATTTGTTACTCCTTGATCTTCAGTTGTGGGGACAACTCGATCTTTGAGTAACATTGAGCCGTACAGATGGCAAAGCCACTGCACTCTGACCTGGCCCAGAGGGCCAGGGTTTCTACGCTGGACTAAAATCTAAAGAAACTATTTATAACTTATTGTTTAATGCTATCCCTAACTCATGTATGATACTCCCCACTAAAAAAACACTGGTATCAACTGATGCAATTGTCCACCCCCAAAATAACAGCAAGAGGTAATATGAAAATACGTCTCGGTGTTTGTTGTATGTTACTTTCGTTTCTGCTTTCCTGCAGTTCATCACAGACAAGGTGGTATAAAGAAGGGGCAGGTCAGGCGGATTTCAATATTGATGATGCGGAATGCCAGATCATTGCGGAGCAATTTGCAAAAGAGGCAACCCTGACAAAACGAAGGATTGATATTGTAGAATATGCCAAGGTGTATGAACGCTGTATATACAATCGGGGATGGTCTCCGGAGCCCCTCGTTTCTGATGCCGCCCAAAAAGCGGACGGACAACCTGCTCAGGCAGCCGCACCTATTGCTGCCTGGGAAGACCACCAAATCAAGGTGTTTGACCGTTTTTTCAAGATTCCCGAACAATTTACGCTTACTGACAACCGGTTCCATTCCTGGCAGAGTGTGAAAACCCAGAATATTTCCTTTATCACCCGGGACGGCCTGTCCCTGATAATGATATTTCAGGAACATACCCACCGGGAATTTGAAGCCGCTGATTTTCCGGCCAATGAACCCTTTTTCATCTATGACAGAGGCGGCGCCCCCTCTGAAGGACGAAATATAAAATGGACTGTTTTTACCGGGGAACATCAAGGTAACTGGCTCAGTGGTATCGGCGCGTATTACCTTCTTGACAAGGAACGGCGGGTGACGATGATTCTGACCACCGCCATCAGCCTCCCTGAAGGCACGCCGCCAGAAGGCCTCAGGCTGACTCGAAATCAAAAAGAAGAAATTGATGAATTTCAAGCCTTCTGGATCGATTACATAAAAACCGCGTTTGGTGCATGTCCGGACTGCACGAAGAAAAAGAGACGTTGGTATAAAGTGTTTGATTTCATGTCATAAGCTTTTATGGGATCAAGCAACACCTGCGGCATTCCTGGTTTGCACCTGGGGGTAAGTTAAAGGATTTTGGACCGGCCGGGTGCTGCTGTCCAAAACACACATGCTGCCATCGTTGCCCATTTTGCCTGACAGATCTATACCCAGGTGACAGTCCTTGTCCGCGGCATATTCCGTTTCCCAATCCTGACACCGGATTTTCAGAACACCGCCCGGGGCGACAAAACCTGAAATCCGGTAGGCTATTTTCCGGAGCTCAGTCCTGGTATTCATATCCTTATGGTCTGATTTCTTTTTCCGGGCTTCTTCCTCATCAAGGGACGTTTTCAGCACTTTGAGTTGCCCCAATTTCTTCTTTAGCGCCTCTATCTTGGTCAGGTTGTCATACCCCTTGAATCGATCCAGTTTTCGCATGATTTCTGACTCAGGGTATACATTCATCTCTTTGGCAAATTCAATCAGTTGACCCCGTCTGCCTGCGGCTGTTTTTTTAATGACGCAGATCAAATCCTTTTTTATACTATCCAAAAGTGCCGCCCGCTCGGTTTCAAGACGTGCAATCTTCTCCAACGTATGGGTGGCGGATATCTCTTCCACCGAACGGTCACGGATCAAATGCCCACCCAGATCAATGACATTATCCCCACCCTGGATCAGCACCTGATTCATAAAAACGGTAATTGCATCCACTTCCGTATTTGTTACCGGAAATAATGCATCCCCTTGTGCCGTAAACCGGTCGGCCTTTATCTTTACATCGATAATCGTTCTTGAAATAGACACATCAGGGGCTTCCAGGTGGGAGTTCTGCACATACGCCGCCGAAATTTGTTTCCCTGCCCGGATGTGGCTGCCCGAGTTGACGATTCCCAGTTCTGCCACATCTTCGGTGCTGATGAACCCGCCGTAAATCTCATCACATTGAACCAAGGCAGTACTGTACAGCCTGAAATTCGGGCGAAACTCCTCAAGAGCCACAGGGACGGGTATTCTCACCTCTTTATCACCCAAATTACCGGTTTCAAAACAGATGGATTTGGTTTTTATTTCCCTGACCACGTCAATTGCACACAAGATCCCTCTATCCGTGTGTTGATAAACCAGAACACCGTCTGCTTTCGCCGATAGCAGCTTGGTTTCCCTGCCCCCCTCGTCGTACCCCTGGGGCGTGATGTCAACGCCATCCCCGAGTATTATCTCCATGGGATTTACAGGCGCAGGCGGAATCGGATCATTGAAAATGCTGACACCCCATTCGCCTTCCGCAGGCTCCACCAGGGTACCGAGCACATCCCCCTGCCCGACCACCGTGAATTTCTCCAGTTCGTACCAATTCATGCTGCCGTCTGCATTATGCTTGCCCGGCACACGGGAATGGTTAAACCGCAGGTCCGACAGCCCCCCAGGGCGACCTTCTTTGGGCTTGCGGCCATGAATTCGGACCAGGACGGTTTTCTCGTAATAAACAAAACTTACCATTCGTCCCGATTTAAGAGGTCTGCCAGTCCCGTCATCATCAATGAGAAACGGAACCATTTCGTCCAACCCGTTCCGGATTCCTTTCAGCAGCCGCCTGTAGATCAGCCCACAGGTATCAATGTCGTACCGGGTGGACAGCAACCACATAAAATCACTTTCAAACAACGGTCCCCGCATGTCTGTTTTAGGAATCAATATCTGGGCCAGCACCAGATCCTGCCGCTCCTTGGTAATCCATCTGCTCAGCCGGTGTTTCAGCATCCGCTCCTGATCTGTTTTCACTACAGCCGCTTCATACATAAATCCGTCCCCTGGGTCATCAGGCCCACCATATTTGCCTTTTTTCTCTATCACATGAATCTATACATGCAGAATAGAGGCCACTTGAAAATTCACTGTCATACCGGTGAGTTGACAATTCAAAGGGCAACCGCAATGTGTAAATATTTCCATTTGGCAGAAAAACCGGTATATTTCTTCCTAGAACTTTGGTCTTAGGCTGTGCATCAAATTAAAACCTTCCATTTCAGACCGCATGAGTCCCAATAGACCTCCTGGCTGGCAAAAAGCATCTATTTCAATGGAAGATTTATTTATGCTTTTGTGCCTTAGCTGTGACCTGTTTCTTTTCTCTGACCTGATCTACGATTCCGGCCTGCTTGCCCGGTCTGTTGGAGACAAATAGAAATGTCCGGTTTTTGTAGCACGTGATTTGTCCGGTT
>CAJWHT010000057.1 GCA_913041495.1 uncultured Desulfobacteraceae bacterium | reverse complement strand
ATGACTGTTTAGATTGTCATTTTTTCTTAAATATTGCTGCTGCTCCGAGAACTTACCTTGTTTTTCAATTAAAAATCTTGCAAAACCCATATATTCAGTTTCATTATTTCCGTCGAAACCAGCAAAATATGAATGTAAGTGTCGGTTTAATTTCTCATCTTTTGATGACCTTTTGAGGTCTTCAATCGCACGATAAAGATCAAGAATATCTAAAACAAATTTCCCCTCTTTTATGGGCATTTCGTCGGATATCCATTCATCAATCCTTGAGTAAAATATCTCATATCCATTCTCTAAGATTTCGATTAGCTCATTGTAGTGGTCCGCTTCATCTTTGTTTAGCGCCGATAGAATCTGGTATTGATTTCTTAGGATTACTCTATCTTTTTTTGAAATTTCCACAGTCGATATCTCCTTAAAGTATTTTTCTTCTTATGTGTTGAGCCATACCGACAATATCAGGATAAATGGTGTATTCATCCAAATTTGCCCATTTGAGAAAGTCTTTTGCTTCTTCCTTTGCCTCGTTTGGCAACACAATTTTTCTGAAACAGTCTGCGGCTGAATTTTCAAATCCAGAGTCAGGAATGCCGTGAACAGTAAAAACCCCTTTTTGAGCTCGTATGCGCTCACTTTGTTGCCCAGGTCTTATCGCAAGTGGTTTTTCTATTTGTACCGGCCTTTTTTCCCAATAAATTGCCTTGTAATCAAACCCCTTGTCTTCAGGAACGTTTATCACCTCTTCTCTACCGCTTAGTCTGTTTAGAGATTTAGGGTCCAAAATAAATAATGCACTATTCTGGGCATCGGTGTAGTCACTGTGTAGAATAAATGCAATCGCAACTCCCATAACTGTAGTCCAATCTAATAGTCTGGTTGGAATCCAATAATGTTGCATATCAAACAAAATTTCCCAATCATTAGTTCTTTTATCAAAGAGCCTTGATGCTGTTTTGGAAAATTCCAGAAACAATTCTTTTTCTTTTCGCTCCCATTCATCTTCTCTAATAAGGCTAGGAATCAAATTCCAATCCTCATTAGAGTGCCCTCTGTACCAGACCTCTCTTGGATTGCCAAGATCATTTTCAGCTTGTTTTACAGCGGCTAAAAAATCTGTCCATGCCGTCATTCAGCGACCTCTCTTTTTATCGTTTGTCGGTAATGTGTCATTTGAAATCCATAGGAAGCTAATATTGAACATCTACGGTTTTATCCGTAGCATGTTTATTGTTAGAATTAAGTATCGTGTCCCCAGAATTGTCCCCAGAATTCGTTGGTAAAATAGTCTTTTAGTCTATTCTCATGAGGTGTGGCTTTCTTCAAAATTTTTGTCATTCTTATTTTTTAACTAATGAAAAGTTATTTTTATTCCCATGAATATCCTGTAAATGACTCACTATCAATTATGTGAACTACCACCGTTTCTTCATATCTTTTCTTCCACCAAAAACTTTCGTATTTGATGGTTATTGGTAATTTTGAGCGGTACTTCCAAAAGTTCTTCTTGCCTGTCATTCCAAATGAACATTTGCAGGAGCTGTTGTTGTGCAGAATAGGAATCGTTTCCTCAAAACAAGCCAACCAACGCTGTTTGTTTTCATCAGATGCATCATCACCCAGCGCTTGTATTGTATCCGCATCACCAATGGAAAGGGAGATGTTTTTTGCGGGCAAGCTTCCGCAGTTGATGATTTCCAAATCATATAATATTGCCTCATTCCCCGCAGCGTGTGTTTTGACCATCGCTGAAAGAATGGGGCGAAACTGTTTTTTCCAAAAATATATAGAAATAACGAATGCGCAAAATGCCAGGACCAATGATGCACTAGCTAATCCCATTTCCATTTTTATCCTTTATGTTTCCAACGCCTGCATCAGTTGCGGCTGCACCGATGGTGATTTAATGATGTTTTTAGACCTGGGAACTGTACTGCCTCTAACCGAGGGCGATTGCCGTAACTGAGTGCATTTTTTACCCAATTTTTTGAAGTCAATACAGAGGATTGTGCCATTTTTTTCTTTTTTTCTGCCACTTGTAAGTGTCCAATCTTTGAGGCTCTAAATAGAATTTCTTTTCATTCATTGCCATTAAAACAACTTCAACATTTAACTCTTCCGCAATTTCAATCAGAAGGTCAATATTGTGGGTGGTCATTTTGCATCCCAAAAAAATCTTTTTTATGTATGGGAAATAGATCTTATTGTCGAAATAATTGCAGATATCGCCATCAATAATGATTCGCCATTCTTTTTCATAATTCCATTTTGCAGATTTAATAATATAAGTTTTGTATAATAGAGAATCTATATCGCTGTTATGTTTTATATTTCCAGTTTCATCCAATTTGATTCTCTTTAATTTTGTTTTTGGAATATTTACCCTACTAGAAGTGTAAATTACTGGAAATAAACCAGCAGATAACAACAACTTTATTTTGTTGGATTGGTTGGTATCTTGATCTTCTATAATACTAATATTTTCCAAAGGAATTAAATTTTCAGGGTGTAATGGAGTTATATCATATTCAACGCAAAAACCTTCGTGGTTGGCTGCATAGTGTGCCCACATTTGAATCATAAATTCAAAATCTGTATTATTTGGAGGATAACTATTTGATTTGAGGTTAGAAAAACACGCAATCCTTATATTTACTTCCCTTAATTTCTCAATTTTCCTTTCAACATCCCTCTGGAAACTCTGCCTTAAATCATCTATCTCTTTTTTAAAATCTTCACTTTTGGTTTTAGAAATGCTACGTATAGCATCCCAATATTCCTCAGTATTTCTCATCCAATTATAATCATATTCCGAGCTGGAGTCGTTAATTCTGTAGAATTCGTCTTCTGTGAAACTATTCAGTCTATTTTCAGAATTTGCAAATCCGGTTTTCTTAATATGTTCTAATAATAAATGTTTTTCATAGCCTGTGACGTCATATCCCGTATGACAGTCAAATGGATCGTTAAATGAGTTTGGGTGTGCAAGCCAAAGTCGCTGTTTTTGGATATCAATAATATTATCAGAAGTAGGGGAGTAAAATTTAAATAATGACTTCGGAAAGTGAGAATTTTTACCGCTTAATAATTCTGGTTTGTTCAGTATTATTTTAGAATAGGTCTTTCGATAGGTGTTTTTGTTTGCAAAGACATTGTTTATATATGCTTTCTGCCACTTTTTTTGAGATCTTGAATTCCAAAATACCATTTTCAGTTTTTCGCTTTTGATGGTTAACAAGTTATTATTGGGTTGTCCTGTCATCTTGAGCAATCTGATATCAAACCGCATATCATGAGGAATCATGAGGATACCCGGAGCGGTCATCATCTTAGTATCTACTTGAATTGCATATCAGTATGACCGGATCGTGTAAAGAATATTCAGGGCGAAATACTTTGTAAATTGATTTGTCAGAAATTAACCGTTTTTGTATCAGCCTATATTCGCTGGTTACTCAAATATTCGTGCGGTATCCATGATGCAACCAAGGAATACCAAGGTGCGCAATTATGGTATCATTCATCGCTTTGACCACGACCTGTTCAAGCACAAGATGTGGTATGAGCGCCGAATTCAAAAGTTAGCCAGACCGTCCCGATTATTGGACATAAACATGATTTCGAGGAGAATACAATAACCAGTTTTATGTATTGACCCCTCTTTTTTAATGTCAATAGCTCTTATAAGCATTTGCTCGTTAGAAGATTTAGACGCACTTGTTTATATGGACAGGCTCTTGCCTATCCACCGGTTACCTCATGGAAAACACCCAACTCTAACCAACAAAGGCCATTCTATTAATCTGTCAGTTTAACAAGGTTGATGGAATTACAGTCGGGGAAACCCTTAAAATTTCGTACTTTTAACGCCCGGATGCTTTTAAAAGTACTTTTTCAACGGACTTTCTCCCGGAAGGCGACCCCAGAGACATTTCATAGATGACGGCGACCTCATCGCATGCGGCATCAACAAGGGCTACGAATTGCTTTTGCAGACCCCGGATATTATATGTGACCAGTTCGGCTTCCTTTCGTGCAAACACATTTTTAAGGGTATTTCGGACGAGAGTATGATTTTTTGAAATAAGAAAGTCATTGATATTTTTCCCGATAACGAATGGATTTTCAGAGGGCGACGGCTCTATTGAGGATCTCAGGATTGTTCCGTCACGGCTGAGATGATGTATATTGTAAGGGGATTTGGGCCCGGCCCAGGGGAGGATCTCCGCGTACTTGCTTAAGCCGTCCCCGATTTCGTTTCATCACTATGTCCGATAGATGAGGAGGCACCAATATTATGCCGTTCAATCATTTTAGCTGCGGTTTCAGCTTCCTTATAAATATCTCTGTAAGTTTGCGGATCAGCCTGTTCTATGTTTGCTAAATGGTGAAGTAGTTTAATAGCTGAGTTAGGATCTTGAAACTTGTCTATGATTGTTGAAATTTGATTATGCAGTTTAGAATTCTTCTTTAACAAAGTTTCTTGCTGATTTTCTTTTAACTGTTCAATAGGGGTATATGCCGACCCTGATAGTATTGCCTGCCCTCTAATTAAAAAATTTCTAAAATTATCATATCCAAATGCTGATGCAATTTTTCTTTGCGTTTTGGAACTCGCTTTCTTGGGATGATTGGGGTCTTTAATTTGACTGAAAAGCGACCTGGAAATGTTGGCGTCCAAGGCTACTCTTTTTTGTTCTCCGTGTTTTAGCTTGCCAGTTTCATAAGTCAGGGCAGCAAAAAAATAGTCATATAGGGATTCAGGTGTTTCCATAATAGTTAGCTATATCGCTATTTTTCATGAATGCAATAAAATATATTTCACTATTTGTGAATTTTATATTGACATCAACTCGATAGTTAGCTATTTGGTTAATTATGGATCGTGGCATAAAAAAACTAATAGCTGATTCTATAGGAGTATCTCCTTCTTTCATATCAATGTTCTTGAACGGGAATCGCAAAGGTTGTTCATTAAAAATAGCTAAAAAGCTAACAAAAATATTTCCAAATACAAACGAAGTCTTTTGGATGTCGAGTTCCTCTGATGAACGAATTAGCGTTTTAGAGGCATCTTCAATCAGCAAAATTAGAAGCCAACTACAAAGTGTCGGGGATGCTTTATGATCCCTTTTTTTAAAAACCTACTTGGTTAAATCTAACTCCAAATTTTGGGAAAAAGCACTATGTCAAATCTATCGATCGAAGAAAAAATCCAGCTAATGCAAATCACAGCCAGACTAATCCTTGTACAAACCTGCGCCTTCATGCCCGAAGACAACACAATCAAAAATTTCACTGCTGCATACAAAACGCTGAAATCCATAGCCCTGGAAAATGCCGACTGTGTTGACCCGGAACTTTTTACCTATGCCGTGGTGGACCACGGTGACGGCACTGCGGACCTGACAATATACGAAGAAGGCACCGCAGCCTGCATCACCCTGGACCCGGAAAGCATGGGCGGCATGGTCGCCCGCCTGGCCGAATGCCTGGACCCGGAGAACGGGAAGGCATTGGACCCGGGCTTCAGGAACTGTGTGCAGCCGTATTTCAGCGATGATGAAACAGCGTTTGAACGGTTTTGCAGCCTGGCCGCCCTGTTTATTCCGGCTGACGGGCCTGCACCGGATGGTCAATGAATGCCAAAGAGCATGGGTAAAGCGTAGCAGCCGGACCCTGCAAAAGGAAGTATGGAAATGTGCCAGATAACTACCTTGCTTCACGAGTATCCCAAAAAGCACGGCCTTTCCATTGAATGGATCGCCGACACCATGGGGATATCCTGCTCCACCCTGCAGCGGTACCTGAACCCGTTCGACCCCAGGCCCTTTCCCCTCCGGCTGCTGCTGCCTTTCATGCGGGCCTGCAACAACGATTATGCCGTCCTTGACCTGCTGGAATCGCGGATCGGGCGCTCGGCTTACCCCGTGGCCTGTGAAGGCCTGGACATATCCTGCGCCGAAGTCACCAAATTCGCCAAGGAATCAGGCAAGGCCCTGTGCACCCTGGCCGGGGCCATAGAGGACGGCGTCATAGATGAAGATGAAAAAAGGAACTGCACCCGGGAGCTGCTTGAACTACAGGCGATCGTCAACGGCCTCCTGGGGCGGCTGAACCAATAAGCCATAGGAAAAGGCCCGGAGCGTGGTGATGAACCTTCGGACCTGAAGGAGGGTGCTTGAAACGGATAGGGAAAGAAAACAAAGCAGTGGAGGCCTGGGAGATCCCGGGCGTGGTCCTGATGTTTGTTTTCTGCTGGCTGGCGGTCGCCTTCAGCCGGGCGCTGTTCACAGTTTGACGGCCCTGGGCCTGTGCCCGGTTCGGTTCCGGCCGAAACAGGCCCGCAGTATTAAGACCCGAACAAAGATGTATGACACGGATTTAAGACCCAAATTAAGATCAGGAAAGGAAAGCGTTATGTACTGCCCGGATTGCGGAGAGCCCACGGATGAGTGCCGGTGCGACCTTGAAAGCGAGGCCGCCCGGGAGCTGATGTTTGATGAGGACAACCTCGAAGCCATTGACGAGGCGGATTATTAACCATGATGCCGTCCTGGGAAAAGATCAGGCGCAGGATCCGGGAGCGGATCCCGGAGCATTGCTACCGCATGTGGATTGAGCCGGTGGCTTTGGCCGGGACCGGCCCCGGGTCCGTTACCCTGGCAAGCCCCAATGCCTTTATGTCCCGCCGCCTGGAAACGGTTTATCTGCTGGTGATCCGGGAGGCGTTGGCAGGGGAAGGCCTGGCCGGGGTGCGTGTGCGGTTTACGGAGCAGGCGGGCAGAAGGACGGCAGATCAGGGAAAGGCAGAGGCTGCGCCGGAGCCTGCGGTTGTCCGGCGGCAACAGCATGTTCCGGCAGCTCAGTTTAAAAACAGGCGATTATCCCACCCGGACTTGGATGGTGGGAGCGATCATCGGCGGTCATTTTTAACCATGTAACCGGGGAGGATTTCTAATGTCCCAACTTTCAATCGAAGAAAAAATCCAGCTCATGAACATCGCTAAATATCTGGCCCCTGAACCGAGCGGTGCATTCGGAGAAAAATCAACCCCGGAGAAGTTCCGGGAGGTGTACGCCATGCTCCGGGGTCTGGTCCTGGACGACACCGGCGGCTTTGACCCGGCACGTCTGTCCTATGCCGTGGACAACCACGGGGACGGCACTGCGGACCTGACCGTGTTCGAAGGCGGGGCCGGTGCCTGCATCAGCCTGGACCGGGATGCCCTGGCCGGGCTGGTCCGGCTGCTGGCGGAATGCCTGGCACCGGATCACGGCGCAGGCCCGGACGAGGTTGTCAGGACCTGCCTGGAACCTTTGTTTGGGGATGAGGCGGACTTGCAGTTGTTCTGCAATACGGCTGCGGTTTTCATGGCACCCCCCAAGGATGCCGGGCAGGGCCGCAAAGGACCGGCCTGGATTCACCGTAATGTAAAACAGCGCGGGCCGCAGTCAGGTTCTGTTGACTCTGCCCTGCCTGACGGTGAGTCCGGATCCGGGTTGCTTCGCCCTTTTTATTTCCCGTTCAAGGTGTGCAATTTTCTGATCAATTCCGGAAAGCTGTGCTGTTACACGGTTGTCGAATTTTTCAAGCTCATCCGCGACGTGTTTGACACCGTCAAAGAGGTTGCGGGCAACACTTTTATTGCGGTCAAGTCCGAGCCCGGAAAGATCGGTCTCAAACTGAAGAAAATCATCCGGATGGCGCGCTACTGTCTCATCCTGATATGGCTCCGGATCTTTATCAGTTATCTGCTGGTTAGAACTATCCGCGAGAATCTGTTCAAACAAGACCTTTAACTCACGGATTGCCGTGATTGCTTCAGGATTGGTTGAGATGTCTTCAATGGAGTTAAGCAATGCATAGAATTTTTGCCGGTCTGACATGGGAACCTCCTTTTCTAATGAACGTTTTTCCGGTCCGGACCCGATAACCGTGAACTCCGGAGCCGGGTATACCGCCCGGCCGGTGGGATTAAACCAATAGGGAGAATAGGTGAAATGAATATCCTGAGAATGGAAATCGTACAACAAACCAACGGTAAATACGCGCTTTGGAATAGTGAAGAGCAGTATTTTGAAACGCACAACCGTGATACGCCCGAAGAGATCCGGGATGAGCTCCTTGACCGGGCGGGGCGGATACTGACCTCCAGTATGCTCAGCAACGCAGAAGACGATTCCAGGTTCAAGATGCACGTAACGGATTACAGGATCAGAACCGGCCTTGATACCACGGAACGGGATGAGGCCGTTGCTATTCTTCAGGAGATGGGCGAATCCCCTTCCTGCACTTCCGATATACCGGACAGCTACCGGCGTGTCGCCTGGCGGGGGACGCTTCCGGTTGATCCGGACACGGGTGAACTCGGCATCAGTTTTGACATCCCCGGGGGCCGTACCCTCCGTTTCAGGCTGAGCGGCGAAGACGGCAGGAAGGTGGCCGAATCTATTGCCGGATATCTTCAGGAACAGTGCCGGGACCATTCCCGTATGTCTTCAGGGATATCCAGTAAGTCGGTTTCCACCCCTGAGGAAGGTGAATAGGTATGGCCTCCTGCCAGATCATCCTCAGCCTGCCATGGGGTGGCATAGCTTCCCAGGTCTTCATCATCGTAAATGATGTGAAATCTGCCGTTCTTTTCGACAATGTAGAACGTCCCCACTTCGGTTTCGTAACACCACATAAAACCCCCTTTGTTTGGGTTGGTTGCGCTTACCTTTTCTGTAGAATTTTCAATCAGATACTAAGTTGTTTGTCAAATTATTTCAGAATATTACGCGCACAGCGCGAAAGGTCCGCATAATGGGAACAGCCATCCAATATGAAAGCCTAATCCGGGCGCTGGTGGAGATCTGGACCCTGTACCAGTCGGCCATCACCCGGACGGGGACCTGGGCGGAGCTGAGGTCCTGGAGCTGCTCCAGGGCATGAACAAGGAATACACCGAAGGGGTGAACGCCACCCTGGAGGCGGTGAAGGATAATCGGGTCTCCCTGGAGGATGCTTGAAACCATTAGACCGAAAACAGGAAAGGAAAACCCTTATGTACTGCCCGGATTGCGGAGAGCCCATGGATGAGTGCCGGTGCGACCTTGAAAACGAGGCTGCCCGGGAGTTGATGTTTGATGATGAAAACCCCGAAGTCATTGACGAGGCGGATTATTAACCATGATGCCGTCCTGGGAAAAGATCAGGCGAAGGATCCGGGAGCGGATTCCGGAGCATTGCTACCGCATGTGGATTGAGCCGGTGGCTTTGGCCGGGACCGGCCCCGGGTCCGTTACCCTGGCAAGCCCCAATGCCTTTATGTCCCGCCGCCTGGAAACGGTTTACCTGCCGGTGATCCGGGAGGCGTTGGCAGGGGAAGGCCTGGCCGGGGTTCGTGTCCGGTTTACGGCGCAGGCTGGCGGAAGGAAGGCGGATCAGGGAAAGGCAGAGGCTGCGCCGGAGCCTGCGGTTGTCCGGCGGCAACGGCCGGTACAACAGCCCTTGCCCGGCCTGGCCGTTCGGGCTGCCGGGGGCAGGGTGCTCAAGGAGTCCTTTACCTTTGACCGGTTTGTCCGGGGCAAGCATTCGGAGTTTGCCTTTTATGCGGCCCGGGCCATGGCGCGGGACGAGGCGGGCGGCACCGGCGTTTTGTACCTGTCCGGCAAGACCGGCCTGGGTAAGACGCATCTGGCCCAGGCGGCAGGGCAGGCCGCGGCACAGGCGGGGCAGGGTGCCCGGGTGGTGTATGCCACGGCTGAGGATTTTACCAATGAGCTGGTGGCGTCGCTGAAGGGCGGGACCGTGGCCCGGTTCAAGGACCGGTACCGGACGGAATGTGATTTCCTGATTCTGGAGGACGTGCATTTTCTCACCGGCAAGGAGGCCACCCAAAAGGAGCTGGCCGCAGCTTTCGATTATCTTTTGGACGCGGACAAAAAGCTGGTGTTTTCCGGCGGCATGGGGCCGGACGATATCCCGGGGCTGAACGACAGGCTTCGGTCCCGGCTTTCCATGGGGCTTGCCGCCGGTATCGGCGCGCCGGATTTCGAGACCCGGGCGGGCATCCTCAGGGACAAAGCCCGGGGGCTGGATGTG
Source organism: uncultured Desulfobacteraceae bacterium (assembly GCA_913041495.1). GTDB lineage: Bacteria > Desulfobacterota > Desulfobacteria > Desulfobacterales > Desulfobacteraceae > Desulfobacter. The sequence continues at coordinate 18,334 of CAJWHT010000057.1, read as the reverse complement.
CCGGTGCCCGGGGATGTGGTGTCGTATATCGCCGAAGAGATCGAGGGCGATGTGCGGCGGCTGGAAAGCGCGTTGTTCAGTGTGGCGGCTAAGGCGCGGTTTGCGGGCCTTAGGGTTGACATGGCCCTGGCCCGCAGTGTGGTGGAACCCATGCCCCGGCGGCAAAAGCGTATCACGGCCGGGCAGATCACGGATCTGGTTTGCAGGGCTTTTCCCGTGACCCGGGAGGAGCTGGTGTCCAGATCCAGGAAACAGCGGGTGGTAAAGCCCCGGCAGCTTGCCATGTTCCTGGCAAGGCAATACACGGACCTGCCCTTAAAGGAGATCGGCCGGGCCTTTAACCGCTACCACGCCACGGTGGTGCATGCGGTGAACGCCGTAGAAAAGGAGATCCGGCAGCGGGGCGTGTTGTACGAGCAGGCCGGGTACCTGGGCAAACAGATAGAACAGGGCCGGACCGGCCCGGGGAGGGCGGCATGATGTCTTGCAGGAGATGTGAACGAACCATGAAAAACCAGGGCTTTTATATGTCCGGGCCCCTGGCGGTGATTTACACCTGGCTTTGCCGGTGCGGCTTTATGACCACCACGAGGGAAGACCTATGACACCTGCTGTAATCGCCTACACCGGCACCCACGGCACGGGCAAGACGGATGCGGCCCTGAGGGCTGCGGCCGACCTGAAGCGGGCTACCCCCTGCAAATCCGTCAAAGCCCTGTGCGATATTGAAGGGGCCTGCCCCTATTTCATCAACCGGGCCACGACCCCACAGGCGCAGATGTGGCTTTTCTGCCAGCGGATCAGGCTGGAGCTGGAGATCCTGGCCCGGTTCGACCTGCTGGTCACGGACCGCACCGTGGTGGATGTGGCTGCCTATACGTATGCGGCCGGGTTTGAGGACCTGGCAACGGATATGCTGACGATGGCCGGGCAGCACCTGGCCGTATACAAAGAGGTCCGGTTCAAAAGTATTCTTTCCAATAATTTTTGGTTTGACGACGGCATCAGGGACGCAAAGGACCATGCCTTCCGGGAACAGGTGGAAAAGGTCCTGGTGGATATGTACGCCGGATTACGGACCGGCGGGCACATGCCCGGGGATTTTATCCACGATTGACGAATACAACGGTTTGTACCGCGCCCGGCTCCGTGGTGTTCAACAACGGGCACGTTTCATCTGGCGACTCCTTACCATGAATGCCTGCCGGAGCTGGCCCTGGGCGAATCCGGCACCCCATAAATAGATAAAAAAGGAGGTTGGTCATGCAGAAACCGCAATTCAATAAAAAGTATCCTCCGGTGAATGAGGTGGTTAAAGAACAAAACGGATTTATGGAGTTCGATCTTTCCTGCAAAAAACTGTCACTAAAAAAACAGGCAGACGGCTCCATCAGCCTGTATGTGTCCCAAGACAGGCAGGAGGTCCTATTTACTTTGGACCGCGGCCATGCGGAGCACCTGATCCGGATATTGAAAGGATTAACTGAGGATCGGGCAGACCTTTAACTTAACCCTACGGGAGGTGAATATGGCAACTACAACCCCACAACCGGACTGTCCTTTGTTTCTTCGTCTCCTGGAGGCGTCGGTGCAGACAGATCAGGAGATCCGCGTCCTTCAGGACTTTTACGGATACTGCCTTCAGAAAAATGTGCTTTTCAGCCGGTTCCTTGTGCTTGCCGGGCCCTGCGGCGGTGTGAAGTCGCTTGCGGCCTGGCTGCTGAGGGAACTGGTGGGGCCGGACAAGTGCGCAGGCGTGATGCCGGAGGATCTGGCGGACAGGGCGGAGCTGGCCCGGCTGAAAGACAGGTATGTGAATGTGTGCCCGGTGGCTGATCCTTATGCCCTGTTATCCCCGGCTTTTATGTCGATCCTTAGCGGTGACCGTCTCCTGGCCGAAGACGACCGCGGGGAAGGCTTTATCTTCAGTCCGTCCTGCAAGTTTGTGTTTACTGCGGTCGGCCTGCCCCGGGACGTCCTAAACGACCGGCGGTTTGAGTCCAGGGGGCTTATGGCTCGGTTCCGGAAAACAAAGGCCAGGGTGGAGGAGCGCCGCCTGACGGACCGGCTGCTGGCCGAACTGCCAGGTATCCGGGAGTGGGCCAGGCAGGGCCTGAACCGCCTGGTACGGAACAAGGGCTTTACCGGTTACGGCCGGGACCTGGGGGACCACAGCCGGGCCTTTGTGCCGCGCGCGCCTGATCCCGGTCCGGGGCCGGGCTTCTTTCCGGCCTATGCGGAACCCGCCTTTTTAACGGAGCGGGACTACAGCCTGGAAGGCGTTTATTGAGAATGTACCAACATCCCAAGGAGGTGAATATGGCAATGATGGACGAGCAACCCCAATGCCCGTTGTTCCTTTTGTTCCTGGAGAAAACCGTAAAGACCGATGCGGAGATTGATATCCTCCAGGAGTTCTTCGGGTACTGCCTTTGGAAACCATCCAAGTTCAAGAATTTTTTGGTGCTGTCCGGCCCCAGGGGGATGCCCGGGGCCGTGGTGGTCTGGCTGCTGGAGGAGATGGCCGAGGCGGAGAACTGCGCCCGGGTCTCACCGGAGGACCTGGCTGATCCCGGGGGACGGGCAGGGCTGGAGGGCAGGCGGATCAACATCAGCCATGCGGATGATCCTTTTGTTTTGGTGTCGCCGCCTGTTATTGCGGCCGTGGACGGTGAGGCCGTTTCGGTGAAGGCGGAGGACGGTAATACCCGGATATTTAAACCTGACTGCCGGTTTATCTTCACCACCGGTGACCTGCCGCTGGACCTGAGAAGGAACGAAGCCTTTAAACGCCGGGCCCAGGTGGTCCGGTTCCATGCCTTGCTCCGGGGCCTTGCGGAACGGTTCCCGGCGGAAAAACTGGCCGAAGAACTGCCCGCTATCCGGGAGTGGGCGGAACTGGGCTTAAAACGCCTGCGGATACACCACGGCTTTACCCGGTCCCTGCCCAGGATGCCGGATTGTGCCCGGTACGCCGATTGCCTGGACAAGGCGGCATTCAACGATACGGAATTCGACTGCTCCCTTTGTACGGATTACCGCGGCATGGAATTGAACTACGAATACTATCCCCTGCGGGACGACCCCACCTATTATTTGAGCTACGGCAGCGAGACAATCCCCAGGGCTGAAAAGGCCGTGAGGTGAAAGGAGCCTATGTCATGACCCGAGCCGTCACCATAACCGAAGCCCAGGCCAGGGCCTACAGCATCTTATACCAGACCGCCCGCACCCTGCTGGAGCTGTCCGAACCGGCCGGGGACGAAACCCTGGTAAACACCGACAACATTGACGATCTTAGCGCGGCCTGTACGGAGGTCTACCGGCTGAAGCCCATAGTAGCGGGATGCCTGGGGGCACTTCCGGCAGACGGCGCCCGGGCGGAGACCCGCGCCGTTGATATCCAAAAGGACGGGGTTCTCGTCCGGGGAGGTTCAAATGAAAAATAAGCTTATGGATCTTAACAACCATCTGTTTGCCCAGATGGAACGGCTGTCTGACGAAGACCTGAAGGGCGAAAAGCTGGCGCAGGAGATTATCCGGACCAAAGCCATCAGTGAGTGTTCCGTCCAGATCATCAGCAACGCCAGGCTGGCCCTGGAGGCCCATAAGGCCATCAACGACGGCCTGGTGAAGTCCGCCCCTGAAATGCTCGGAATGAAGGTGCCTGAAGATGGCCCGGCATAAGTATACCCCGGAGCAGATTGAGTTTATCCGGCAGGGGTTCAAAGAATACACCATGAAGGATCTTACCGTATTGTTCAACAAAAGGTTCGGCACGAACCAGACCACGGCGCAGCTAAAATCTTTTGCAGGCAACAGGAATATCCGGTCCGGACGCCGCCCCAGCCTTAAAAAGAATTTCAAGCCCCCCAATTGTAAACCCCTGGGTGCCGAACGCATCTGCAAACGTGACAACCTGATCCTGATTAAAGTGGCGGAGACCGATCCGCTCACCGGCTGCCCCACCAGATACAAATACAAACACGTACATGTGTATGAACAACATCACGGCCCGGTGCCTGAAGACAAGGTCGTCACCTTCCTGGACGGCGATTCCCTGAACTGCGACCCGGCCAACCTGACGGCCGTGACCTGGGCCGAGCTCATGGCCATGAAACGGAACCGGTACCGGCTCATGCCGGACGAACTCAGGCCGACCGTGCTGGCCTTGTCCAAGCTTCAGGCCAAAGCTTTTACGCTGGCAAAGAACGCCGGATGAATAGAGCGCACCACGTGAAGGCATTAATAGCCCTATAAAGGTATACTACCTAAGGGCAATAGGAGGCACCCATGAATCTTGTCCCCTTAAGCAAGGCGCATAAGGAAGGGAGGCTGCCCATTCGCCTCAGCACTGCCTACTACTGGCGCAACCATAAAAGATATCCTGCCCTGATTATCAAGCTGGGCTACAGTTTGTACTTCGATTTTGATGAGTGGGACGACATGGTCAGAAAGGCGAAAGAAAAGCAAATAGAAGAAGCCAAGCGTTTTAAGGAAGAAATACTTAAAAGCATGTAGGGCAGGTTTTTAAATGGCAGACACCACCCAGGATATCTAAGGAGACACCCCATGGAAGGATCAGAGCTAACCCCCGGCCCCCCTTTAAAAGCGTCAACATACCAAAGTCAGAAACTCCGTCCTCCTTCCGGCCCTGCGCCCAACCTCCGGCCGAAAACTTCACGGGTCCTTCCTGGGGTTCCCTTCCCACGGTTGCGGAGGGCGCGGGCTTCGGGCTTAAAAAATTTAGGAAATGGGAGGGAAACGGGAAACTTTTGTGATTTCGGCTATTTGTTCCACGGAAAGGAGGTGAGTGATGGGTGAGGTGGTGAGTATCAAAGAGAAAGTGGAGGCCCGGGTGAAAGAGGTGGAAGACAAGACCGGCAGCGGATCCGGTGACGGCATTGATACGGATTTCGTTTTAAGGTGCCTGGGCAGAAACGAGCTGGGGGACGGTGAGCTTTTCAAAAAGCTGTACCGGGACCGGTATGTGTTTAACAAATCTATGGACGGGTGGATGGAATGGCTGGGACATATCTGGGCGGTGGATAAAAAGAACGCGCGCACCCTGGCTGCTGTCGAGGGCGTGGCCGAGATCTACGGCTCGGAGGCCTCCAAACTTACCGAGAAACTCCGGGAGGTGGGGGCTGGATCTCCGGAGGAGGCGTACCTGAAGGCCAGGCGGGACGCTCTTTTGAAACGGGTGTCCGCTTTGCGGGCCCGGAGAAGGAGGAAAAATTGTCTTCACTTTGCCAGCTCCACACATAATGCCATTGCCATCGACGGGAAGGAAATTGATCAAAAAGCATGGCTTTTTCCCTGCCTGAACGGTGTAATCAACCTTAAAACCGGGGAGCTTGAGCCGGGCCGCCCAGGTGACTACCTGATGAAGACCAGTCCGGTGGAGTGGCTGGGAATTGATAAGGAGTGCGAGATCTGGGAAAAGTCCCTCCTGGAGATCTTCTCCGACAATTACAAGTTGGTAGCCTTCCTGCAACGTGTCTGCGGGGCCGCCCTGGTGGGTGAAGTGTTGAACAGCATCATGGTCGTCATGACCGGCCGGGGGCGGAACGGTAAATCCCTGATTGTGGATGTCATGTCCGATATCATGGGCGACCTTGCCCAGCCCATCCGGTCGGAGATGCTCCTTGACCAGTACCGGATCCCGAGCGCCTCCAGTCCGACTCCGGATATCATGAAGTTGAGGGGCCTGCGTATGGCCTTCGCCTCTGAGACGGACGACGGCTGCAAGATTTCCCCCAGCAAGGTCAAATGGCTCACCGGGAAAGACAAGCTCACGGGCCGGGGGGCGCACGAAACCTATGAAGTGACCTTCCGGCCGTCCCACACCTTGTTTCTTTTAACCAACCACAAACCCCATGCACCGGCGGAGGACTTTGCTTTCTGGGAACGTATGGTGCTGTTTCCCTTCGAGATCTCGTTCGTGGACCGCGACCCGGACCAGCCCCATGAGCGAAGGGCCGATGTCCACCTGGGGCAGAAGCTGGAAAAGGAATACTCCGGGATCCTGGCGTGGATGGTGAGAGGATGCCTTGATTGGCAAAAGGAGGGGCTGGCGCCGCCCACCGCAGTGAAAGAAGCGGTAAAGGAATACCGGCGGGATGAGGACAGCGTGGCCGACTTCATTGATGAACGGTGCGTGGTCGGGCTTTCTTACAAGGTCACGGCTGCAGCCGTGTATGCGGATTTTGAGGAGTGGTGGAAGGTGAACGTATCCAACCGGGTGCCGAAGAAAAAACGGTTCGGTACGTGGTTCGGGAAACGGTTCGAGCGGGTTAAGCGCGGCACCATCTGGTATGAGGGCGTTGGCCTTTTGGCCGAACAGGAGCAGATCCGGGACATGGTTAAGGACTAAGCTCCCTTCATCCCGGTTCCTCCGCAAAACGGTCCAACTTGTAACTATTTGAAAACGCTTTAAAAAGGCGATCGGATCAGCAGGCTTGGAGGATTGGACAATCTTTACCTATATATTAAAATGTTTTTTTCTAGAAAGTTTTTCACTTTTATCTGAAAGTATCCTCCCATCCTCCAGGGAAAGGCTGAAAGCCTTAATTAACAATACTTCTATGGTTTGGATGATTGTTGGGGAACGGTCCGGGATTGTCCAATGGTCCGAAAGGGGGGCAAAGCCATGAACATTTTGGAAGCGGCCGGGCATGTCGGCCTTGAGCTGAAGAAGGTTTCCTCGTCTAAGGGCGGGGAGTGGGCCGGGCCCTGTCCGTCCTGCGGAGGAACGGACCGTTTTCGCGTTTGGCCTGCGGACAGGGGGGGCGGCGGTTCTTATTGGTGTCGGCAGTCCGGCAACGGCTGCGGGGCCTGGGGCGACCTGGTGCAGTTCCTGGTGGACTTCTGCGGGTACCGGTACCGGGACGCCTTTAAGGCTGCGGGCCGGGAAATGCCGGAGAACTGGCGGCCGTCTTCCGGGGATCCTGCGGGACACAAGCGGGAAAAACAGGAATATAAGCCCCGAGTGTATGAAACACCGGTGGAAACCTGGCGTATGAAAGCAGGCGCTTTCCTGGAAAAGGCCCGGGAGGAAATAAAGAAAAAGGAAGAGGCCCTTTTATATCTGGAACGCCGCGGGCTTGACCTGGGCGCGGTGGAGGGGTTCGGGCTTGGGTGGTTCTCCGGAGAGAATGAAAAGCCCTGTATGTTCCGGCCCCGGGAGTCCTGGGGGCTTCCGACGGTGATCAAGAAATCCAACGGCCGCAAGAAAATGCTGTGGATCCCCAGGGGTCTTGTGATCCCGTGCTTTAAAAACGGGGAGGTGTACCGCATCCGGATCCGCCGCCCGGCCGAAGACCTGACCCGGGAGACGGACAGCAAATATTATATCATCCCGGGGTCGGGCATGGACGCCATGGGCTTTAATCCGGACCGGAAGGCGTTCGTGGTGGTGGAGTCCGAGCTGGACGGCATGCTGGTGGCAAGAAAGGCCGGTTCCCTGGCCGGTGTGGTGGCCCTGGGCGCTGCCCAGAACAAGCCGGGCTCCTCCGTATACCACCGGCTTCAAAACGCCCTGCGGGTGCTGGTGGCCCTGGATTTTGACACCCCGGGTATGAAGGCCTGGAACTGGTGGGAAAAGACTTTCAGGAACGCCAGGTACTGGCCTGTGCCCGACGGCAAAGACCCGGGAGAAGCCTATGAAAAGGGCGTCAACATCAAGGATTGGGTGTCCCAGGGGCTTCCGCCGGCAATCACCATGGACCGGAGCAGCAAGTATAAAGCCCCGGAAGGCGTCAGCCACCTGGAAGAGCTGCGGCTTTTGCTGGCCCGGTTCCCGGTCCGGATCCGGGCGGACAGGGACAGCTATGAAATCCAGTTCGATCCCGGGTTCCGGAACCGTGATATCCGGCGCCGGATAAAGGATTTGTTCATCGGGGATGACGAGGTGCATTGGTACCTGAGGTACTACCATAAGGACTCGGTCATCCATGGGGACAACTGCTTTGTGGGCAGGGAGTGGGTCCGTGATGATTAAGTTGACACATGGGGGCGGAACCCTGTTTGCTTGCAGTGTTAAACGCCCGGGGATGCTTTCTGCCTTCAGGTACAATAAGGCAAGAAAGGAGGTGATTCGTTCCGGGCAATATGCATCCGACCTGCCGGTACCGGTTCCGGCGGGATTAAATCTCCGGACATTCACTGCAGCCCGGACGAGTCTTGCAGTACGGCCGAGCTGTCCAATCTCGATAGTTCTGGAGAAAAACATCATGATCGATATGAACCGGATCCTGGCCCGCACCCATAACAGTGCTGATTGCCGTTCCTGCCCTTTGGTTAATTCCGTTCCGTTTAAACATGCTGAGTTCAGTGCGGTTGCCGCCATGCTGGTGGCCGCGGCCGGGCTCGGCCTGACCGATACACAGGTTGATTTAATGTTGGGAACCTTTTTTGAAGCCCGGGAGATATTCATCCCGGAGGAGGTGAAAGATGCATAATACAGTGATCCCTTTTGACTATGATTCTAGGTTGGTACGGGTTGTCCCGGATGATGACGGGAACCCGTGGTGGGTGGCCGGAGATGTTTGCAAGGTCTTAGACATTCAAGATGCCGCACAATGCGTTCAACGGCTTGAGGATGATGAAAGGCTGATCCGTACTTTACACGTATCAGGTCAGAATAGGGAAATGTGGACTGTTAATGAACCAGGTATTTATACTCTGATCATTCGCTCCAACAAACCCGAAGCCAAAGCCTTTAAACGTTGGATCACCCACGAAGTTCTCCCCACAATCCGTAGGACGGGCGGTTACCAGATCCCGGACAGCCCGGGGTATCTCTCCGGAGATGCTGCCAAGCGCTCCGGGAAAATGTATTTCCCCATGGCCAAGCTGGTGGAAAGCGCGGACAAATTCCTGGAAGGCAAGGCCGCACTCACCGCGCTGAACTATTTTACGGGCATGCCTGTGGATGCTCTTCTGGAGGAGCTGGAAGAAAAGCAGACCAGCAGCCTCGAGAAAAACATCCGAAATCTTGTTTTGAATCCTTCGCAGGTCGGTGAACTCCTGGAGGATTTTCTCTCTGAGGAATGCGAGCTGCATGATGATTATGAGATCGCCGCCTCAGAAGCTTACACGGCGTTTACCGCCTGGTGCAAGGGCAGGGGGCTTAAACGGCCCGTGTCCCGAAAGCGTTTCGGTTCCGTGGTTTCTGAGAACTTCGATAAGGTGAAACGCGGTGTGATTTTTTACCTCGGCTTCCGCCTGCTCCGGCCTGCTGCCGGGAATTAACCGCAACCACCGGACCCGGGCAGCGAGATCCGCACGGGCCCCAACCATAAACCTTGAATTCGGGAGAGTTTTAAATGGGCAAACAACCAACTGAGAAGCCGCAGCCCTCTTTCCAGAGCCTGCGGGCCGTGCTGCTCCACCTGGAGCAGGCCGGGTTCAGGATTTCCAAATCCAAGATTTACCGGGACAAGGAAAAGGGCATGATCCGGGTACAGCCGGACGGCAGTGTCCTGGAGACGGAGGTCCGGGCGTACGCCGCAACCCTGGAGCGCAGGGACGGGAACATCGGGGATTTAAACGATCTTCACGCCAAAAAGACTGCCAAGGAAGTGGAAAGCCTGGACCTGAAGGTGAAGAAACAGCGGTTTGATTTTGATGTGGCGCAGAAATTGTACATCCCCAAAAAGGATTTTGAGGCGGAGCTGGCCTCCAGGGCGCTGGTGCTGGAAAGCGGTTTTAAGCACCGGATCAATCTCAAGCTGCCGGATATCATAGGGACCGTGGGCGGCAACGTTACCCAGTCCCCGGACCTGCGGGACTTGCTGTACGGTATGGTGGATGAACAGCTCAGTTCCTTTGCCACCACGGATACGTACCAGGTCATGTTTGAAGAGGAGGATTGATGGGGGATTTCTTATTTGAAGACAGCCAGGTGATCACGGTGGCAAAGCGTCCGCCATGGATGTCTGAAGACCTCTGGCAGACACTACAGGAGACTGCCGGGGAAAACGGCGGCAAGTATCTTCATTCGTTCTCTTTTACCAAGGCCGAGCGCAAGGTCATGAAAAAGCCTAAGCAGGTTAAGGTATCGGAATGGGCGGAAAAGAACCGGGTGATCACCATCGGCCCCTTGCCCGGACCCTGGCGCAACGAAATCACGCCCTATGTGCCCGGCATCATGGATGCCCTGGCAATGCCCTTTGTCAGGGAGTGCAATATCTGCAAGTGTCCCCAGTCCGCAGGCACCGAAGGGGTGCACAACTTCATCGGCAGCCGGATCGACCTGGCCCCCGGGCCGGTGCTGTATGTGTATCCGGATGAGCTGACAGCCGAAGAAAACTCCAAGGACAGGGTCCTGCCCATGATCCAGTCCTCAAAACGGCTCCGGGGGTATTTTACAGGCCAGGAACGGGATAAATCCGCCCTGCGGATCAGCCTGCGGCACATGCAGATCTATTTTGCCTGGGCCAGGTCTGCGGCCCGGCTGGCAAACAAGCCCATCCGGTACGCCGTGGCCGATGAAATTGACAAGGAAGGGTTTGAGCCGGATAAAAAAGAGGCCTCCAAGATGGACCTGATCCGTAAGCGCCTGATCACCTTCCTGAAACTGGGGATATCCAAGTTCATCAAAATTTCCACCCCCACCCTGGAGAACGGTAATATATGGGTGGAGTTCAATAAGGCGGATGTGATCTTTGACTTCCATGTCAGGTGCCCCAAGTGCGGAACGCTCCAGCTCATGCGGTTCAGGAACATTAAGTGGGAAGGGGGCTCCAAAGCCAATATCAGCGAACTTAAATCCAAACACCTGGCCCGGTACGAGTGCGGACACTGTGACGCGCTTTGGGACGATGACACCAGAAATGCGGCGGTCCGTGCCGGGGTGTGGATGTCCAGGGGCAAAAACCTTGAGCTGTTCACCTACCTGGAGAAGTTCCGGCCTGCAAACATCTCGTTTCATATCCCGGCATGGATTTCTTATTTTGTGAGCCTGTCCGATTGTGCGGCCGCATTCATTGAAAGCCTGTCCGACCCGCTCAAGGCCCAGGATTTTTACAACGCCATAAAGGCGGAGCCCTACCGCCTGAAAATCAAGCTGCAGAAAGAGGAACAGGTCCTGGCCCACCGGAACCACCTGCCGGAGGGCGTGGTCCCCAAGGATGCCCTGGCCCTGACCTGTGGCATAGACGTTCAGAAAAACGGGTTCTGGTTCCTGGTCAAGGCCTGGACCCGGGACCTGCAAAGCCACAATGTCCAGTACGGATACGTTACCACCTTCGAAGATATTGAAGAGCTGGTGTTCAACAACCGGTACCCCATTGAAGGCAAACCCGCGGACCAGACCATGGGGATCTGGCGGGCGGCCATGGACACCGGTGGCGGTCCGACCGATGACGGTGAGTGGAGCCGGACCGAGGAAATCTATACCTGGATCCGGAAAAAAGGCAGAAACGTGGTGTTCGGTATCAAGGGCAACAGCAAGCCCCAGATCAACCGGGTGGTGCCCAGGACCATCGATAAAATGAAGCGGGGCAACCGGCCCATACCCGGCGGCCTGGTTCTCTATTTTTTGGACACGGAGCAGTTCAAAGACCTGTTCCATTGGCGGCTGGGTCGTAAAGAAGGCGAAACCCAGCGTATAACCCTGCATGCGGATACCGGCATCAGCTACGCTAAACAGGTCCTGGCCGAAGAGAAGGTCAAAGACCGGAAGTCCGGGAAAACCAAGTGGGAGCCGAAAAGCACGGCCAACCATCTTCTGGACTGCGAGGTGTACGCCTCTGCCTGCGCAGATCCGGAGTGGGCGCCGTCGCTTTCTTTTATCGCTGCCAACCAGGCCAAAGAAGTACCGCAGACCCAACCCAAGAAGGAAACCACTGTGAAGGCCGGTTTGGCCGACAAACGGCGGCGGCCGTCATGGTACAATAAAAGATAACATCGGAGGAATCCATGGTAAAAGACGAAATCAAAGACGCAGATATTCTGTTAAGGGTAGACCAGGTGGCGAAAAGACTGAGCTGCAGCGGCCGGCATGTGTACAATCTCATCAATCAAGGTATACTGCCGGGGTTCAAGATCGGGGGCAGGAACGGGTTCCGGGTCCGGCTGAGCAAGCTGGAGGAGTTCATCCTGGAGCGGGAGGACGAAAACGGTCTTTTTTAAAAAAGTCGAAAAATCTAAGGGTTTCCCTGATTGACAGGGTGGTTTTGTCGCGGTAGTAGTTCGTCTGGAAATCCTTTTAGTGCGTAAATTCGTTTGTTTCGCTAACTTTGAATTTTATGGATGATAACTAAATATTATGCCAGTATTCTGCCTCGGGTTTCACATTGGTCATGATCGTGGTGCTTCGCTTATCAAAAATGGTACGATTGTCGCTGCCATCGCTGAAGAACGCTTGGATCGAGTTAAACACTCAAAAGGTGAATTTCTTCCACTACTATCCATAAAATATGTTCTCAAAGAAGCTTCAATAGAAGCAAATCTTTTAGACTTAATCGTTTTTACCCACAGTGGATGCCCTATCAACGAACAAATATTGAATGTATGGACTCGAGAAATTTCGGAAGCCTTAGACTGCCAGAATGTTCCGATACAGATGATTGGGCATCACGATGCACATGCATTTGCTGTCTATTTTACAAGTCCTTACAAAAAAGCTGCAATATTCATCGCTGATGGAGGGGGGGACATTCCAATTCCAGAGGCTATTGAGGCTGAAAGCTACTATTATGCTTCTGGACAAAAAATAGAGCTAATATATCGCCGTTTTCAACAAACAACGGTAAAATATGGAACATCGTTAGCTGTAAAAAGGTTTGACTATATGACGCCCCCAAACCGCAGCCGTCAAATTAGTCTTGGCTTTAAGTACCAGCAAATTACTGATATCCTTGGATTTGGGTTTGGCGGAGCAGGGAAGACAATGGGTTTGGCTCCTTACGGCAATCAATTCATCAAATTGCCATCAAAGATTACGGGGCTAAATATACATTTAACTTATGAAGACTATATTAAAGAACTGTTTACCATATATCAACAATCTGACTTATCATATTCTCAATTCATCAAAAAAAACAGATGTAACATTGCTTGGGATATCCAATTTTTTTTATCAGAAACTGTTTTATCACTTGCTACTAATTTAAGGAAAGCAACAAGTTCAGATTACCTTTGTTTGGCAGGAGGCATTTTTTTAAATTGTGTTGCGAATAGGAATATAAATGATTTTTCTGGATTCCACGACACCTTTATTTTGCCTCCAGCAGGAGACGACGGTCAGGCGATAGGTGCGGCTCTATATGGATATTATAAAATTTTAAATGCTAATCGAAAAATCTATGGACATTTTAATGCTTATACAGGACATCGCTATTCTCAGAAATCAATTCGATATGCTGTGGAGCGTTTAGGATTCATGCCCATAGAATATGTATCGGAAAATGAATTGTGCGACGAAATAGTTAGACGCTTAACTAAAGGGGAAATAGGTGCGATTCTTCGAGGTCGCTCAGAAATAGGGCCTAGGGCTTTAGGGAATAGAAGTATTATTGCCTCTCCTTCCCAAAAAGGGATGAGAGATCGTATCAATTCTAAAGTAAAATTTCGTGAAGATTTTCGACCTTTTGCACCAATCTGCACTATTGAAAAAGCTCAAAACTACTTTGATATTAAAAGACCATCTCCATATATGCTCTTAGTTGCCAATGTGCATCCTCTCTGGAAGAAAAAACTGTGTGAAATAACTCACGTTGATGGAAGTGCAAGACTGCAAACTGTCAACCAGAGTGATAACTCATTTATATGGCGTCTGCTAAAAAGATTTGGCCTCCAAACCGGCTACGAGGTTTTAATCAATACATCCTTCAACATAGCAGGAGAACCTATTGTGGAAACACCTGCCGATGCTGTAAAATGTTTTGCAAGCACGGATATCGATTTTTTAGTAATGGAAAATCTTTTAATTTTAAAAGAGTGAAATTCTTCTTATGGCTCGATTTAGTTTGATAGCACCTGTCTCCACGGATCTTACTCAATCAATAAAAAGCAAGGTTGTCTCATTTATTGATACCTATGGACCAACTACGGACTCCGTTGGGTTTGATCCTCACATCACCTTAGCTTATTTCCCAAGCAGTGTTGAGATCGACGAGGGTAAAAAAAAAGAAGTAAGAGATGAATTGAGAGATATAGATTTCCCTATTGAATTTAGACTGTTAAAGTCCGTAGTAACAAACTATGGATCCGTTCAAATTCCTTTAGAAGCTTCGAAAGTTGATATTCGAATTAAGCATTTAAGAATACTTCGGACTTGTCTACCGAATGCTCTCTGGACTTTAGTTTTGAATGGTACAGAGAGTAAGAAGCTTTCAGTATTTCAAACTAATAACATAGGAACTAACTACAGACCTCATATAACCGTTTTTAGAGACAATAAAAAGGGGCCTAAATTTAGACCCCTTTTAGATGATCTCATTGGTAGAACAATCAAGATTTCGACTTTCTATTGGGCAGACAGTGTCAGTCCCCCATTAAAATGGTTGTCTGATTATCAAAGTAAATAAGTTCTTAATTAAATATAGGTCATATAGATCCCCTGTTGAGTATGGAATACATCTGCTGCAAGACAAGAGCCTTTTTTCAGAATCTTTTCAAATTCGTTTGATTCTATGAGATGTTTGCTCTCTACCTTCAATGTTTTATAGAGTCCATCAATGTAGGCTCCAAAGTTAGTTCTGCCCTTATCGTGTTGCAAAAAAGTGAAATAATTGTAAACAAGTGCTGATTGAAAAAACATTGGTTTTTCAAAATTTAGGAGTTTCAAAAAACCTTGTCTTTTAGCATGATGCAAAGCAGTGCGAAAAGCTGTTATTGTTTCCTCAGAAGATTTGTTTTTATCAGACATAATCGCTAAAGCTTTATTGTTCATAGCCATCCACAGATAAATGCCATATCCGGTTTTTTCTGCCTTGCCGTAGGCAGCTTCATTTTCTTTAATACAAGTTTGGAAATCTCCCGTTTTGTAGGCTGCCAACCCATATAGAAGATGGACTTTGGGTTGAGGTCCTACCAATTCCAACTCAGCGATCCTTTCTGAAAAATTATGAAGGACGTTAATTGCATCATTAATTTGCTTCCGGGTTGATGAATACAAAATTTGCATTTGAACTAAGGTTAGGCCGTGTTGGATTTTCGTCCTGTCATCTGAATGTTCACTGATTAACTCAGATAAATTTTCCCAGAGTTCCTTCGCCTTTTTAGGATGCTGCAAGAAATAAAGTTCGGCTTCCCCGAATAATGAACTACCCATCAAGACATTATTTTGAGTTGACTTAATATATCGGATAGCTTTTTCATATAGATTTTGAGCAACTTCAAAATCATGTTGATAAATATAATTTTTCCGAAGCCTGTCTATAATATCAAATTTCAATTCTTTTAAGCGATTAGAGGATGCTGTTGTATTAACTAATAGGCAATGAGCCCGATGACAAAATGTCATGGACTCATTTATCATGCCTAAATTTTGGTAGGCATGACCTATTAATTGTGAGATCGCAGCTATGCCAATACGATATGGATCATCTCCTGCTAAACGCCTAATATCTTTTTTCATCTCAAGCCTATGAAGCTCTCTATTTCCCTCCTCAATAGTCCTTGTATATGTATTAATGTATTTAGAAGCAAAGAATTTTAACTCGATCATCTGCAGTAAATATTTTGCAGAGTTTGAGTCTAATTGAGCTCTTCCAAACAAAATATCAATCGCTATCTGAAGTATAGTGTATTTCTGTTTTAATCCATCTCCTTTGAATATGTTAGATGAACTCCCATCTCCAATGATGCGTTGAGCAATTGATAAACAAAAATCATAATTTCCTGCAAGTGAATGAATCAGGCATTGTCGCCAGGTTTCCTGAGAATTGAGAATTTTTTCTTGAGATATTATTTGTTTTGCAATCTTTTTTCGTTTTCTATCCCAGCGTTTATTCTTTGTGATAAAATGCAAAATATTCTCATGAAAAAAGCGATAAAGATTGTGGCTTTTATCATAAGAAAAAAGTCTTCTTTCACACAGTGTCTCAACACTCTTTTTTTGGTCAAACCTATCTATAAAGCCTTGATCATGGCTAAATCCGAGAAGGGATAACGCAATTAATAGATCAAAAGCGTCTTCTCCCCCTTTGTCCTTTTTAAGAGTCAATAACCTTTGTTCAAGAATATCTTCCATGCTATTGGGAAGTTCATTTTTGTAGAATAGCTCTGGTCTTCGTACACTATACAATCCGCTTGCTTGGATCTGAGCTATTTTTTCTTCTGTCAGATATTCAATTACCTGAGTTATATTGAAAGGATTCTTTTGTGATATTTTTTCTATCCAATCACAGGCTTCACTTGTAATTTTTTCTGAGAAAACGCTTCTAATTAGCAACCGAGCATCATCACCACTCAAAGGATCAATAATGATATGACAATTATTTATGAAAGTGTTTTGTGCTAATAGATTGGTTATTTTTATGACGAATTTTTGTTGGTGTGGATTTGGAAATGTTTCATCGTTTCGGCCTGTCAGACAAAACCGAACGGAAGATTCAATTTGCTTTTGATAACAAGCATTGAAAACGGCCCAAAAAACATTTAAAAGATCAGAATTAGCGTGATGAATATCTTCCACAATGATAAAGACGCCTTGTGTCGGACCATTTGGGATTTCAAATAAGATCTCAATAAAAAAAGTGATTATTTGTTGTTCGCTTAATAGATCGTCTTTTATGCCGCCCTGTAGGTTGTCAATTTTTGAATGGACGGTTGTTGGCGCTATCATTCGGTCCCGCAATTTTGAAAGTATTTTTAATAATGCTTGATACCTGCTATTCTCATTAACAAAAACCAAGATTGATGTTGTGGCAGGCCGAGCTTTTAAGGCCTCTTTCAGAACCCGAGATTTGCCGATCCCAGCCTCTCCTTCGATTAGCAAAAATGGATAATCTTCGCTTTCACCATACGTCATTCTGTCAATGAATTTAACAATTCGGCCTTTATTTGAATTGGGACCCATTCCTAAAAAATCTATTTCACGATATCTATATGCTATCCACTTTCCAGCCTCTATGGTTAGGGTCCAAATTCTGTGGGAATCATTCACATTTGGAGGCCGGGATTCAAGATAAATCTGTGGAAGATTTGCTTCTCCAAAATAATCCAATTGAAATGTTACTACTTGAGAACCATCTCCGCCAGGAAGAAGTTTTATTGTTGGGCGTCCGCTCAGAGAATTTTTTGACCATCCAGATGCATTTATAACCACTTCAATAAACTGTTCTATATTGCTATAGTTTTCTAAGTATATTCTTACTTGAAGAGTATCTTGATCCTTAAAGTATACTCGTTTTAAATTTTGCCTTCTTTTTAAATGTCGAACAACATCCTTTCCATCCTCTGATGATACTTTGAGATAGTCGTAGTGACAACTTAGTGCCGATGTATATATACTTTTTTGATTGCACCACTCTTCATATGGGATATGTGGTAAATATCGTTTTGCTCTCTCCGGATTTTTTAAAAAATATCTGGTTAGTGTTTCCCCGTGAATGAAGACAAATTCGATATTTTTTGCTTCTACAGCTTTCTTGGTTCTAAAGTAGGCGGTCGAATTAAACCTGCCTCGTGTAATAATAACAAAACAACGGCAATTGTCTTGACCGAGTGATGCCACTACATTTTGCGCGAAGGTAGCTAAATCGCTTGACGTTCGATTCTTTGCCTCTAACAGTATGATACTTTCATTTGGGACTCTTCGACCAAGACAAAACGAATCTTCGCTACTCGTTTTATAAATCAAGTCAATACCACCGTCTCCGATATAATTCGTCTGAGTTATTTGCCCATTAGGGTCATCTTCATTCAGGATAAGCCCCAGAAAAGTTTCAAACGCCTCAGGAGTTAGGGTCTTCCAATATTTTTCTTCAATCAAAAATCAATCTCCGCAAACGATAAATCTTCAAATTCAAAAGTAATAATGTGTAAAATCAGAGGACATTTGTAATACTCAGATGTAACTATAATATTTAGTTA
Organism: uncultured Desulfobacteraceae bacterium; assembly: GCA_913041495.1. Classification (GTDB taxonomy): domain Bacteria; phylum Desulfobacterota; class Desulfobacteria; order Desulfobacterales; family Desulfobacteraceae; genus Desulfobacter. Next base: position 286 of record CAJWHT010000057.1, on the reverse strand, counting down.
TCGTGCATATGGGCTAACATAGGTTTTTTCTGGGGTGTCTTTTGGTAAGTATCCTTCGTTGTTTCTTTTTATTCACCGAAAGATAGATTTGTGTTGTGTTGATTGAGCTGTGGCCGAGGAGATCCTGGATGTATCTTAGGTCAACCTCGTTCTCCAGCAGCATGGTGGCAAGAGAATGGCGGAACATATGGGGGGTCACGTTTGTTTCAACGTTTAAGTTGTTCATGTATTGTAAGCGAAGTTTTAACCCCATTTAGGAGGTGGTGGGTCCGGCAAGCATATTTTT
>CAJWHT010000056.1 GCA_913041495.1 uncultured Desulfobacteraceae bacterium | reverse complement strand
CCTAGCCAAAGTGCAAGGGTCCTGGGAAAAGATGCAAACCGTTTTGACAACCCTGTCGGTGCGGTAACCCGGGAAAGCCTTGAAGACGTTCTGAATCTGGTCATATCAGGCAAGTATGACCGAAACAGCCTTGAAAAAGCCCTTGACCCGGTGATCCGTATCCGGGCAGTCCAGTCCTTCGATCCCGCGGACGCGGTCGGTTTTATTTTTGCGTTAAAACATATCGGTGAGGCAATCTTCGGCGAAGACATCGATGCGGCAGACGCAAAGGCCTTCGACCGGCTGGTGGACGAGATCGCCCTGGCCGGCTTTAACAGGCTGATGAAATGTAAAGAGGATATTTTCCTTTTAAAGGCCACGGAGAGCAAACGACGCATCCACAGGGCCTTTGAAAGGGCAGGTTTAGTAGCAGAGCTCAAAGAAGAGGATCTTTTGGGTTCTAATAAATCTTAACATGTATGATGCGATAAATGGCGGGTCATACATACAATAATGAGGTGGTTATAACATGAATCAAAGGTACTTGATCCCCCTTACAGCTGTTTTTCTGCTTTTCCTTCTGGCCTATGTCGGGGTTGAGGGAGCAGGGCTTCAGGTGGTCTTCGGAGTACTCATTCCCTACCTTGCGCTGCTGGTTTTCTTAGGCGGCTTTTTGAAAAAGGTCTTGGGATGGGCTGCTTCTGCCGTACCGTTCAGGATTCCTACGACCTGCGGTCAGCAGAAATCCATGGACTGGGTAAAGCAGAACTCCATTGACAACCCCAACACAACAGGCGGTGTGCTCCTGCGTATGGTATTTGAAATTTTTCTTTTCAGATCCCTGTTCAGAAACACCAAAGCAGCCTTTAACCGGAATGCATCCAACAAGCTGTCCTACTCCTGGGAAATTTTCCTGTGGGCCGGCGCCCTGGCATTCCACTACGCGTTCCTGGTGGTAATTCTCCGGCACCTGCGGTTTTTCACAAACCCGGTACCCGAATGCATCGGCTGGCTGGAATTCTTTGACGGTATCGTACAGCTCGGCCTGCCCGGCATCATGCTTTCAGGCGTGGTATTGGCCGCAGCGACCCTGTTTCTGCTGGGACGCAGAATATTTGATGCAAAAGTCAACTACATCTCCCAGGCAGCCGACTATTTCCCGCTGTTCCTGATCCTTGGTATTGCCGCCACCGGTATTGCCATGCGGTATTTCACCAAAGTGGATATTGTGGGCATCAAAGAGTTTACCATGGGACTTGTAACCTTTAATTTCGTCATTCCGGAAGGCGTCGGCGGTCTGTTCTACGCCCATATATTCCTGGTAAGTATTTTGTTCGCATACTTCCCCTTGAGCAAACTCATGCACATGGGCGGTGTGTTCTTAAGCCCCACCAGAAATATGGCCAACAATACCCGCGCCCAAAGACATGTGAACCCCTGGAACTATGATGTGAAGACCCATACGTACGACGAGTATGAGGATCACTTCAGAGATAAGATGATTGAAGCCGGACTGCCGGTGGAAAAGAAGGAGTAATAAATGTCTGACGAACTTACACCGGATGAAGCATTAGATAAAATTGACTTTAGTCCCCGGTCCCCAAAGGATCCGAGCAACTGGATGGACACCACCCAGAACGTCCAGATCCGGCCCGGCATGTACTGCTATGCGGCAAAGGCCGAAAGCGTTAACACCTTAGGGCTGCCCAATGCCAGAGAGTGGAACCCTATTGAAGAAGACTGGAAACTGCCGGAAAACTGGCAGGAAATCCTCCACAACGGCATCAAGGAACGCCTGGAGAAGTTCAGAACCTTCAAGATCTTCATGGATGTCTGCGTACGCTGCGGCGCCTGCGCCGACAAGTGCCACTTTTTCTTGGGCACCGGCGATCCCAAGAACATGCCGGTTCTGAGAGCTGAACTGCTCAGGTCCGTTTACAGAAACGATTTCACCACGGCCGGCAAAATCCTGAAAAAGATCCCCGGCGGCCAGCGCCTCAACGGCGCACGTGACCTGACCATCGATGTCCTGAAAGAGATGTGGTATTACTTTTTCCAGTGCACCGAATGTCGCCGCTGTTCCGTATTCTGCCCCTACGGCATCGATACGGCGGAGATCACCATCATGGCCCGCGAACTGTTCAACCTGATCGGCTTGAACATTGACTGGATCGCAACGCCTGTTTCCAACTGCTACCAGACCGGTAACCACCTGGGCATCCAGCCCCACGCCTTTAAGGATATGCTGGAATTCTTCGTGGAAGATATCGAAGATATCACTGGTGTTGACTGTACGCCCCAGTTCCAGAAAAAAGGGGCTGATATCCTCTTTATCACCCCTTCCGGCGACGTGTTTGCCGATCCCGGCACGTACACCTGCCAGGGCTATCTGATCCTGTTCAAGTATCTGAAAGAAAAATACGGACTGGACGTCACCTGGTCCACTTACGCCTCCGAGGGCGGCAACTTCGGCTTCTTCACCTCCCATGAGACCATGAAGCGGCTGAACGCCAAGATGTACGCCGAAGCAAAACGCCTGGGCGTAAAATGGATTATCGGCGGCGAGTGCGGCCACATGTGGCGCGTCATCCACCAGTACATGGACACCATGAACGGCCCTGCCGACTTCCTGGAAGTCCCCGTGAACCCCATCACCGGTACCCGGTTTGAAAATGCCGCGTCCACCAAGATGGTTCACATCACCGAGTTTACCGCCGACCTTATCCGTCACGGCAAACTGGAACTGGACAAGAGCCGTAACGCCAACCGCATCATGACCTACCACGACTCCTGCAACACCTCCAGGGGCATGGGCCTGCTGGACGAGCCCAGGTACGTCATCCAAAACTGCGTAGACCAGTTCTACGAAATGCCCCCCAACACCATCCGCGAACAGACCTTCTGCTGCGGTTCCGGGTCAGGCCTCAACGCCGGTGAAAACATGGAGTTGAGAATGGCCGGGGCCCTTCCCCGCGCCAATGCGGTGAAACATGTCCATGAAAAATACGGGGTTAACACCCTGGGTACCATCTGCGCCATTGACAGGGCGGCATTGTCCACCCTCTGCGAATACTGGGTACCTGACGTGGAAGTCTGCGGTGTACACGAACTGGTCGGCAACGCTCTGATTCTCCCGGGTGAGAAGGAAAGGGAAGAAGACCTGAGAATGGAACCTTTACCGGGACTGGAGGAGGAATAAGATGAGTAAGAATATGATAATGGCAGGACTTGGCGTTTTTGTTATCGCCGTTCTCTCCCCCTTCTGGTTCAACATGGTGACCGAAACCAAGGCCGCTCCCAAAATTGAGCTGCAAGGTAAGGCTGCCGAAGCCAAGAAGTGTGTTCTGGACAAGTATGACATGCGGGCAAACCACATGTCTCTTCTGGACGAATGGCGGGATTCCGTGGTCAGGGATGCGGATCGGATGTACCATGCCGCCAACGGAGAGACATTTAACATGAGCCTTTCCACAGGGGAAAACTCCTGTCTGGGCTGCCATGACGATAAAGAGAAATTCTGTGACAGCTGCCACAACTATGCATCCGTTAGCCCCTACTGCTGGGAATGTCACACAAACCCCAAGGAGATTGAATGATGAAAAAGAGCAGAAGAAGCTTTCTTAAAGTAGCAGGGATTGCTGCCATGGGACTGGGTGCTGCTCCGGCAATGAACTTTGCCGCATCTGATTCTCACGGCACACCCTCAGCAAGCAAAGGCAAAAACGATGAAGCCCTTCACGCGGAGCGCTGGGGCATGGTCATCGACCTGAACAAGGTGACCGAAGAAGTGGCAGAGGCCATGCGCGAAGCCTGTCACAGCGCCCACAACGTTCCGGACTTCAACCACGAAGTGGACGAGGAAAAATTTCCCGGCACCCGTCCGGCAAATCTCAAGCAGGAGATTAAATGGATCTGGCCCGAGGAATTCCACTATGCCTTCCCGTACAAGGAAGACGAATTCCTGGCCGAAAAATACCATCACCTGCCCATTCCGGTACTCTGCAACCACTGCAAGAACGCCCCTTGTACCCAGGCTTGCCCCACCCAGGCAACCTTCAAGAGGGAAGACGGCATTGTGCTGATGGACTACCATCGTTGCATCGGCTGCCGTTTCTGCATGGCGGCCTGCCCCTTTGGCGCACGCTCTTTCAACTACCGGGATCCCCGCCCCTTTATCGCGGAAACCGATCCCGATTTCCCCACCCGGTCCAAGGGTGTTGTTGAAAAGTGCAACCTCTGTGCGGAACGGCTTGCCAAAGGCGAACGCCCCCATTGCGAAGAGGCCAGTGAAGGCGCCATCGTGGTCGGAGATCTTGAAGATCCGGAATCCGATATCCGTCACCTGCTCGCCGAAAATTACACTATCCGGCGCAAGCAGTCCTATGGCACTGAACCCAGCGTTTACTACATCGTTTAAGAGAGGCGAGTATGCTTGAGATAGCGTTAAAAGGAAGTAAAAACTATTGGATATGGATCTTGTGCCTGCTCGCCGTGATCGGCGCAGGGACAATTGCATACATCGACCAGTTTATGAACGGTCTGATGATCACCGGCATGAGCCGGGACGTTACCTGGGGATTCTACATTGCCAACTTCACCTTCCTGGTCGGTGTTGCCGCCGGTGGTGTCATGGTGGTTATCCCCTATTACCTGCATGACTACGAGAAATTCCACAGGATCACCATCCTGGGTGAATTCCTGGCAGTGGCGTCTCTGGTCATGTGCCTGCTGTTCATCATCGTTGACTTAGGTCAGCCCACACGTATGCTGAACGTGCTGCTCTACCCCACCCCCCACTCCATGCTCTTTTATGACATGATCGTTCTGAACGGTTACCTGTTCTTGAACATCGTTGTGGGTTGGAAGGTTCTGGAAGCAGAGAGAAACCAGGTGGAACCGGACTGGTGGGTAAAACCGCTGGTTTACGTGTCCATCCCCTTTGCCATCGGTATCCACACCGTCACCGCTTTCCTGTACTGCGGTCTGCCCGGTCGCGGATTCTGGCTTACCGCCATCCTGGCTCCCAGGTTCCTGGCCTCGGCCTTTGCCGCAGGTCCTGCGTTCCTGATCATCCTGTGCTACATCATCCGCAAGTTCACCAAGTTTGATCCGGGCTGGGACGCCATGCAGACCCTGGCAAAGATTGTCTGCTACGCGATCATTGCAAACATCTTCTTCTTTTTCTGTGAAGTGTTTGTTGTGTTCTACTCCGGTATCCCCGGCCACATGAGCCACCTGAAGTACCTGTTCTTCGGATACCACGGATACGACATGATGGTGCCCTGGATGTGGTCCGCCTTTATCCTCATGGGTACCGGCGCCGTATTCATGGTGATTCCCAAGCTGAGAAACAATAAGACCCTGCTGCCCGTCACCTGCGCCATGATCTTTATCGGTGCCTGGATCGACAAGGCACTGGGCATGATCGCCGGCGGTTTCATTCCCTCACCTCTGCACCACGTGACGGAATATGCCCCCACCGGCAAGGAGATCGTGATCGCCCTGGCCGTATACGCCACAGGTTTCCTGGTACTGACCATCCTGTACAAACTGGCCACGACAGTGAAGGAAGAGGTTCGCGGTTAACCCGTAAGTTAGCCTGAACTGCCAAATAATGTACGACCCAAAGGGGGCTTTTCTCAAAGCCCCCTTTGTTATTTAGAAAGAATCTTTGGGATGCGTATTGAAACACCACATGTCATCACCACCGCGTCAACCCGGTTTGAACGGTTAAAAAACCTGTTTTTGGCAAAATTGTACAAAGGGACGGGTATCTCATCCGTCTACGAGAAAATCCTTGAAACAGCAACCTCAGGCGAGATGACCGAAACCGATGAGAAACATCTGCGCCAGATCCAGGTTGCCTTGAACCGGTTCAAACCAGAAGACGAAACCGTTCTCAGGAACCACAAGAAATTACAAGGGGTTCTCAGGGACCGGGTCCGGATCACCATCCCAGCCCACTTGGACTATTCAACCTGGCAAAGCAAAACCCCAATCGCCGGCTGGCAGACCGAACTTCTTTTCCGCCATGCCGTCACCCTGCAAATCACCACGGGCTGTTCCAACTATTGCCGCAGGTGCAACGAGTGGGCCCTGCCAAAGATCAGAGGACACTTTACCCAAGCGGCCGTAAAACGATTTTTAAAAGAGCTTCATATCCGTGGCAATACCGATCTCGCCCTATACGGCGGTTCCGATCCCATGGACTGGGCAGACGGTCCCATGACACTGCCCGACCTTCTCAAAACCCTGGATTTTGACCATGAGTACAGCCTTTTGACCAAAATACCAAAGGGTAAAACCGCTGTGGCCAGACAAACCGTGGAAGACGGCTTCCCCCTTTCCGTGAGCATGACCGGCCGGAATCTGCGTCGCATCCGGGATCTTGAAAAACAGTTGGGCCGCCGCCTGTCAAAACAGCACGCCACGGCTGATCTGTTGATTCCCGCCTGCTTAGATGAAGACTTCAGCTCAGTCAAACCCTCCATCACTGACAGTTACGGTACCGAAATCTGTATTGACGGTGCTTTTATCGTTATACCCACCTTTACCTCAGCCCTTTATCCCTTCGGCCATAAAAAAATCCCGGTCACCCCGGACACCACCTTTTTCCCTGTGAAAAAGCAGGGCCGCCCTGCCCTGTTGGTGGATTACTTCAAACCCCTGGCAGTGGCAGACCGCCATCACGATGAATATCACCTGAATTCCCTTTTGGACGTCCAGGTGGAAAACATTCTCCTGGACAACGGAGACTACGATCTCACCCCCCCGGGCATGCGCAGCATGAAAGAGTACTTTGAAGTGTTTGATGAAAAGGCAAGGCAGCAACGTAAAAGGAACACGCTGACCGTTGTAAAACGGTTAAAAAAAAGCACGCTGGGCATTAACGGCTACCGCACCCTTTCCCCAGACCAGAAAGCGGCTTACAGGGACAAAATCACCGCCCATCTGGACTTCACCCGGGTATCCGCAGTGGCGGACGCCAGGGTCTCAGCCGCATCGTTTTTCCTCAGTGCTATCCGGGACTATCTGGCAACGGCTTCTGAGACACACATCATCATAGAGTTCCTGACCCGGGAGGAATTCAGCAGAAGAAGGGACCGGGCAACAAACCCTGAAAGCACCGACCTTGCGGCAATGTTCTCAGATCCACGCCAATCCGCCTGGCACCTGTTCAGATACCTGGCCCTGGCTTTGGTGAACGGCCGCCATATGAACCTGGTGGATGAATTCATATCCCGGTGGCCGGCAGCCTACCACCCCGGCCATGACCGGTTTGTCCGGCACGACCGTTAGAAATGCAAGAACCTGCGTTCGTGATATCAAGGGATTTTATACCCACCTGATCAAATACGGGGTGGTCATTTTTTATCTTTCTCATTCCGGGCTTAGATCCCCTTGTGCAGCAGTATTGATGTAACTCACTGAATCCATAAAACTTTCCTGACCCGGTCAACCACCGCACCAAAATCCACTGCCGATGATTTCCGGCATGCCCCCCCGGTTGTTAGCGCCCTGTTTGTATCATTTAACATGCGGCTAATTTCCTTGAAACATTCCATCGGCAGAATACGCGCTGACAAAGGGAGTTCACAAGTTGCATGCTTCCTTAAAAGGAATGAAAAATATAAACTTTTTTAGGAGAAACAGATGAAACAGATGTTGAGAGTCGGAATCGCGGTTGCAATGGTGATGCTGATGGGCATGTCCGCCCAGGCCTCTGAATGGAATTTTTACGGTAACGCCAGAATCGGCACCTTCTGGTCCAATGCTGACGACGGAGCCGGCACAGAAACGGATACTTTCAGCCAGTACCTGCACGGCAACTCCAGAGTGGGTGCCAAAGTCACCGTATCAGACGAACTGAAAGCCGGTTTTGAATACGGCACTGGTGTTAATGTTCGTAAACTCTACGGCGAATGGAACTTCGGCGCAGGTAAATTCCTGGTGGGCCAGACCTACACCCCCGTTAATGCCAACTACTCCAGCCAGGTTTTCAGCGAAGACATGAACCTGGAAAAATACGGTGCCATTTCCACCAGCCGTGATCCCATGCTCCAGCTGACTTTCGGGGATTTTAAAATCGCAGCGGTACAGCCTGAATCCGATGATCTGGGAACTGGCGATCCCATTGAATACAGCATGCCAAGAATCGAAGCCAGCTACAAAATGAGCTTCAACAACGTTTCCATGACAGCAGTGGCTGGTTACAATGCCTATGAAATCGACCGGCAGCACGACGTTGATTCCTACATTGTGGGCCTGGCCGGAAAAGTGAATGTCGGCGCAGCCTTCCTGGCAGGTTCCTTTTACACCGGTCAGAACCTGGGGCCCTATGGTTTCAAAGCCAACGGTGACGACCCTGTGATTTCCGGCAATGAAGTGCGTGACAACGATGGTTTCGGCTACACCCTGATCGCCGGTTACAAACTCAATGACATGATCAAACTCGAAGCAGGTTATGGGTATACCGAATCTGAACTGGACCAGTCCGGTTCCAAAGAAGACGATGCCTCCGCATACTACCTTCAGGCCAAAATCACCATGGCTCCCGGTGTTTACGTGATTCCTGAAATCGGTAAAATCGACGAAGGTGAAGACAGCACGGGTGCGGAAGAAGGCGATACCACCTATTATGGTGCCAAATGGCAGATCAGCTTCTAAGGCAGAATCTTAGCGCTTAGAACCGCCATCTGACAAGATCCTGAAAAGGGGGAAGGCTTTTTTGCCTTCCCCTTTTTCAATTTACACGGTTTGGCGGGCAAACCTGCCATACATAGGCGTGATCCGGACAGGGACAGGGATATGCCGACGTCCGCTATCTTTAAAACCTGAAGCCCGGCTGTACCTTAATCAATTTCTTGGTGTAGGGGTGCTCCGGGTTGCGGATGATGTTTTCAGCAGTGTTGACCTCAACGATATGGCCCTCATGGATAACGGCGACCCTATCGCAAAGGTACTTTGCTGCTGCCAGGTTGTGGGTGATGAAAAGGAAGGTCATGCCGAATTCGTCCCGGATGCGGGAAAGCAGGCGCAGCAACTGGATGGCGATGGTGGCATCCAGCATGGATGTGGGTTCATCTGCCACGATGAATTCAGGGTCCAGGACGATGGCCCGGGCAACGGCCACCCGCTGGCGCTGGCCGCCGGATAATTGGTGGGGGTAGTGGTTGTAGAACGCTTTGCCGGGGCGCAGCCCCACGGTTTCAAGGGTCTGGATAACTTTTTCCCTCCGGCTTTCAGGAGAGCCGATGCCGTGTACCACCAGGGGTTCTGAAATCGTTTCGGCGATGGACAGATGAGGATTGAGGCTCTGGTAGGGATCTTGAAAAATCATCTGAACCTTGGACCTGAAATGCTGGAGGGGCTTGCCACCCAGATCGTTGATCAGCTCGCCTTTCAGGCGGATTTTTCCGTGCGTGGGGTCTTCAAGCTTCACCAAAAGGCGGCCGGTGGTGGTTTTACCGCTGCCGCTCTGCCCCACAAGACCGAAGATCTCCCCTTTGTGGATATTGAGGTCGATGTCGTTGAGTGCCAGAACCTTATTGCCTTTTCTGCCGAAAAAACCTTTTCTGGGATTGTACGCTTTGGTGACCCCTTTCATCTCTATCAGGGGATGCTTGTCGGGATCGTAATTAGTCATGGGGATTCCTGATAATGCCTGCGTCACAGCACAGGGCCTTATGGGTTGGCGAAATATCTATCCAGGTGGGCTGGTCACTCTTGCAGGCAGCGTCACAGGCCGTGCAGTTGGCCTGGAAGCGGCAGCAGCCGCTGGCCAGGGTCAGATCTGCGGACTCCCGCATATCGGGAATGATAATATGCTCTTCGTTGTCCAGACTCAGGTACGAGCCCAGCAAGGTTTTGGTGTAAGGATGCCGGGGAGAGGAGAAAACCTCTTTTCTGGTGCCGGTTTCAACGATCTGCCCGCCGTACATGACACAGATGTCCTCACAGATTGAGGCCACCACCGCAATGTCGTGGGAGATGAAAATAAGACCGGTGTTGAGTTTGGACTGTATGGCGCGCAGCTCTTCAAGGATCTGGTCCTGGACAATAACGTCCAGGGCGGTTGTGGGCTCATCTGCGATGATGACCTGGGGCTGGCAGGCCAGGGCCATGGCGATGATGACCCGTTGTTTCATACCACCGCTGTACTCGTGGGGATAGTCGTGAATACGCTCGTAGGGAATCTCCACAAGCTCAAACAATTCCCTGATCCGGTGGTTGAGTTCTTTGTCCGAAATGTCGGGACGGTGGGCCAGGATGGCTTCGCGCACCTGGTCATCCACCCGGTATACGGGATTCAGGGCATTCATGGCGGCCTGGAAAATCATGGCGATATCTTTACCGCGCACCGACCGCCACTGGTCCTCCGTGAGGCGGACCAGATCTTGGGTTTGAAACCGAACGCTGCCCGAAAGAATCTTTGCGTTGTCCGGCAAAAGCCCCATCAGGGTCATGCCGATGGTGGTTTTACCACAACCGGATTCTCCCACAAAGCCTAAAGGCCGCCCCTTTTCAAGGGAGAAGGAGATGCCGTCCACCGCCTTGACCATACCGTTCTTGGTTTCGTATCCGATGCTTAGATTGTCTACTGATAAAAGGCTCATGGGATCAGGACTGCCCCTCCTTTCTCAACCTGGGATCCAGGACTTCATCCATGGCCCGGCCCAGCATGTAAAAGGCCAGGGTAAGCAGGGATATACTGATGCCCGGGGGGATCAGCCAGTAAGGGGCCTGGAACATGTGACCGGACTTCCATACCCATTGAAGCATCATGCCCCAGCTTACCTGGGAGGGATCGCCGAACCCTAAAAAGGATAATGCGGCTTCCACCAGGATGGCAGCCGTGACCCTGAAAGTCATGTACAAAAAGGCCAGGGGCAGCACGTTGGGCATAATATGCCGGAAAATGATACGTACGGATGAGGCGCCTGCCACACGCGATGCCTCGATAAATGGCCGTGTTTTCAGAGAAAGGGTCTGGGACCGGATCACCCGGGATACGGCCGGCCACCGCATGATGGCGATGATGAATACGATCAGCCAGATATTAAACTGACCGAACAGGGAGGCCAGAATCAGCAGAATCACCAGGGAAGGCATGACCATAATGATATCCGCGGTTCGCATCAAAATGGCATCCACCCAGCCCCCGGCATACCCTGACACCATACCGATAACCGTTCCCAGTACAATGGAGAAAAAAGCCGAGGAGAGGCCCACGATAAAAGCCACCTTTGCCCCTTCCAGCAGTTGGGCGAAAATGTCACGCCCCACATTATCCGTTCCCAGCCAGTGGGTCAGGCTGGGCGGGGTGGAAATCTTGATGTTGGGGTCGATCCCGGTCATGGGATCATACATGGGGCCGAACAGGGGCAGGCAGAAACTGGCCAGGGCCATGATCATAAAAACGGTCAGGATGCCTATGCCGGCCTTGCCCACGGGATTTTTAATAAAAATGCGCCAGCCTTTTACAAATCTTTGAACATAGTGGTTGTTCAGCACGTCATCCTTCCTTCAATAGGTAATCCGCGGATCCAGCCAGGCGTAAAGAAGATCCACAATCAGGTTGGCCACCAGCACCACAAGGGCGATGAGCAGGAAACAGGCCTGGGCCAGGGGGTAGTCGTTGTTGCTGACGGCAAAGATCAGTTCCCTGCCGATCCCGGGCCAGGTGAAAATTTGTTCGGTCAGGGCGCCGCCGTTGATGGAGAAGGCAAGACTTAAGCCCACACTGGTGATCACCGGGAGAGCCGCATTTTTCGCGGCATGCTTATCGCGGATAACCTTTTCGCTTAACCCTTTGGCACGGGCGGTGATAATATAATCTTCCTTCAGAACGGAGAGCATGGAAGACCGCATCAGCAACAAATAGGACCCGAGATTAATGATAAACAGGGTCAAAAGCGGCAGCACCATGTGGTGAATCAGGTCCAGCAGCTTTACCAGGGTCGAGCTGTCCCCCACCCATAGTTCAGGGGACAACACCCCCCCCAGCGGAAACAGCCCCACCTTGAATCCCATTATCCAGAGCAGCAACAGGGCAAACCAGGGTATAAACAGGGTGTAGCAGACCAGGGCCGAGATGGACATCACGTTGTCCATGCGTTTGCCCTTGTTCCAGGCCGCCACTTTGCCCAGCCAGACACCGGCCAGGGCAGCCAGGAAGGTGGCGGTGGTGAACAGGAGAATGGTCCAGCCCAGGCGTTCGCCGATGATCCGGGATACGGGCTCACCGTAATGGAAAGAGACCCCAAAGTTCCCGGTGACAAAATTTTTCAAGTAGATCACGTACTGTTCCCAGAGCGGTTTATCCAACCCCATCTGGGAAATCATATGCGCCATGTCTTCGGGGGTGAGCATGGGATCCACCACCTTGGAGATGGGATCCCCTGGGCTTAACCTGAACAGGAAGAATAACATCGTCAGGATGACAAAAAAGATAACGGCAATCTCAATAAATTTGGCAAGGATATATTGGAGTCTCATGGGCTATTCCACGGGTTTTACAACGCACATGGACCAAATATTGCCGATGCCGTCCACCTTGGCCACCCAGCCCCTGAAATTTTCATTCAAGGCGGCCTCTATGATATGGGGATTGTAGAGCGGCAGGTAAGGCACATCATCCAGTATCATCCGCTGCATTTCTAAAATCAGCTTCTTTCGTTCTTCCGTATCCACCAGAACCCTTTGCATATCGGCAATTTGATCGAACTTGGGATTTGAGTATCCGCTCATATTCCAGCCCCGGGGTTTGTCGTTCTTGGAATAAAAGAAGGCTCTCAGATAGTCCGGATCCAGGTTGAGTTTTCCGTACCCCAGTACAAAGGCATCGAACTCATGCTTGCCCTTCACCGTATCCAGCAGCGAGTTAAAGGCCATGGGCCGTGAAAAGGCGGGCAGACCCAGCTCCCGGAGCCATTCCTGGATCATGGTACCGGCAAAGGCCCGTTTGGGATCGTAATCAGCCGGAGGCGTCAGGATAACAAACTTATCCATTTGGGTGCCGTCAGGCAGCAGGATGTCCGAAGGTACGGTCAACTTCCCGTCCGGGGTCAGCGGCGGTGTCTCCCATGAGTAACCGGCATCCCGAAGGATCTTCACGGCGGACGTCATCCGCTCTTCCTTGGACTTTCCGTGACTGTAGGTTTCCACATTTGGGTTGTGCCAGAAGTGATTGCCCGACGGAATGATGGAATGCATAGCCGTGCCGTAGTTTTGCAGGATACGGCTCAAGATGAACTCTTTGTCCACCACCGTGGCGATGGCCCGGCGGAGTGCCACATCATTGAACGGGGGTTTTCTCAGGTTGAACCCCAGGTAGTAAAGGGCGCTTTTCTTGTTAAAATAAAGATCGACGTTGTCCTGTTCTTTAAGATCGGAAATATATCCCGGCTGGATATCCCACCAGTAATAGTCGATATCCCCCTTTTTTAGCGCCAGAATCGCCACGTCGGATGTGCCGTATACCCGGAACAGGATATCGTTGACGTATGGCCCGAGCAGGTGGCCGCCGATGGTCAGGCCCGTGCCGAAGAAGTGGGGGTTTTTCTTCATGTGGATATAGGCCCCCTTCTTATATTCGGCCAGGGTAAAGGGACCTGTGCCCACGGGGTTTTCAACCACATGATCCTGAAGGGAGCGCAGGGGTTTTTCCTTTGTGAGTGCCTCCCGGGTGACAGACTCCCATTGTTTTCTTGAAATGATCGGGGCGTTCATGACCCGGGACATGAAAATGGCCGACGGCTTCTTAAGATGGAACACCACGGTCTGGGCATCGGGCGCTTCAACCTTTTCTATGATCTTCCACTTGGAATAGTATCTGGGAATCTGAAAATCAAAGATGACCTGCTTTGTAAAGAGCACATCGTCACTTGTAAAGTCTGTGCCGTCGGACCATTTCGCCTTGCGAAGCTTGATGGTGTAAGTGAGTGCCGTTTCATCAATAATCGGATCATCTGCCGCAAGCCAGGGGATGATCTCAAGTGTTTCCGGATGGCGGTTATACAGGGGCTGATAAATCTGGGTCAGGATTTTACGGGAGTTGGCGTCGGTGCCGAGCCAAAGGTTGAGGGATCTGGGCTCCTCAGGCAGCCCGATTTTTAAAAATCGGTCTTCTTTCGTTTTCTGGCATGACAAAAACAACGCAGAAGCCAGCACAATCACCACGGCTGTCAGCGCAAAACGCGTTATCAATTCAGTCTGTTTCAAGCTCCGGCAGACCCTCTTTCTGATGTTTGAGCGCAATGATTCTCTCCTCGATAAAATCCACAACCTCTGATTCAATGTTAACCCGGTCAAACTGGTTGATCCTGGGCACCCCGCCCGGGCTGACACAGTTGATTTCAACCAATTTGTCACCGATTATATCAATGCCCACAAAATAAAGTCCATCCTTTATCAAGCGGGGGCGTATTCGTCTGCAGATCTCTTTTTGAGCCGGTGTAATCTCGTGTTTGAAGGCCTCGGCACCGGCGTGGATGTTTGTCCTGAAATCACCGGACACCGATCTGCGTCCCATGGCCCCCACCACTTCGCCGTTCAGCAGAAGGATGCGGACATCCCCTTCGTCTTTTACCGTTTTAAGGTACTCTTGAACCATGATGGGGCGCCGTTCCGGATAGGGAAGACTTGCCTGGACATAATAGTTGATCAGTGAGTTCAAATTTTCCTGCTCCCTGTTGCTGACCTTGATCACCCCGTGTCCGCCGTGGCCATGCAGGGGTTTGATGACCATGTCGCCGCCAAAGTCGTCGATGATTCTGCGCAACCGGCTAGGGTCCCTGGATACGTGGGTCTCGGGGATGATATCCGGAAAGTTCAGTATATATGCCTTTGAATTCCCGTTAATCATGCCGGTGGGGGCGTTGACCATGAAAATATTATCACTTACAGGCCCTAAGAATGCCATGGCTTCATAATTGAGGGGCGGGTCTTTTCGCAGGAACAGGACATCCAGGTCCGTCACCGTTTCAAAGATCAGTTCCTCCTGGTCCAGGCAATGGAGGAGCGCCTGCCAGTAGAGGTCAAGCCCCAGGCCCCGGGGCACTGTGATATTCCTCATCCTGCCCACGACATGATTTTTCCTGACGTAAAGGTCGTGCGGCTGCAGAAAAAAAACAGAGTGCCCGCGTTCGTTGCACTC
This sequence comes from uncultured Desulfobacteraceae bacterium, assembly GCA_913041495.1. Classification (GTDB taxonomy): domain Bacteria; phylum Desulfobacterota; class Desulfobacteria; order Desulfobacterales; family Desulfobacteraceae; genus Desulfobacter. The sequence continues at coordinate 13,371 of CAJWHT010000056.1, read as the reverse complement.
ATACATGATTTGGGACGTGGTTTCCCACTTTGGGGTAATCTGTCTGAGATCATCCATGAGAAACCCGATTTCCATCCTCTTTTTACCCCGGTGCGGCTCGGTCAATGCTTCTCCCATATGTTACGTGAAATACACAAAGATCAGTTCTTTTTAAGCCATGACGGCACCGTTGTCAAATCTTTATCCGATTTCCGGCAACCGGGTTGAAATCATAAGAAGCCCCCTTATCATTAATTGTATTACTGATGTCTGACAACGCCAAACAAACGATTCGAGACCATTTATGAGCGATACAGTTTTCATTCAATTCTACGGCAAAACCAACTCCGGCTGGTATGATCTGTGTAACGGATTTTCAGACACCTGGGACCTGTGCCGGTCCAAAGGGGATTTCCTCTGGTTCCCCCATGTTCAGGACGCAGACCTCTGGTATGACCCCGATGCCTATGGCAATCTGCCCCTTCCCATTGACAAGGGTAAAGCCTTTGTCAGTGCAAGCTATATCAATCACCTCTACCAGGCCTATGTCTGGGCGCGGCAGTATCCAAACATCGAATTTATCGTCGGGGGTCCGGTGGCCTCGGAGCGGTGCGGCAGTGGCAAGGGATGGCACTCCGTTCACTTCAAAGTGGAGGGGGAACTGCCGCCCAACCTGAACCTGACGGGCCAAAGTATGGAGTCTATTTTTGGGGTGCCCGAGTTTTCAGGGACCTGGAAACTTACAATCCCTGACAACGTCCCCCAAGGCAGCAACGTCTATTTTTCTTATACCATTGAAAATCTCTGCTATTGGAAGAAGTGCCCGTTCTGCACCATTGCCCAGCATACCCCGGAGCACGCCCGGAAACGCAAAGAATTCGGTATGGATTTCAAAGATATCGACTTCAAGGGCCATAAAATCGTCCGCCTGAACACCGGCTCCATCACACCGGAGCATATCCGGCAGATCCTGCCCCGCCTGCCCGTGGGCGACGACATCGAATACCGGTATTTCATGCGTGCGGCAAAGGCGGAAACCCGTGCCATAAGAGAGGTGGTGGCACGGATGGACGGCAACCTGCCTGCCTCCACCCTGGGATTCGGTATTGAATTTCCCTCCGACAGGATGTGGAAATACCTGAACAAGGGCACCCGCATGGACGAGGTAATTGAAACCCTTGACGTATGCAGGGAATCGGGATTCAAGGTAAATGCCAACATCATCCTCGGGTGGAATAACCTGACGGACCAGGACCTCAAAGACCTTGAAACCTTTATGGACAGCCTGGCGGAAAATGCCGTCACCACCCTTCAACTGAGATGGCTCTTTGCCCCTCCCTACACGCGAATTTATGAGGAATACGAAGGCCGTGAAGACAGCATCCATCTGGGGCCTTTCAATTGTGGCTTCAACGTCCGGATTGATGCTCACCAAAAAAAGATGAACCTGCGTGCCGCCAACATCATCAAAGAAAAATGCCGGGAAAAGCAGATCACCCTGCAGGGGTACAAAAACCTGAAAAAAGGAAACCTCACCACCTGATCCAATTGTAAAATTTTGTATATTCAACGGGTTCGAAAACGGTTCTCGTTGACATTATAGCCACCTGTGCTTACCATCGTGAGATAACTATTAAGGAGGCCGAATAAGGAGACTAGGGATGGTTAGCAATGTATTGGGAAACGATGTAAAGGCCAATGTAAGCCTTGAACCGCTTCTGGATTTCTGGGAATTAAAGGTGGCGGATAAATGCGAACATATGGCCGGCATGTTCAATCACTTCAAGGCGCGTATTTCTGAAATCCCCGAACTGACGGGGGATATCGAAGATGTGGGGGTACTCAACGAGCATTACGACATTCTTCGCCCGCTGATGACGGCCGTGTTTCCCCCGGCGACATTTGAGAAGGAGATTTTAGGAGCGCTGACCCCCTGCACTTTCGAGCCTTTTTTTGTCAGTCCCGAATTCCAGCGGATATTCATCGACAACGATAATTTTGTCAAAGCCGTCCTTGAAAAGAATCCGGAATCCCATGTTGAAAAGAAACGGCTGAAAATCTATCTTTTGATACTGGAACGGATATACGGCATCAGTTGCCAGCGGCTTGAAAGCGTTGACATAAAAGTCATACCCGACCAGGAAACCGGTCTGGACAGGTACTACGGGATCACCGCGGATTTCCAGTTTGTCAAAATCAACCCGCTAAAGCCCCCAAAAAAGCTTTCCGAAGAAGAACTAGAGGACATCACGAACAACATCACCACGCTGAGCGTTATAGAAAAGTACATCAATCTTACGGATTTCAAATTTTCCGGGTTTACCCTGGTCAGGGCTCTGGATGTGACTGAATCAGAGGTGATTTCAGCCTTGGAGAGGGACTTGATCGACCAGCATTCCATCTTCAGTGCCGATGGCATTCACCTTCTGGAAAAACGTCTTCAAACCCTGTTCCAGAAACCGGACATGCTCCTGGGCATTGCAGCCCTGCGCAAAGAACAGGTGATGATCATAAAAAATGATTGCGACTCAAATATCAATTGCCTGTTTTCAAATTCCAAACACTTCACCCTTGAAGACATTGAAGGGTCCTTGTGGATGGAGGCGGCACAGGGTTCTGAGGTCTACCGAGTGCCGGACCTTGCCAAGAGAAAAAATAGGCTGCCCGTCGAAGAACAGGCCCTTGCCGCAGGTGTAAGGTCCATGCTTCTGTCCCCCCTGCGCTACCAGGGAGAGATGATCGGACTTCTGGAGGTTTTCACCCGAAGTCCCAACGGACTGGGTCCTCTAGATTCCCATCTGATGGAACAGGTAACGCCGATCTTTTCCGTGGCCCTGAAACGGGGCATCGATGAGATGGACAAACACGTACAGGGTATTATCAAAGAAAAATGCACAGCGGTACACCCGTCTGTGGAATGGCGGTTCGAACAGGCAGCCATGAGGCACATGGAACGGGTAAGACAAGGAGATACCGCCTCTGAGATGGAACCCATCATATTTAAAGATGTCGTACCCTTTTACGGACAGTCCGACATAAGGGGGTCTTCTCTGGCCCGGAACCGGGGCATTCAAAAGGATTTGACCCAGCAGTTGACTCTGGCCATGGATGTAATGAGGGCCAGTGAACACCTGCGGCCCTGGCCTATTCTCAAGGAGTTCAAGCATAGGCTTAAGAACCGGATGGAACAGATCTCAAAAGGGGTGACCTCCAACGACGAAAACGCCGTATTTCAGCTGCTGACCAATGAAATTGCCCCGACCTTCAAAGATCTCAAACACTTAAGTCCTGACGTGGCGGCAAAGATAGACGCCTATGAAACCGCTCTGGACCCGGTTGCCGGCATGGTATACAACAAGCGCAAGGACTATGAAGACTCTGTATTCCAACTGAACCAGGCCCTGTCCGCCTATCTTGACCAGGAAGACGGCAAGATCCAGGAAAGCTTTCCCCACTATTTTGAAAAACGGCAGACCGACGGGGTGGACTACATGATGTACATCGGCGCATCCATGAATGAAAGCCTGCGCCTGGCATCCTTTCACATCCAAGATATGACCCTGTGGCAGCTCATTCTTTCCTGCGGCCTTGCCTGGCACACCGAAAAGGTAAAGCCCAAGCTCAAAGTGCCGCTGGATACCTGCCACCTGATTCTGGTGAATCATACGCCGCTTTCCATCCGGTTCCGGTTTGATGAAAAACGTTTTGACGTGGACGGGGCATACGATGTCCGCCATGAAATCATCAAATCCCGGCTGGACAAAGCCCTGGTCAAAGGCTCCGGAGAACGGCTGACTCAGCCCGGACGAATCGCAGTGGTTTACAGCACCCCCAAGGAAGGCAGAGAAATCCGTCAGCATATTGATTTTCTCACGGCCCGGGGCAAACTCCAAAACGACATGGAAGTGCTGGAACTGGACGACCTGCCTGATGTACGCGGCCTCAAAGCCCTGAGAGTCGGTGTAAATGTGGCAGCCCAGGCCGGCAACGTTGTTGAAATGAAAGCGGGATAAAAAAACGTTTGCGATACCGTGAGCAGACCTATTTTGTTTTATGGACAAATACCCCGTCCCAGTCGGCGTCGGGCGGGGTATCCATAAAATAGGCACACCGCTCCAGATAAATCCTATGAACCTTGGTATCCGGATACCGGTCCACTAGATCAGAAAAGATTTCCCGCCCTTTTTTAAAATCTCTTTCCTTATATAAGGCAAGCCCGCCTTCATAGGTAGACAATTCTTCGGCCAGTGACGCCGTATCTTCGCCGTTTTCATCCTTTGTGTACACAGTGAATATCCCCACGGGTTCAGTTTTGCCCTTTACCCGAACCTGATCCAGTTCCTGAAAATAAAAGTCATCGGGGACCTGGGCCCTCAAGGCGTCACTGACGATCATTTTTACCCCGTAGAATTTAGTCAGCCCCTCCAGGCGGGAGGTCAGATTGACGTTGTCTCCGATCAGCGTATAGTCAAAGAGATCCATTGATCCCATGTTACCCACCCGGCAGGTACCGGTATGAATGCCGATGCCGATATCAATGGTGATGCCGTACTTGTGGATAAAGCTCTTGTTCAATTCCCCCAGGGCATCCAGCATTTCAAAACCTGTCTGAACCGCCAGCCCGGGATGCCCCTCAACATCCAGTGGGGCATTCCAGAAACACATGACCGCATCGCCGATGAACTTGTCCAAGGTTCCCTTATTTTTGATGATGCTTCGGGTCACCGGGGTAAAATAATCGTGAAGTAGATTGGTGACCTGGGTGGGGGAAAGACTCTCCGATATCGTGGTAAAGCTTCGAATATCGGTAAACATGATGCTCATCTGTTTTTCTTCCCCTTCCAGACTCATGGTTTCAGGGGCGTCACTGATCTGATCCACAACGGCCTTGGAGACGTAACGGCTGAATGCAGACCTGTAAAACTTCTTCTTTCTCTCTGAAAACCAGAATTTAAATAAGGTCAAAAAACCGAAATTGCCCCCAAGCACAAGGAGCGGAAAAAAAGGCGAAATCCAAAGGTGATAATTCTTCAGGGCGAAATATCCGCCGGCCCAGGCACCGCCTCCCAGCACCAGGGTCACCGGCAGGGTCAGCCAGGCTCCCGCCCAGCCGATCAGCACCGTGGTGATTATCCCCCACAGCACAATGGCCACAAATTCAAGGCCGGGAACCCAGTCCGGCCTGGCAATAAAATCCTTGTTCAAAATATTGTCCGCCACAGTGGCGTTGACTTCCACTCCCGGAAAGACCTCGGCCAGAGGCGATACCCGGATATCCATCAGGCCGGAGGCTGAGGTGCCCAGGAAGACCACCTTGTTTTTGAGTTTGTCCAGAGTGTTGCTGTCTTCCAATACATCTGCGGCAGAAATTAAAGGATAGGTAAACGGACCGCCTTTATAGTTGACCAGCATTGCCCCGTTGGCATCCACGGGGATCGCCGTGCTGCCGATACGAATGGATTTGATGCCGCCGGAACTGACTTTGACCATGGGGGCCGTGATCTGTCCTTCAAGGGCAGCCATCAGTGTAATCAGGCTCAGGTGAGGATAAAGCCGCCCCTCCCATGCAATCATTAGGGGCACCTTTCTCAAGACCCCATCCATGTCGGTCTGGGTATTCATATATCCGGCCCAGGGACGGGATTTTAACAACTCAGGCAACGGCGGAATCACCTGTTGTGCCCGGATTAAATAATAAACGGGACTTTCAGCACCGGGTTCTTTTACCACAGCGGCGTTGAGGGCGGGCAGATATGCAGCCGATTTGCCCAGGTCCTCCGCCCTGAAATGAAAGGAATACCCAAGGGTAAAGGGACCGGTTGCCAGAACGTCGGCAAGGAGGCGGTCATTGTCCATCAGCTTTGCGGGCAAACCGGTAAATCCCACGTCGAGGTCGAGATCCCGCTTGAGCATCCGCTTTAGCGTACCCGGAGATGTACCGTCAGGTTCACCGAAAAGGATATCACACCCCACGGCAAGCGCTCCTGCGTTCTGAATCTTTTTTAAGAGCACGGCAACCCGGTACCTGGGCCAGGGCCACTGGCCGTAGCGGTTGATGCTGCGCTCATCAATGTCCACCACAGCGACCCGTGGATTTTCAGGTGGGGTGTGGACCTGATGCAGATAACTGTCGTAAAGTTTGAGTTCCAGCAAACGCAGGTAGGCCGGTTTGAAAATATAGAGTGCGGCAAAGAGGCTGGTGATGCAGATACCGGTAAAAAATATCGCCCATCGGGTCTGTTTCAATCGTTTTGCAAGGTTCATAACGGACACCGGTCCCCATTCTCTGACGCTACCACGGAAAGCCCCTTGTTTTCAGGTGTATTTCAGACTTTTTATGCTTGACAAAGCAGGCACTTTATTGTTTATGTTAGTGACACGCTAAACCGAAAGCAAGTAATAATCCGTCAAGGTCTTAATTTTAGCCGATGTGGGCAGGACCTTTGGGTGAGACTGGAGCCTTCACGTTCGCCCGGGAAGATCAAGAAATGATGGGACATTAACGTTCAAACGAGGAAAAATCTCATGATAAAAAAACCTATTTTAGTGCTGACAATCGTATTTTCCGTATGTTGTTTTTTGTCTCCGCTACATGCAACATCCCCTTCGGCAGAGATGACGAAAACTGCAGAAGCCCCTCAAGGTGTTACATTTAGTACGGATCCACACACACTCCTGTCACAGTTGCTGAACACCCATCAAGAAGTCCAGGCATACAAAAATCGCGTGATATCCGCTGAAAACGAACTGCGTCAGAGCATCGGCCTGTATCTTCCCTCCCTGGATCTTTACGGAGACGCCGGTAAGGAAGCCATTGAGAAAGAGGACCAGGTGAACTCCTACCATTGGCGCCACGAACTCACCCTCAAAGCCACCCAGTTACTCACCGATTTCGGAAAAACCACAGGGACTATCAAACGGGATCAAGTGGCCTTGGAACAGGCATTGGCAAGCCTGGATGGCATCACCCAGCAAACCCTTAGAGACGGTATCACAGCATATATTCAGGTTGTCCGGGCCCGGGAGCGGCTGAAAACAGCCAGATATTCCGAAAGCCGCATCAAAGCGTTGACCGGGGTGGAAAAGGCCCTGGTGGAAAAAGGGGCCGGCCTGACATCGGATGTACTCCAGGCAAAATCCCAGCTCGCAGGGGCCATGGCCCTCAGGGTAGAGGCCCAAGGAGAACTCAAGCTTGCGAAAAACCGTTTCCAAGCTGTTTTTTATCACCACCCCACTGACGAAGAAGTCGCCGCCTTTATTGAACTTCCCCTGCCCGATGCCGTTCTGCCGGCTCAACTGGAACCTGCCGTGGCCATTGCCATGGGCAACAATCCTGAAATTCAGATCAATAAATACGACCTGGACATGAGCCGCAAGGATATTACCATCTCAAAAGCAGCGTATTTTCCCACCGCTAGCCTGTTCGGGGAATACATTCACGCCGACAACAATGACGGCTTTGATAAACAAAGAAAAGACTATTCCTTCGGTATTGAATTCTCCTACAATCTTTACAGCGGCGGAAGCGACGTTGCTGCGGTCAGAAGCGCCCAGGCCATCACCACAGCGGCTGCCACACACCTGGAACACTCCCGGAAGCTGGTTGAAGAACAGGTCCGCAACTCCTGGGAACAATACCTGACCTTGACCGAACGCAAGGAGCTTCTGGATCAACAGGCGGATATCCTTAGAAACTTTCTGGAACTGGCCAAGAAAGAGCGTAAAATGGGCACCCGCTCCCTGCTGGATGTCCTAAACGGCGAAGTCAATTATATCAATGCCCAGGGTACAGCCATCGCAGCCCGGGAAGACATGAAGATAGCCGCCTACAACCTGGTCTTTGCCATGGGTCAGATGGATATCGATCTGTTTAAATCCGACACCCAGGAATAGGTTAAAAGGTTTTTTCCGGCCGTCCCGATAGCTTTTCAAGCTCCGGACGGCCGGAATCTTTAGAAATGATAGAACTTTTCAGACGCCTGTTTCGCCATCCGGTTCTGGCGGCCGAAATCATCGCTGCCACCCTGCTCACTACCCTGCTCACCCTGGCCATGCCCATGTATGTCATTCAGGTGCTGAACCGGTATGTCAGCTATGGATTTCACGGCACCCTAATAACCCTTACGATAGGCATGTGTATCGCCGCCGTCCTCCAGTTCTGTTTCAGACTGATCCGGACAAAAATGGCGGCAGCAGTCAACCAGGCACCCAACAACGGTCTTGCCAAAGATATACTAACATTGATCAGCCGCGCCAAAGCCGAACCCATGGCCCGGATATCCAAACCCAAGGTCCAGGAAGCCTTAACCCATGTCCAGACCATCCAGCAAACCTATACGGCCCAAAACCTTAACGCCGCTCTGGACGCCCCTTTTTCACTGATCCTGATCTTTGTCATCTATCTGCTCAGCCCTCTGCTTGCGGGCATCGCACTGGCCGGCATCGGGGTGGCGTTGATTCTTGGATGGATCACCCTGATCAGATCGAAAAACACCGGGGAAAAATTCGCGGAAGAGATGTCGGCCCACAGGCATCTTAGCTTTTCCGCCGTCAACAGCCTTGAAACCGTAAGAGCGTTTTGCGCGGCCCCCTTTCTATCACAAAAATGGCAGGGCCAGTTAGACCGCATGTCCCACCTCAACGCCACCTTGTCGGATTACCGGGAAATCAGCCAGACCATGACCATGACCGGCAGTGCCATCACCTCCGTATTCATATATGCCGCAGGTGCCCTGCTGGTTGTGCAGGGGGAATTGTCCGTCGGAGCCCTCATCGGGGCCAACATCCTCTGCGGACGTGCCTACCAGAATACCACCAAGCTGGTACAGGCCATATTTGCCTTATCCCGTGCCAAGCAATCCTTTTCCTTTCTGTCCGGATTCACCCCTTTGCCCCTGGAATCCACCGGTGGCACCGCCCTGAAAACCTACACGGGACAATTGGAATTCCACGACCTTGGGTTTGCCTATCCCAACACCACAACCCCGGTGTTTGAATCCCTGAACCTGGCCCTGCCGCCGGGTGCCGTACTCGGTGTCACGGGAGACAACGGCGCCGGCAAAACCACCCTGGCCAAACTCATCGTCACCCTGCTGGAACCCAAACGGGGACGGGTGATGGCCGACGGCGTCAACCTGGCTCAAATGGCCCCGGCCTGGTGGCGCAAGCAAATCATCTACATGCCCCAGGAACCTGAATTTATCGCCGGCACACTCCGGGAAAACATCGTGATGCTGAACCCGGAACTGCCCCAGGAAAAACTCAATGAAATACTGAAAACGGCGGATCTAAGATCTTTTCTGGACAGAACCCCGGAAGGCTTAGAGACCCCGGTGACGGATAATGAGAAAAATTTTCCACCGGGAATTCGCCGTCGGATATCCCTGGCCCGCGCCCTGGCATCCGAAGGCAGGCTCGCCCTGCTGGACGAACCCACGGATGCCCTGGATCAAAAAGGCGTTGAAGCGGTCTACCGGGTGATGAACCACCTGGCCCGTGCCGGTAAGACCATTGTCGTATTTACCAATGACCCCAAAATTCTAAAAGGCACCGGCATGATTCTCAATCTCAACCGGAAACCCGTGCCCGAACTCATCCGCAAACCAGATCAGCCCGGACCCGCATGATGGACACAAACCCAAAACATATCACCCGGACCACCCACCTCTTTTTCCTGCTGCTGGTGGTGATGTGCGTGGCCTTTGTGGCCTGGGCCTATCAGGGAACCCTGGACGTGGTTTCCATGGCTGACGGAGAAGTGGTGCCCAGCGGCCGGGTAAAGCAGGTACAGCACTTTGAAGGCGGTATCATCCGTCAGATCAACGTCAGGGAAGGAGATATCGTCAGCGTGGGCCAACCCCTTGTGGAACTGGAACAACTCCGGTCCGGCGCAAGTTTAGAAGAGCTGAGCATGCGGGTGGACGCCCTGAAAGTGGACGTTCTCCGTCTGACAGCCCAACTCAAAGACCAGTCTGAAATGGTGGTACCCGGGGAATTGGCCACAGCACTTCCCCAACTTGTCAAAGAGGCCAAGGCATTGTTCGAGACCCAGAGAAAGAGCCACCAGTCCACCCTGAACAAGCTGGCCACAAGCGTGCGTCAACGCGAACAGCGGATTCAATCCATCCAGGCCCAGCTGACGAATAAACTTGAACGCCTGCCGTTGCTTGAAGAGGAACTGACCCTGAGTGAAGACCTGCTCAAGGACAACCTTACTACAAGGATCAAACACATTGAAATTCTCAGGCGCAAAAAGGAAACCGAAGGCCAGATCACAAAGGACCGTTCCTCGCTGAAAGAGGCCAGGCATGCCCTGATCGAAACCCGGGAAAAACTTACCGAGACCCAGAACAAATTCAAGGAAAAAACAGCGGAAGAACTCAAAGAAGCCAAACAGGAACTCAAAGAGTTCACCGTAAGACTTAAAAAATTCAGAGACAGCCTGGAGCGAACCACTATCCGATCTCCCATCAACGGGGTGGTGAAACGGCTGTACAAAGTCACCCGGGGCGGTGTGGTCCAGCCCGGCGACACCCTGGCCGACATCGTTCCTTCCGAAGAACGCCTGGTGATTGAGGCCCATCTGGATATTTCCGACATCGGGTATATTAAGCTGGACCAGAAAGTCTTTCTCCAATTGCCCAACAAGGATGCAAGGAAATTTCAAAAACTGGAAGGCCGTGTGGTCAGCATCAGCCCGGATACCTTTACCAACTCCCAGGGAAGGACCTTTTACAATGTCAGGATCGAATCCGGGCAGAGTTACTTTGAGGCCGAAGACCAAAAGTACGTGCTTTACCCGGGCATGGTGCTCATTGCCTACATCCATATCGGAGAAAGAACCATATTGGATTATCTGCTGGACCCCTTTGTAAACACCTTGAGTTTCGCTCTCCAGGAAAGGTAGCGCCCAGCCATGAACCTGATATTCATTCATCCCAATTTCCCGGCCCAGTTCAGATCCATGGCCGAACACTTAGGCAGGCACCCGGACAACGATATCCGGTTCGTCACGGCCAATCCCAGGCCCGAGTGGGAAATCAAAGGGGTAAAAAAGGAAGTGTTTAAGGACGAGGCACCGGCCCAAACCCTGGCCGCCATGCAGCACAGGGGAGAGGCGGTGGCCAAGGTGCTGCTCAATCTGCGCAAGCAAGGATTCAAACCGGACATTATTGTGGGGGCCTCCGGCTGGGGCAGCACTTTTTTTGTCAAGGATGTCTTTCCTGAAGTCCCCTTCCTGGGATACTTTGAATGGTACTACGATGCGCGGCTGCCCAATGCCAGGTTCGGCAGAAAAGAACCGGTCACCCTGGGCGGGCGTATGGAACTTCGGGAACGCAGCCAGGGCATCCTGTCCGACCTTGCCTCCTGCGACCACGGCCTGTGTCCCACCGGATGGCAGAAGGCACAGTTTCCCAAAGAATTTCACCCGAAACTCAGCGTGGTGCACGAAGGCATCAATACGGCCTACTTCAAACCTGAGCCTGGCAAAAAACTGGTGCTGCCGGATCTGGATCTTAGCGACGCCAAAGAAATCGTCACCTATACGGCCAGGGGGTTTGAACCTTACCGGGGGTTTCCCCAGTTCATTGAATCCATTCCAAAAATTCTGGAACGGCGCCCCAACGCCCATGTGGTGATTGTGGGACAGGACCGGATCTGCTATGGCCCAAAACTGCCGGAAGGCCAGACGTACAAAAAAATCATGACCGAAAAGGTGGCCCTGGATCCGGAACGGGTTCACTTTATAGAGCCCCTGCCCTATGGAAAGTACCTGGAAGTACTTCAGGCATCCACGGTCCACGTCTACCTCACCGTTCCCTTTGTTCTCTCCTGGTCCCTCCTGGAAGCCATGGCCTGCGGGTGCCTGGTGGTGGCCTCGGACACCCAGCCGGTAAAAGAAGTCATCCAGGACGGTGTCAACGGTGTACTCACCCCTTTCTTTGACACGAAAAAGCTTGCAGAAAAAGTTACGGCCTGCCTGGAATATCCCTCCTTCATGGACAAGATCCGGGAAAATGCCAGACAGACGGTTGAAAGCCGGTATCATCAGGAAAAGATGCTAAAGGAGCTGTTTAGGATAGTCTTTGGCCTGGCAAATGCAAATTTGCAAAAAGCCCCCAATGGTACCAAAGACCGCTTCGGATAATTGGGCGCACCAAAATAGGTTGAAAGCCTCATCCCCCGTACTTTCCCCAAACCTGTCCCTGCCCTCAAATATAATTTGCGGCTTGTAAGCCGGCCTTAAATAGCATAAAACTTAAATGCGCAACAACCGTCCCGAATGGAGACCCGCCTGCCCCGTAGCCGGTGACTGAATATGACTTATAGCAAGGATTGTTAAGGGGCCATGAAAAAAACCAACAGTGTTCGAAAAATTCTGCTCATGGGGGTTTTCTGGAGAATCCTGTTCATCGAAGGGGTGCTTCTGGTCTATTCGCTGGTATACCGCTGGCTGGCTGAAGACGCCGGTGCTGTCGATCTGTTCTGGTATGCCGTCCGCATCATTATCCTGGTAACTATCATCATCGTCTTTATGATGGTGACCTTGAAAAATTTCCTCACCGACCGGATCATTCTTCCGCTGGAAGTGCTGGCCAAAGCCAATGAAGAGACACAAAAGGACTATACGCAGTCAAACCACGTTGACCTGCCCCAAGACACCCCCGATGAAATCCGGATACTTGCGGAATCCAGATCAACCATGCTCAAAAAGATAATCAATGTATCTGAAGAACGGCTGAACCTGGTCAACTTCATCAAAGAGACCTTTGGGCGCTACCTGTCACAAAAGGTGGTGGATGAAATTCTCACCTCCCCCAAGGGGCACCAGATCGGCGGTTCACGAAAAACCGTCACCGTACTGATGTCCGATCTTCGGGGCTTCACCAGCCTGTCGGAAACCCGGGACCCCGAGGAAATGGTCAAACTGCTCAACCGGTACCTTGAAAAAATGTCCAGAATCATCCTCAAGTACGACGGGATTATCGATGAAATCATCGGTGACGCCATCCTTGCGGTATTCGGTGCACCGGAATCCCACGGCAATGACCCGGAACGTGCCATTGCCTGCGCCATAGAGATGCAGAACCGTCTGGAAGATCTAAACCGGGAAATCGCCGCCTCCGGATTTCCTCCCATGGAAATGGGTATCGGCATCAACACCGGCCAGGTTATCGTGGGCAACATCGGCTCCGACTTCAGGATGAAATACGGCATCGTCGGTGACACCGTCAACCGTGCCTCCCGCATCGAATCCAACAGCATCGGCGGTCAGGTGCTCATCGGCAGGTCCACCTACGACAGTGTCCGGAATGTGGTGACCTCGCTGCCCGAGTTGGCGGCTGTTCAGGTTCGACGACGCACCAACGCGACTGTGAGAGCATGTCGGGG